>CAMLSB010000227.1 GCA_946482565.1 uncultured Lysobacteraceae bacterium | reverse complement strand
ATCGAGGACGTGCTCGAGCAGATCGTCGGCGAGATCGACGACGAGCACGACGAGGCCGAGGACGTCACGACGCTCATCGCGGCGCAGGCCGACGGCCAGTACGTGGTGGACGCGCTGACGCCGATCGGCGACTTCAACGAGCGCTTCGGCGCCGATTTCGACGACGACGAGTACGACACCATCGGCGGCCTCGTCACGGCGGCGATCGGCCACCTGCCGGAAGCCGGCGAGGAACTGACGCTCGGCCGCTTCGGCTTCCGCGTCGCCCGCGCCGATGCGCGCCGGCTGCATGCGCTGCACGTGAGCGTGCATGGCGAATAGCGCGATGCGCGCCGTGCTGGCGGCGCTGCTGGCGCTCGCCGCCGCATGGCTGCCGCGCGCCGCGCTCGCGCAGGACGCGCCGCCGCCGGCCATCGAGGCGCCAGCGCCTGCGCCGGCAGCCGGCGGGTTCGGCGGCGGCCAGCTCCGCATCGGGGTGATGACGATGCAGCCCGGCGAAATCTTCTGGGAGCGCTTCGGCCACGACGCCATCGTCGTCCAGGACACCGCCACCGGCGCCGCACTCTCGTACAACTACGGCTTCTTCGACCCGAGCGAGCCCGGTTTCCTGGGCCGCTTCGTGCGCGGCAGGATGGAATACATGCTGGCCGCGCTGCCAGTGCAGGACGACCTGGCGACGTATCGCGACGAAGGCCGCGGCGTGTCGATCCAGTGGCTCGACCTGACCCAGGCGCAGGCGCGCAAGCTTGCCGATGCGCTGGCGGAGAACGCGCGGCCGGAGAACGCGCGTTACCGCTACGACTATTTCACCGCGAACTGCGCCACCAAGGTCCGCGACGCGATCGACGCCGCGCTCGGCGGCCAGCTGCACCACGACATCGCCGGACGCTCGCGCGGCAACACCTATCGCAGCGAGGCGGTGCGGCTGGCTTCGCCCGCGCCGTGGATGTGGATCGGGTTCGACATCGGGCTGTCGCGACGCGCAGACCGGCAACTGTCGCGCTGGGAAGAAGCCTTCGTGCCGATGCGCCTGGCCGACAGCCTCGACGAGGCGCGGCTCGCCGACGGCCGCCCGCTCGTGCTGTCCGAACAGGCGCTGCTGCCGCACCGCATCGCGCCGGAGCCGCCGGAGCGACCGCGCCCGTGGTGGCCCTGGCTGCTCGCCGGCCTGGCGCTCGGGTCCGTCGTGCTTCTCGCGGCACGCGCCGCGCCGCGCACGCTCGGCGCCGTGGCGGGGCTGTTCTGGCTTGCGTCCGGCCTGCTCGGCGCGCTGATGCTGTTCCTGTGGCTCGGCACGGAACACCGCTTCGCCTGGGCCAACGAGAACCTGCTGCTGTTCGATCCGCTCGCGCTGCTGCTGCTGCCCGGCGCCTGGCGCCTCGCCCGTGGTCGCGCGCCGGGCACCTGGTTCCGGCGCGTGCTCGCCGCGGTCGCCGTGCTGGCGGTCGTCGCGCTCCTGCTGAAATGGGTGATGCTGTTCTCGCAGGTCAACGAACCCTGGATCGCGCTGCTGCTGCCGCTGCACCTGGCCCTGCATGCGGGGCTGCGTCGGCGTTAGGATGCGGGGCATGGATCCCTCCCTGCCCCAGTGCGTCGTGAACTGCGTGGCCTACGGCCGCGACGGCTCGCGCCAGGACATCACCCTCGACGAGATCAGCGACGTCCTCGGCCGCGACGACGGCAGCTTCGTCTGGGTGGGGCTGTACGAGCCCGCCGACGCGCTGCTCGACAAGCTGCAGGAGGAATTCGGCCTGCACGACCTCGCGGTCGAGGATGCGCAGCACGCGCACCAGCGGCCGAAGATCGAGGCCTACGGCGAGTCGCTGTTCGTCGTCGCCAACACCGCGCAGGCGGCCGCAGGCGGCAAGATCGAATTCGGCGAGACGCACGCGTTCCTGGGCAAGCGCTACCTGCTCACCGTGCGCCACGGGGCCTCGGCTTCGTATGCACCGGTGCGCGCGCAGGTGGAGCGCGAGCCCGAGCTGCTGGCACTGGGCCCGAGCTACGGCCTGTACGCGGTGCTCGACTCGATCGTCGACAACTACCTGCCGATCGTCGACGCCTTCCACGAGGAACTCGTCGAGCTCGAGAAGGACCTGTTCGCGGAGGAGTTCCGCCGCGAGACGATCATGGCGCTGTACGACCTCAAGCGCGAGCTGACCCGGCTGCGGCTGGCGGTCGCGCCGCTGCAGGACATCCTGGCGCAGCTCACGCGCGTGCACGGCAACCTCATCGCCGACGAGGTCCGGCCCTATTTCCGCGACGTGCTCGACCACGCCCTGCGCGTGAACGAATCCACCGACACGATGCGCGAGATGCTGACCGCGGCAATGGGCATGAACCTGTCGCTGGTCACGATCAACCAGGGCGAGATCGTCAAGAAGCTCGCGGGCTGGGCCGCCTTGCTCGCGGCGCCGACGCTGATCACCAGCTGGTACGGCATGAACTTCGCCAACATGCCGGAACTGCATGCGCGGCATGGGTATTTCGTGCTGATCGGCGTGGTCGCCGTCGTCTGCGGCCTGCTC
>CAMLSB010000226.1 GCA_946482565.1 uncultured Lysobacteraceae bacterium | reverse complement strand
GCTGACCCATGAATGTGCGCGTCGCCACCTGTTTCCACTGCGGCGAGCCCTTGCCTGCTGTCGCCATCGACGAGTGCGTCGATGGCGACATGCAGGCGTTCTGCTGCCACGGTTGCGCCGCGGCGACGGCATGGATCGGTGCCGCCGCCCTCGACGACTACTACCGCCTGCGCACCACGCCCGCCGGTCGCGTCGATGGCGGCGCGCCGGACTTCGCTGCCTGGGACCGCGCAGACGTGCTCGCCGAACACAGTCGCGTCGTCGATGGCGGCCGCGAGATCACGGTGCTCACCGACGGCATGCGCTGCGCCGCCTGCGCCTGGTTGATCGACCGCGCGTTGCGGTGCGAGGCGGGCGTGCTCGACGCCGGCGCCAACGCGATCACCGGCCGCATCGTGCTGCGCTGGGATCCGGCGCGCACGCCGCTGTCGACATTGATGGGGCGACTGGCAGCGCTCGGTTACCGGCCTTGGCTGGCGACCGGCGCGGCGCGCGAACTGGCGCGGCAACGCGAGCGCCGGCAATGGCTGCTGCGGCTCGGCGTCGCCGGGCTCGGCGCGATGCAGGCGATGATGTTCACCGAGGCGTTGTACCTGGACGTGCATTCGACGATGCCGCCGGCGACCCGCGACTTCTTCCGCTGGATCGCCTTCCTGGTATCGACGCCGGTGGTGTTCTATTCGGGCTGGCCGTTCCTGGCAGGCATGTGGCGCGAATGGCGTGGCCGCCGCGTCGGCATGGACACCCTGATCGCGGGCTCCACCCTGCTGGCCTACTTCGCCAGCCTGTTTGAAACCCTGCGCGGGGGCGCGCACGTGTGGTACGACGCGGCGGTGATGTTCGTGCTGCTGCTGCTGCTGGCACGCATGCTCGAGCAGCGCGCACGCGGCCTTGCAAGCGCGCAGGTGGACGCGCTCGCGCGAGCGCGCCCGGCGCTGGCCACGCGTGAATGCGCAGCGGGCCGCGAACAGGTCCAGCTCGCCGAACTTGCGGTTGGCGACGTCGTCCACGTCGCGGCCGGGGACGCGGTGCCGGCCGATGGCGTGCTGCTGGAGTCCGGCGCGGCGTTCGACGAAGCCCTGCTGACCGGGGAATCCGCACCGATCGCACGCGACGCCGGCGAAATCGCGCTGGCAGGCAGCGTGTGCCGCGAGCGGTCCGCGCGCCTGCGGGTGGTACGCACGGGCAGCGACACGCGGCTGTCCGAACTCGCGCGCCTGGTCGAACAGGCGCAGGCCGGGCGGCCCGCCCTGGCGCGGGTCGCCGACCGCATCGCCGGCGGTTTCGTCGCCGGTCTGCTGGTGAGCGCGGTGCTCGTGTTCTGGTGGTGGCACCAGCACGACCCGGCGCGCGCGCTCGACATCACATTGGCATTGCTGGTGGTCAGTTGCCCGTGCGCGCTGTCACTGGCGATCCCGGCGGCGATGACCACCGCACACGGCGCGCTCGCGCGGATCGGCGTGCTCGCGCTGCGCGCGGACGCATTGTGGGCGCTGGCGCGGGTGGACCACGTCATGTTCGACAAGACCGGTACGCTCGGCAACGGCGCGGTGGAACTGGTGTCGGCGGAAGCGCTGGATGGAACGTCCGTCGAGGCCGTGCTCGCAATCGCGGCCGCGCTCGAGGATGGCAGCCGCCATCCGTTGTCGCGTGCGTTCGGCGCGGTCGTGGTGCCATCGCCGGCAAACGATGTGCGCCATGTTCCCGGCTCGGGACTGGAAGGCGTGGTCGACGGCCGTCGCTGGCGACTGGGCCGCGCGGAATTCGCCGGCGGTCGCGACGACGACGAGGCGCTGTGGCTCGGCGATGGCACGCAGGCGGTCGCGCGCTTCGTGGTGCGAGAAGCGCTGCGCACGGATGCACGGGCGGCGATCGAGGCCCTTGCCGCGCAGGGCATCGGCGTCGAGCTGTGCAGTGGCGACGCGACCGAAACGGTCGCGCGCTTCGCGCAGTCGGTCGGCATCACCGCTGCATCGGCGCGGCAGTCGCCGGAACACAAGCTTGCGCGCGTACGCGCGCTGCAGGCGCAAGGTCACATCGTGGCGATGGTAGGCGACGGCATCAACGATGCGCCGGTGCTCGCCGGGGCGGATGTCTCGCTGGCGATGGCCGAAGGCGCGGCGCTCGCCCAGCGTGCGGCGGGCCTTGTGGTGACCAGTCCCTCGCTGCTGCGGATCCCGCAGTCGATCACGGTGGCGCGGCGCACGCGCAGGATCGTGCGTCAGAACCTGGCGTGGGCGATGGGCTACAACCTGCTGGCGCTGCCGCTGGCCGCCACCGGCCACGTGACGCCCTGGGTGGCGGCACTGGGGATGGCGCTGTCGTCGCTGCTGGTCACCGGCAACGCGCTGCGGCTCGCACGCGCGCCATCCGGCACGGAGTTGCGCTGATGGCAATCCTGCTGGCGCTGGTGCCGATCAGCCTGGTGCTGCTGGGACTGGCGATCTGGGCCTTCGTGTGGGCAGTGAAGCGAGGCCAGTTCGACGACCTCGACGCCGCGGCGATCGACATCCTCGCCGACAGTCACGACGGCCACGGTGACGATCATGCCTGCTGACGATCATGC
>CAMLSB010000225.1 GCA_946482565.1 uncultured Lysobacteraceae bacterium | reverse complement strand
CGATCGTCTGCAACATCGGCCACTTCGACAACGAGATCCAGGTCGACGCGCTGTATGCGCTCAAGGGCGTGCAGAAGATCAACATCAAGCCGCAGGTGGACAAGTTCGTGTTCCCGGGCGGGAACGCGATCTTCCTGCTGGCCGAAGGCCGCCTCGTGAACCTGGGCTGCGCCACCGGCCACCCGAGCTTCGTGATGTCGAACTCCTTCGCCAACCAGACGCTGGCGCAGATCGACCTGTGGGCGCACAAGGACAGCTACGGCAAGCAGGTCTACCTGCTGCCGAAGAAGCTCGACGAGGAAGTGGCGCGCCTGCACCTGGAGAAGATCGGGGTGAAGCTGACGAAGCTGACCCAGGAGCAGGCCGATTATCTCGGCGTCTCCGTGGACGGCCCGTTCAAGCCAGAGCACTACCGCTACTGAGCAGAGAGACGGGAAGAGGGAGACGGGAGACGTGGGGCGACCTCATCACGACCTTGATGTCTGGAAGGACGCCATCGCGCTGGTCGAAGCGGTTTATCGCCACACCGCTTCATTCCCCGTCGACGAGCGATACGGCCTCACGTCGCAGTTGCGGCGTGCGGCCGTCAGCGTCCCGTCCAATATTTCCGAAGGTGCCGCGCGCAGGTCCCGCAAGGAATACCTGCACCACCTGAGCATGGCGAGGGGTTCCCTGGCGGAAGTCGAGACGCAGTTGCTGATCGCCCGGCGCTTGGACCTGGCGGAAAGCGTCCCCGGACTCGACGAGCACGTGGAGCGCGTATTCGCCCGCCTCAACGCCTTGATCAAACGATTGGCCGAACCAGCAAGGATCGACTGATGCCGTCTCCCGTCTCCCGTCTCCCGTCTCCCGGCGTTCCCATTTCGTTCGAGTTCTACCCGCCGAAGACCGATGAGCAGCGCACGCAGCTGGACCGCACCGCGGCCCGGCTGCGCGACGAGGCGCCGGAGTACGTGTCGTGCACCTTCGGCGCCGGCGGCTCGACGCTGTCGTACACGCCGGAGACCATCCAGCGCCTGCGCGAACGGCACTCGCTGGACGCCGCCCCGCACGTGAGCTGCATGGGCGGCAGCCGCGAGGAGATCCGCCAACTGCTCAAGCTGTACCGGGCGATGGGTTGCCGTCGCCTGGTCGCGCTGCGCGGCGACCTGCCTTCCGGCATGGCGCGCATGGGCGACCTGCGCTACGCCACCGACCTCGTCGCGTTCATCCGCGCCGAGCACGGCGACTGGTTCCACGTCGAGGTCGGCTGCTATCCCGAGTGCCACCCGCAGGCCGATGACGCGCTCGCCGACCTGCGCCACTTCAAGGCGAAGATCGACGCCGGCGCCGACGGCGCGATCACCCAGTATTTCTACAACGCCGACGCCTACTTCCGCTTCGTCGACGACGCGCGCTCGCTCGGCGTCGACGTACCGATCGTGCCCGGCATCATGCCGGTCTCGAACTTCGCGCAGCTGCGGCGCTTTTCGGAGGCCTGCGGCGCCGAGATCCCGCGCTGGATCGGCAAGCGCATGCTGGCCTACGGCGACGACGCCGACTCCGTCCGCGCCTTCGCCGCGGAAATCGTCGCGCGCATGTGCGAGCGGCTGGTGGACGGCGGCGCGCCGGCGCTGCACTTCTACACGTTGAACCTGTCGAAACCGACGCTGAACGTCCTGCGCGACCTGCGCTGAATTCGACTGGCGTTCAGCGCGCGCGCCCGTTCACGGACGCGCCGTGCACATCGCGGCGCCGAGCATCGCCTGCATCGATCGATGCAGGAAGACAGGCCATGAACAGGTTCGCGATGCTCTCCACGACGCTCGTCGCCGCGCTGGCGGCGATCCCGGCGCCGATGCCGGCCGAAGCCGCCACGGAGGGTTCCGTCGTGCGTTGCATTTCGCCGGACGGGACGATCGGCTACACCGACGGCAACTGCGCGGTGTTCGGGGCGCAGGCCGTGCCGATGGATCCGGAACTGGCGGCCCGGATCGCGACCGACCGGGCCTACGCGGCCGACTTCGGGAACGACCCGGGCGGCTCGCCGGCCGGCTTCGACGCGGACAGCGCGAGGCTCGTGCAACCAGTGGCGGGCCGCCGTTCGCCGGCCTCCGGCTGCGCCCGCAATCCGGCGCAGCTGGCCAACGACCTGGAAGCCTCGGTCGCGCTCGGCGACGTCAACCGGATCGCCGAGAGCTACCACTTCGCTGGCATGTCCACTGCGGCGGGCGAGCGTGTGCTCGATCGCCTGCAGCGCTATGCGGGGCGCGTGGTGGTCACCAGCCAGTACTTCGTGGGCGGGATGGCAAGTGCTGCCGGCGGGAGCGACGGCCTGCCGCTTGGGGGCATGACGCCCACCACGGCCTGGGCCGGCAGTGCGCCGTCCATGGTGCGCCTCGTGTTCGCCGGTGATGATGGCGCGGCCGCGACCTCGCTCGACCTCGACGTCGAGCGCTACGCAGGCTGCTACTTCGTGAGTTTTGCCTGACCGTCCCGGCGGACCCTGCCCCGTCGCGGTAAAATCCCGGGTTCCGGCAGCCGCCGTTCGGAATCCGAGAACATGCAGTACCCGCAATGGATCTGGCAGA
>CAMLSB010000224.1 GCA_946482565.1 uncultured Lysobacteraceae bacterium | reverse complement strand
AGCGAGAACACGATGTCGATCACCGCGATCTGCGCGATCACCGCCATGAAGGAGGTTGCCGGGCGCGCATGCACGTCCTCGGCCTCGGGCTCGCCCGCGAGCTGGTCGCGGATCTCCATCACGCCCTTGAAGACCAGGAAGATGCCGCCGAGCAGCAGCACCAGGTCGCGCACCGAGAAGCCCCTGCCGAACAGCGTGAACAGGTCGGCCTTCATGTGCGCCAGGTAGGCGAGCGTCAACAGCAGCGCGACGCGGGTGATGCAGGCGGCGGCGATGCCGAAGCGGCGCGCGCGCTCGCGCTCGGCCAGCGGCAGCTTGCTGACCGCGATCGAGATGAACACCAGGTTGTCGATGCCGAGGACGATCTCGATCGAGCTGAGGGTGACCAGCAGGATCCAGGTCTGCGGGTCGGCAAGCATCGCGAGGGTCATCGAACGGCGTATCCGGAAATTGGGGGTGGTGTCGCGGGCATCAGGCGAAGCGCGGCCAGAGTACGAGGGCCCAGGTGGCGATGACGTTGATCATCAGCACGAACACGGCGGCCGAGCCCATGTCCTTGGCGCGGCCGGCCAGTTCGTGGTGTTCGGCGCCGTAGCGCTCGATCACCGCCTCGATGGCGGAATTCAGCAACTCGATCGCCAGCACCAGCAGGCAGCTGCCCAGCAGCAGCGCGCGCTCGACGCCGTTGGCGCCCAGGACCAGTGCCATCGGCCCCAGCACGACCAGCAGGTAGACCTCGAGCCGGAACGAGGACTCGTGCAGCCAGGCGGCGCGCAGGCCTTGCAGCGACCATTTGGTCGCCAGCAGGATGCGGCCGGGACGCCGCGGCAGGTGCCCGATTTCGTCGGCCATCAGCCCCGCCCCGCGGAAACCACGACGCGATGGCGCGGGAGGGCGTTCTGGGCCAATGTCGGCGGGGGAGTCGGCATCCCCCGATTTTGCCACAATCGGTTTTGTCACAATGGGGACCGGGGCCCGCTTGGGGCGCAGGGGAGCGACACCATGGACGCCAGCCAGCCACAGGCCCGCTCGAAGGCCTTCCGGACCATCTTCCTGATCGAGCTGTGGGAGCGCTTCGGCTACTACGGCATGGCGGCGCTGCTGGTCCTTTTCATGGTCCAGAGGCTCGGTTTCGACGACGCCCGCGCCAACCTGACCTGGGGCGCCTTCGCCGCGCTGGTCTATGCCATGCCGGCGATCGGCGGCTGGGTCGGCGACCGGATCCTGGGCACGCGCCGCACGCTGCTGCTGGGCACCGCCGCGCTGGCGCTGGGCTATGCGCTGATGGCGGTGCCGCGCGATGCGATGCTGTACATCGCGCTGGGCACGGTGGTCGTCGGCAACGGCCTGTTCAAGGCGAACTCGGCGAACATGGTCCGCCGCATCTACGAAGGCGACAGCGCGCGCATCGATGCGGCGTTCACCTGGTACTACATCGCGGTCAACGTCGGCTCGACGATGTCGCAGCTGCTCACGCCGTGGATCGGCGCGCGGTACGGCTGGCACGCGGCGTTCGCGGTGTGCTCGATCGGGCTGTTGCTGGGCCTGGCGAACTATGCGCTGCTGCGGCGCACGCTCCACGGTGTCGGCTCGACGCCGGACGAGCAGCCGGTTCGCTGGAAGGCGCTCGCCGCCGTGCTCGCGGGCGCGGTCCTGCTCGTGTTCGTGGTGGCGGCGGTACTGCAGCACCGCGAAGTCGCCGTCGCGCTGGTGTACGCAGCCTGCATCGCGGTGCTCGCCATCTTCGCCTGGCTGATCGCGCGCGGCCTGCCGTCCGAGCGTGCCGGCCTCGTCGCAGCCCTGGTGCTGACGCTGCAGGTGGTGCTGTATTTCATCTTCTACCAGCAGATGACGACATCGCTGACCCTGTTCGCGCTGCGCAACGTCGACTGGCAGCAGTCGCTGTTCGGCATCCACCTGTTCACCTGGATCCCGGCGCAGTACCAGGTGCTGGATCCGATCTGGATCTTCATCCTCGGGCCGCTGCTGGCGACGCTGTACACGCGGCTGGGCCGCAGCGGGCGCGACCCGTCGATCGCGGCGAAGTTCGCGCTGGGCTTCGCGATCGTCGCCGCGGGCTTCTTCGTGTTCGCCTTCAGCGGCGCCAGCGCCGTCGAGGGCCGCGTCTCGTCCTGGTACATGGTGTGGGGCTACGCGTTGCTCGCGCTCGGGGAATTGCTGGTCAGCGGGCTCGGGCTCGCCGTGATGGCGCGCTACGTGCCGGCGCGGATGGGCGGCTTCATGATGGGCGCCTATTACGTCGGCGTCGGCGTGTCGCAGTACCTGGGCAGCGTGGTGGCGAATTACGCGAGCGTGCCGGACGGCGTGACGGATCCGGTGGCGACGTTGCCGATCTACACGGGGTTGTTCCTGCACCTGGGCTACGCGGCCTGCGGGGCGGCGCTGCTGGCGATCCTGCTGCTCCCGCTCCTCCGCCGCCTCGCCCGCACCCACGCCGCCTCCGCCGCTTGAGCATCGCCTTCGGGGCTGGGCGGTGAGCGCGGGCAGGGACTTCCGGGGGACGCCGTGAATACGTCCATGTAGGCTCTTCGGCGCCATCCATGGCGCCGACGCCCCCGGAAGTCCCC
>CAMLSB010000223.1 GCA_946482565.1 uncultured Lysobacteraceae bacterium | reverse complement strand
ACAGCTCGACGTAGCCGATGCCGCCGACGATCTGCTTGACGTACGCGGCCACGCCCTCGTTGCCCTTGCCGCCGATGCCGGTCGGCCACTTCACCGAGGTGCCTTCGCCGACGCCCGATTTCCACTCCGGGCTGACCTTGGAGAGGTAGTTGACGAAGTTGAAGGTGGTGCCCGAGCCGTCGGAGCGGTGCACGACGGTGATGCGGCGCGCCGGCAGCTGCACGCCGCCGTTCAGCGCGACGATGCGCGGGTCGTTCCACATCGTGATCTTGCCGAGGAAGATGTCGGCCAGCAGCGGGCCGTCGAGCTTCATCGCGCCCGCGGGCACGCCCGGCAGGTTCATGACCGGCACCACGCCGCCGATCGCGGACGGGAACTGGCCCAGGCCCGCGGCGGCGAGCTCGGCCGGCGGCAGCGGCTTGTCGGACGACCCGAAATCGACGGTACCGGCCTTGATCTGGGCGATGCCGCCGCCCGAGCCGATCGACTGGTAGTTGATCTTGTTGCCGGTCGCGTCGTTGTAGTCGGCCGACCACTTGGAGATCAGCGGGTAGATGAAGGTCGCGCCGGCGCCGGTGATGTCGGCGGCCTGCGCGGCCGTGGTGCCGACGGCGGCAACGAGCGCCAGCGTGGCGGCGGCGTGGCGGATGGAACGGAAGTTGGACACGTGGTCACTCCTGCGGGGATGGGCTTCTGCCGCGGGCATCGCCCGCTTGGCCGGCATTGCACGCTGTCGCCGTGACCGTGGCATGTCGCGCATGTGTCGGGAACATGACAGCGCCCGAACGTCAAATTTCCGTTCACCTGTAGCGCAACCGTCATGTTGCTGTCGGAACCTGCGCGCCGAACCGCCGTGGCGCAGCCCGCGCCGAGGCGTTCCCCATGAACCCGGAGACCACACGCATGCGCCACAACCTCCTCGCGACGGCCGTCGCCGCCGGCCTGGGCCTCGCCGCCCTGGCCGCTTCGGCCCCCGCGTCCGCCGGCCCGCAGTCCGCGCCGGTGTCCGCCACCGACCTCGAAGCGCTGAAGGCGCAGATCGCCAACCTGCAGGCGCAGCTGGACGCCCTGCAGGAGCGCACCGAGGCCCAGTCCGACATCAACGTCGCCAACGCGCAGGCCGCCGAGGCTTCGCAGGCGTCGACGGACAAGCTCGACAAGCTGTCCAAGCTGGTCAACGACACCAAGATCAGCGGCCGCCTGTACTACGACCTGACCAACATCGACGACAGCAGCAAGGGCGTGAAGACGGACAAGTCCGGCTTCGCGTTCGACATCAAGCGCTTCTACCTCGGCGTGGACCACAAGTTCGACGACAAGTGGTCGATGAACCTGACCACCGACTTCCAGTATTCATCGGCGATCTCCTCGACCGAGATCTACCTGAAGAAGGCCTACGTCCAGTACACGCTCAGCGACGCCTTCGTGCTGCGCGCCGGTTCGGCCGACCTGCCGTGGGTGCCGTTCGCCGAAGGTGCGTATGGCATGCGCTACATCGAGAACACGCTGATCGATCGCCTGAAGTTCGGCACCTCGGCCGACTGGGGCGTGCACGCGGGCGGCAAGCTCGCCGGCGGTTCGGTGGAATACGCGGTCGCGGCGTTGAACGGCAACGGCTACAAGAACCCCAGCCGCAGCAAGGGCCTGGACTTCGAAGGCCGCCTGAGCTTCGCGCCGACCGCCACGACCGTCATCGGCGTGGGCACCTACTCGGGCACGCTGGGCAAGGAAAAGCAGACGGTGGATGCGCAGCACACCGCCAACCGCGTGGACTTCATGGCGGCCTACGCGTCGGGCAACAACCGTCTCGGCGTCGAGTACTTCACGGCGAAGGACTGGAACAACGTGACGACCGCAGCGTCGGACAAGGCCAGTGGCTGGTCGACCTGGGCCAGCCTCGGGCTGGGCAAGGGCGGCATCACCCTGTTCGCGCGCTACGACCAGGCCGATCCCAGCAAGACGCTGGATCCGACCCTGCAGGAAACCTACTACAACGTCGGCGTCGAGTTTCCGTTCGCCAAGGGCGTGAAGCTGGCGACGGTGTTCAAGCACACCGACCGCCACAATGATGCCCGCAGCGTCGACCTCAAGACCGACGAAGTGGGCGTGTGGGGCGAGTTCCGCTTCTGAAAAAAAAAGGGGGACGGAGGTAATTAAAAAAGGGACAGGTCGTCGGACCTGTCCCTTTTTTAATTACCTCCGTCCCCTTTTTCCGGCCAGCGGCAGAGGTCGCGGATCGGGCAACGCCAGCATTCGGGCTTGCGCGCCTTGCAGGTGTAGCGCCCGTGCAGGATCAGCCAGTGGTGCGCGCCCTGGAGGTATTCCGGCGGCACCACCGCGACCAGGCCATCCTCGACCGCGCGCACGGTCTTGCCCGGCGCCAGCCCGGTGCGGTTGGCGACGCGGAAGATGTGGGTGTCCACCGCGATGGTCGGCTCGCCGAACGCGGTGTTGAGCACCACGTTCGCGGTCTTGCGGCCGACGCCCGGCAGCGCTTCGAGCGCTTCGCGCGTGCGCGGCACTTCGCCATCGTGTTGTTGCAACAGGAGGCGGCTCATCGCGACCACGTTCGCGGCCTTGGCGTTGTACAGGCCGATGCTCGAGATGTAGCGCTTCAGCC
>CAMLSB010000222.1 GCA_946482565.1 uncultured Lysobacteraceae bacterium | reverse complement strand
AACCTACGACCTACGCATTACGAATGCGCCGCTCTACCAACTGAGCTATTCCGGCGAAAAGAGTGCCTGCAGCGGCGAAACCGCGGCAGGGTGCGGATTCTAGCCGATGCGGCGGCTGGTTCACCAGCAGGCACTCCACCAGCAGTCAGTCCACCAGTTGCAGGCGCAGCTCGCGCGGCAGCGCGAACACCATGTCCTCGGGCTCGCCGTCGAGCTCGCGCACGGCACCGGCGCCCAGCTGCTGCAGGCGCTCGATCACGCCGCGGACCAGTACCTCGGGCGCGGACGCGCCGGCGGTCACGCCGATGTGCCGGCGGCCGGCGACCCACTGCGGATCGATCTCGGACGCACCGTCGACCAGGTGCGCTTCCACGCCCTCGCGCTCGGCGAGTTCGCGCAGGCGGTTGGAATTGGAGCTGTTGGGCGAGCCGACGACGAGCACCAGGTCGCACTGGTGCGCGAGTTCGCGCACCGCGTCCTGGCGGTTCTGGGTGGCGTAGCAGATGTCGTCGTTGCGCGGGCCCTGGATCGCGGGGAAACGCGCGCGCAGCGCTTCGATGATGCCGCGCGTGTCGTCCACCGAGAGCGTCGTCTGCGTCGTGAACGCGACGTTGCCGGGCTGCGCGATGTCCAGCGTCGCGACATCGTCGATGTCCTCCACCAGGTAGATCGTGCCGGCCGACATGCCGCCGGAAGCATCGGCCGAACCGCCTTCCCGGCTCCACTGCCCCATCGTGCCCTCGACCTCGGGGTGCCCGGCATGGCCGATCAGCACCATGTCGCGGCCGGCTCGGCACTGCCGCGCCACTTCCATGTGCACCTTGGTGACCAGCGGACAGGTCGCGTCGAACACCTTCAGGTCGCGTCGCGCGGCTTCCGTGCGCACCGCCTGCGAGACGCCGTGCGCGCTGAAGATCACCGTCGCGCCGTCGGGGACCTCGTCGAGTTCCTCGACGAAGATCGCGCCGCGGTGCTTGAGCTCGTCGACGACGTAGCGGTTGTGCACGACTTCGTGGCGCACGTAGATCGGCGCGCCGAGCGTCTCGAGCGCGCGCTTGACGATCTCGATGGCGCGGTCGACGCCGGCGCAGAAACCGCGGGGATTGGCGAGGACGATGTCCATGGGCGCCATTTTACGCCTTGCGCGGCTGGCGCAGGCTGGTGAGGATCAGGATCGCCGCGGCCACGAAGATCGCGGAATCGGCGATGTTGAACGAGGGCCAGAAGTGGTCGCGCCAGTGCCACTGGATGAAATCGACGACGTGGCCGTGCTGCAGGCGGTCGAACAGGTTGCCGATGGCCCCGCCGATCACCAGCGCGAACGGCAGCGCGGTCTTCCACTCGCCGCGCGGCGTCTTCGCCAGCCACCACGCCAGCACCAGGCTGATCACGACCGCGAAGCCGGAAAACAGGTACTGCTGCCAGCCGCCGGCGTCGCCGAGCAGGCTGAACGCCGCGCCGGTGTTGTAGGTGCGATACCAGTTCCAGAGGCCGTCGATCACCGGCACCGGCTGGAATTCGGGCAGGCTGCGCAGCACCCAGAGCTTGCTGAGCTGGTCGAGCACCAGCACGAGCGCAGACACGCCCAGCCACGGCAGCGCGCCGGGTTTCGCGAAGCCGAAGCCGCGCATCAGAACCACCTCCGCGTCTCGCCCGGCCCGGGCCCGATGTTCGAAATGCAGCGGCCGCACAGTTCCGGGTGTTCCGCGTCGTCGCCGATGTCGCCCCGGCGCTGCCAGCAGCGCACGCACTTCGGCTTTTCGGTCGGCTCGGCATCGATCGACAGGTCGCGCGCATCGTCGTCCACGACGATGCGCACGTCGCCGCTGATCAGCAGGAAGCGCAGCTCGTCGACGAAGGGCGCCAGCCAGTTCTGGTCGGCGACGCCGCAACGCAGCGCGATCTCCGCGTCGAGCGCGGCGCCGATGCGGCCGGCGGCGCGCATGGGCTCCAGCACCTTGGCGACGTCGTCGCGCAGCGCCAGCAGGCGATCGAAGTCCTCCGCGGACAGCGCGGCGTCGGCGGGCAGCGGCTGCAGGCCGTCGTACCAGGTCGCGAACAGCACGTTGCCGCCGCGCGTCGTTTCGCCCTTCGCGGGCGGCAGGTAGGCCCACATCTCGTCGGCGGTGAACGACAGGATCGGCGCGATCCACCGCACCATCGCCTCGGCGATCGCGTGCATCGCGGTCTGCGCGCTGCGCCGGCCCGCCGAGCCTTCCTGCATCGTGTACAGGCGGTCCTTGGTGACGTCCAGGTACAGCGCGCCGAGGTCGACACTGCAGAAGTTGGACAGCGACTGCACGATCTCGGCGAAGTCGTAGCGCTCGTACGCGTCCTTGATCTTCTCCTGCAGCAGGTACGCGCGATGCACGATCCAGCGGTCGAGCGCGACCATGTCCGCGGGCGCGACGGCGTGCCGCGACGGGTCGAAGCCGTGCAGGTTGCCGAGCAGGAAGCGCGCGGTGTTGCGGATGCGGCGGTAGGCATCGGCGGTGCGCTTGAGGATCTCCTGCGACAGCGACATCTCGTTGCGGTAGTCGGTGGACAGGATCCACAGCCGCAGGATGTCGGCGCCGAGCGTCTTGATGATTTCCTGCGGCTCGATGCCGTTGCCGAGCGACTTCGACATCTTCCGGCCCTGCGCATCGAC
>CAMLSB010000221.1 GCA_946482565.1 uncultured Lysobacteraceae bacterium | reverse complement strand
CGAGGAAGCCCGCGTCCTTGCCGTCGATCTCGCCGGCATGGATGCCGCCCTGGACGAGCAGCACCGGGAGGTGGCGCGCGGCCACGGCGGAAGGGGTGAACGCGCCGCTGCGGGTGACCACCAGGACCTTCATCGGCCGGCCTTCGGGCGACGTGCCGAAGTCCTGGCAGCGCACCGCGTCGGGCCAGGCGCGGGCAAAGGCATCGCACAGCGCGATGACTTCGGCGTAGCGGCCGGTACGCCGGAAGCCCGAACGTTCGGCGACGGTCGCCAGTGCGGCGTCGGCGGGTGCGGCGCGCGTCGGCACCGGCGGTGCCGGTGCAGCGCTGGCCGTGGAGGCGGCGAGGGCTGCAGCGGGCAGCGCCGCTGCCAGGCAGGCGCCCAGCAGGCAGGCGCGCAAATGGGCGCGGGGCATCATGGTCGGATCCCGTGAGCGGAGTCGGCTTCGATGATAACGTTCCGGGCCATGGCCATCCTCTACTACTCCCCCGGCGCCGCCAGCCTGCTCGTGCACTGGCTGCTCATCGAACTTGGCGTCCCGCACGAACTGCGCGCAGTGGACTTCGCCTCGAAGCAGCAGAAGTCCCCGGACTACCTCGCGCTGAACCCGAGCGGCGTGGTGCCGACGCTGGTGCTCGACGGCAGGCCAATGACCGAAGCCGCGGCGATCGCGCTCTACCTGGCCGAGGAATATCCGCGGGCGAAGCTCGTGCCTCCCGTCGAAGACCCGGCGCGCCGCGAATGCCTGCAATGGATGTTCCATCTCGCGCAGGCCGTGCAGTCGCTGTTCCGCATCTGGTGGTATCCGCACGAAGTCGCCGGCGAGGCCCAGGCCGGCGCGGCGCGCGCGCACGTGCAGCCGCGCATCGAGGCCGCCTGGGACCGCATCGACGCGCACCTCGCCGCGAAGGACCCGTACCTGCTCGGCGCCGCGCCCTGCGTCGCCGACTTCTACCTGACGATGCTGATGCGCTGGTCGCGCAACATGCCGAAGCCCGCGACGGAGTGGCCGCATCTTGCCGCCCACGCGGTGCGCATGAAGGCGCGCCCGTCGTTCGCGGCGCTGTACGCGGCCGAAGGCCTGGAGGAGTGGGCTTGAGCGGCCCGGTCACCTTGCTCATCATCGCCGTGACCGTGCTCGTGTCGTGGCTCGCGTTCAACAATGCGCGCCTCGCCGAACGCCTGATCCTCTGGCCGCCGGCGATCGACCGCAGGCACCAGTACGACCGCCTGGTCACGCACGGCTTCATCCACGCCGACTTCCAGCACCTGCTGTTCAACATGATCACCCTGTTCTTCTTCGGCAGGGCGCTCGAAGGCTGGTTCGTGTCCTACATCGGCGCAACGGGCTTCGTGCTGTTCTACCTGTCGGCGATAGTCGTGGCGATCCTGCCGACTTACCTGCGGCATCGGCACGACAGCCGCTATCGCAGCCTGGGCGCATCGGGCGGCGTGTCCGCGGTGCTGTTCACCTTCATCCTGCTGCAGCCCTGGGCGACCATCTACGTGTTCGTGGTGCCCGTGCCGGCGATCCTCTACGGCGTGCTCTACGTCGGCTATTCGATCTGGATGGAGCGGCAAGGCAGCGACAACGTCAACCACAGCGCGCACCTGTGGGGCGCCGGCTACGGCATCCTGTTCACCCTGATCATGGAACCGCGGGCCGGACTCGCCTTCCTCGGCCATCTGCTGCAGCCCTCGCTCGGCTGAGGGCGCATAATTGGAAAAGCGCGGACAGCGCCGATCCCGGAGTCACCCATGAGTGCAATCGAGGTAACGCCGGTCCACGATCCGGCGGCGGAACGCTGGACGGTGGACCTGGAAGGCCAGCGTTCGCTGCTGGACTACCGTCTCGCCGACGGCATCGTGACCATCCGCCACACCGAGGTGCCGCAGGCGCTCGGCGGGCGCGGCATCGCCAGCCGCCTGGTCGGCGCGGTGTTCGCCTGGGCGCGCGCGCAGGGCTACCGGGTGCGGCCGGCCTGCGAGTACGCGGCGGTGTGGGTGCAGCGCCATCCGCAGCAGGCGGACATCGTCGTCCCGTAACGCATGCGCCTCAACAAGTTCATCAGCGACAGCGGGCACTGCTCGCGTCGTGAAGCCGATCGCCTGATCGCCGAGGGCCGGGTCACCGTCGACGGCGCGCGCGCGCGCGTCGGCGCCGAGCTCGCCGAAGGCGGCGAAGTGCGCGTCGACGGGCGGGCGCTGTCCGCGCGCCAGGCGGCGCCCGGCAAGCGCCGCCACGTCTACATCGCGCTCAACAAGCCGGTGGGTGTCACCAGCACCACGGAATCCGGGGTGAAGGGCAACATCGTCGACTGCGTCGGCCACGAGCAGCGCATCTTCCCGGTCGGGCGCCTCGACAAGGACTCCGAGGGCCTGATCCTGCTCACCAGCAACGGCGACATCGTCAACGCCATCCTCCGCGCCGAGAACAAGCTGGAGAAGGAATACCTGGTGGCGGTGAACCACCCGGTGACCGACGAGTTCCTGCGCGGCATGGCGCGGGGCGGGGTGCCGGTCCATGGCGAGCCGACCCTGCCGTGCCGCACCGGCAAGCTCGGGCGCTTCGGCTTCCGGATCGTGCTGGTGCAGGGCCTCAACCGGCAGATCCGGCTGATGGCCGCCCATTTCGGGCAGCGGGTGAAGCAGCTGG
>CAMLSB010000220.1 GCA_946482565.1 uncultured Lysobacteraceae bacterium | reverse complement strand
CGGGTCGCGCGAGGACTCGATCAGCGCGTCGCAGCGGCGTTCGGTTTCGCGCACCAGGCCTTCGAGCCGGCGCAGGGTGCGGCGCGCTTCCAGGTCGCCCCACTCTGTGCGGACCACGCCCAGCAACTGCTGCGACTGGTGGCGCAGCGCGATGCCGCGCACGCCGGCGGCCAGCGCCTGGGTGAGGCTGGCATCGTCGACGCGGTCGACGATGGTGACCACGGGCAGGTCCTTGCCGCCGGCCTTGATCGTTTCGAGCACCGCCGCCAGCGGCACCAGGGTCGCGTCCTGCGCGGCCAGCACCAGGTCGACCGCCTGCGCTTCGCCGCCCAGCATCTCGGCCAGGCTTTCGATGGAATCGGGGCGCAGGGGTCGGACGGCGATGCCGGCGTTGCGCAGCGTGCTCACGATCGCTTCGGCGGCCTCGACGCTGTCGTCGACGATCATCAGGCGCAGCGGCTGGTCGTTCGAAGGCATCCGCGATTTCTACACGATCGGCCGGTCCGGAGTCCAATGCGCGCGGTCATGGGACTTGCGATGGCGGTCGCGGTTCACAGCGGCCGCTTCCCCGTGTCGCCCGGGATTTCGCGCACCAGCCTCGGCACCAGGTAGCCGGAGAGGCGGGCGGCCAGCGCGGCGTGCAGTTCGCGGGCGCGCGCGTCCGGGACCTCGAAGTGCGCGGTGCCGGCGACGCGGTCGAGCTGGTGCAGGTAGTACGGGAGCACGCCGGCGGCGAACGCGCGCTCCGAAAGCGCGGCCAGGGCATCCACGGCGTCGTTGACGCCCCGCAGCAGCACGGCCTGGTTCAGCAGCGTCGCGCCGGCGCCGCGCAACGCGCCCATCGCGGCGTCCACGCCGGCGTCGAACTCGTTGGCGTGGTTGGCATGCACTACCACCGCGACCGGCCAGGGCAGCGCGCGCAGCCAGTCCAGCAGCGGCGCGTCCACGCGCTCGGGGAGCACGATCGGCAGGCGGGTATGGATGCGCAGGCGCCGCAGGTGCGCGATCGAGGCCAGCGCGTCGGTCAGCTCGGCGAGTTTCGGCGTGGCCAGGGCCAGCGGATCGCCGCCGGAGAGGATGACTTCGTCGATCGATGGATCCGCGGCAATCGCGACCACGGCCTCGCGCCAGCCCTCGGCCGCGGCGGTTTCCTCCGCATAGGGAAAGTGGCGGCGGAAGCAGTAGCGGCAGTGGACCGCGCAGGCACCCGTGGCCACCAGCAGCGCGCGGCCGTGGTACTTGCGGATCACGCCGCGGGCGGCGCGCGCGGCGCCATCGCCGACCGCGTCCAGGGCGAAGCCGGGCACCACGCGCTCCTCGTCGAGCACCGGCAGCACCTGCCGCAGCAGCGGGTCCGCCGGATCGCCGTGGCGCATGCGCGCGGCGAAGGCGTGCGGCACCCGCAGCGGGAAGCCCGCAGCGGCCTCGTCGGACAGGCTGGCGGCCAGCGATTCCAGCCCCAGCAGTGCCAGCAGCTCGCGCGGGTCGCGCAGGGCATCGCGCCAGGCCCGCTGCCAGCCTGCGGGCTGGAGCATGGCCGGTTCGGGCGGCGTGGCAGCCGGGTCGGGCTGCAGGGCGGGGGAGGCAGCGGGTATCATGGACGACCCATTTTAACCGGCCGCAACGCGGACCCGCAGGAGCAGTACTCGATGGCCAGCCTCGGCATGAACGACGTCAAGAACGGACAGAAGATCCTGGTCAACAACGAGCCGGCGATCATCACCGACACCGAATACGTCAAGCCGGGCAAGGGCCAGGCCTTCACCCGCGTCAAGTACCGCCAGATCCGCACCGGCCGCGTGCAGGAAGTCACCATGAAGGCCACCGACTCGCTCGAGTCGGCCGACGTGGTGGACACCGACATGCAGTTCCTCTACGCCGACGGCGAGTACTGGCACTTCATGAACCAGGAGTCCTTCGAGCAGGTCCAGGCCGACAAGGCCGGCATGGGCGGCGCCGAGAAGTGGCTCAAGGGCGAGGAGGAATGCGTGGTGACGCTGTTCAACGGCACGCCGATCATGGTCACGCCGCCGAACTTCGTCGAGCTGAAGATCGTCGAGACCGACCCGGGCGTGAAGGGCGATACCGCCGGCACCGGCGGCAAGCCGGCCACGCTGGAGACCGGCGCGGTGGTCCGCGTGCCGCTGTTCGTCGCCCAGGACGAAGTGATCAAGGTCGACACGCGCTCGGGCGATTACGTCTCCCGCGTGAAGTAAGCGATGACCCCCTGCGACCTGTTGATCGAAGCCGGCTGGGTCATCCCGGTCGCCCCGCACGGCGTCGTCCTCGAACAGCATGCCGTCGCGATCCGCGACGGCGCCATCGTCGCGTTGCTGCCCATCGCCGAGGCGCACGCGCGCTTCGCCGCGAACGAAACGGTGTCGCGCCCGCACGGCGTGCTGCTGCCGGGCCTGGTCAACGCGCACTGCCACAACCCGATGACGCTGCTGCGCGGCGTCGCCGACGACCTGCCGCTCAAGACCTGGCTGCAGGACCACATCTGGCCGATCGAGGCCGCGGTCATCGCGCCGGGCTTCGTCGCCGACGGCATCACGCTGGCGATCGCCGAGATGCTGCGCGGCGGGACCACCTGCTGCAACGAGAACTACTTCTTCCCGGACGTGCAGGCCGCGACCTACAAGCGGCACGGCTTCCGCGC
>CAMLSB010000219.1 GCA_946482565.1 uncultured Lysobacteraceae bacterium | reverse complement strand
GCGCGCCTGGCGCTGGCGCAGGCGACGCGCCAGGTCCTGGCGAACGGCCTCGCACTCATCGGCGTGTCCGCGCCGGAAAGCATGTAAGGAGCACGATCGGTGGCAGCAAAGCGGGGCAAATCGCAGGCGCGACGCAATTCCGGCACGGGGTCCGGCCTGCCCGGCTGGGCATGGCTGGTGCTGGGCGTCGTGCTCACGGTGGTCGTGGTGCTCGCCGTGCCGAAGTACTTCCGCGGCAGCGGCGGCGATGGCTTCTTCCGGCCGAAGCCCAATCCCGATGCGCAGCCCGCGACGACGGTGGCCGACGACGCGATCGTCCCCGACGACGAGGACGCGGCCGGCGACAAGCCGGCGGCGGACAAGCCCAAGGGCACGCAGTACGACTTCTACACGTTGCTGCCGTCCGACGAAGTGGCGATGAGCGACGCCGAAGTCGCGGCGATCGCACGCGACGAGGCCGCCCGCAAGGCGCGCGCGGACGCGGCCGGCGCCACCTCCGCCGCGAACGCGGCCCCCGTCGACGACGGCAGCGATGCCGCGGACGCCAGCGCCGCCGATGCCTCGACCTCGGCGCCCGCCACGGCGGGCAGCACCGCCGCGACCCCGCCCGCCGGCGCTGCGCCGGCGGCGGGCGCCGACACGCCCTACCTGCTGCAGGCTGGCGCGTTCGGCGCGTCGGGCGATGCCGAAGCGGTGAAGGCGAAGATCGCCCTGCTCGGACTCGGGGCGCGCGTCGAGTCGGCCGACATCCAGGGCAAGACCGTGTACCGCGTGCGCATGGGGCCGTACGGCACGGCGTCCGAGCTGGCCGAGGCCAAGCGCAAGCTTGCGGCCGGCGGCCTGCCGGCGATGGCGATCAAGGCGCGCTGACGCCGCACTCGGCGCCGGCGCCGTCGCCACGATCCGTGGCGCTTCCTCGCGCATTCATCGCGGCCCGTGGTCCGGCGCTCCCGGTCGCCATCCATGCGACCCTGCCCTGGCATCCTGTCCCACCATAGGAAGCCCCGCGCCATGCCCATCGAAGCCGCCCTGATCAAGCCCGTCGTCGACGCCCTGATGTCGTTGTTCCGGCAGGGCGAACACGTGCAGCTGCAGCGCCACGCCGAGGCCGCGCTGCGCGAGGCGATCCGCGAGCTGCTGCTCGCCAACCCCGACGAGAACAAGGCCGCCGCGCGCATCGCCATCGCGCGCGCCGCCGGCATCCTGTCGGAGGACATCGTGCTCGCCGAGGACATGCTGCAGAAACATCGCGCCACCAGGGCACGCACCCGCGGCAAGGGCACCAGCCACAAATCGCGCGCGCCGGCGACGGCCGCCGACCCGGCGAAACCCACGGCCGCCACGAAATCCGCGGCGAAGCCGTCGCCGAAGCCCGCTTCGAAGCCGGCGCCGAAGAAGAAGCCGGCCGCGCCGAAGAAGCGCTCCTGAGCACCGTCGCGGACGCGACGGTTGCAGCGGCGTGAACCGCGGTCCGCCTGCCCGTCCTACAATCGCCCCATGGACAAGACCGCCCTCATCACCGGCGCCACCTCCGGCTTCGGCCGCGCCGCCGTCGAACGTTTCGTGGCCGGCGGCTGGCGCGTCGTCGCCTGCGGCCGTCGCGCCGAGCGCCTGCAGGCGCTGGTCGACGTGTTCGGCAGCGACAAGGTCCACTCCGCCGCCTTCGACGTGCGCGACGAGCTCGCGATGCACGCCGCGCTGGCGACGCTGCCGGAAGCCTTCCGCGGCATCGACCTGCTGGCGAACAACGCCGGCCTCGCGCTCGGCACCCGCCCCGCGCAGGACGCCTCGCTCGACGACTGGCGCACGATGATCGACACGAACGTCACGGCGCTCGTCACGCTCACGCGCGCGCTGCTGCCGTCGCTCATCGAGCGCCGCGGCGCGATCGTCAACGTCAGTTCCACCGCCGGCAAGTACCCGTACACCGGCGGCAACGTCTACGGCGGCACCAAGGCCTTCGTGTCGCAGTTCTCGCTCAACCTGCGCGCCGACCTGCACGGCACCGGGGTGCGCGTGACCGCGCTCGAGCCGGGCATGGCGGAAACCGAGTTCACCCTGGTGCGCACCCACGGCGACCAGGCCGCCTCCGATGCGCTCTACGCCGGCGCGCGGCCGATGACCGCGACCGACATCGCCGAGGCGATGTGGTGGGTGGCGAACCTCCCGCCGCACCTCAACGTCAACCGCCTCGAGATCATGCCGACCTCGCAGTCCTTCGCCGGCTTCCAGGTCGCACGTAGCTAGCCGAGCGGTGCGTCGTCGAGGTAGGTGTAGGCGGTGAGGCCGGATTCCAGGATCGCGTCGAGCTGCGCCGCTTCCGCGGCGGGCAGGCCGGCGGCGGTGACCTTGTCGCGGTACGTCGCGCGCAACTCGTCGAGCCGGTAACCGACATAGTCGAGCATCACGTCGGTGGTGTCGCCGCGGCGCTCGCGGCGCATCGCGTAGCCGGCGCGGGAGTCGTCGAGGCGGACCTCGATCGCGTCGGTATCGCCGAACAGGTTGTGGATGTCGCCCAGGATTTCCTGGTACGCGCCGACGAGGAAGAAGCCTAGGCGATAGCTCTCGCCCGGCCGCAGCGCGTGCAGCGGCAGCGAGCTGTCGAGGTCCTCGTTCTCGACGTAGGTGTCGATCTTGCCGTCGGAATCGCAGGTCATGTCGGCGATCACGCCGCG
>CAMLSB010000218.1 GCA_946482565.1 uncultured Lysobacteraceae bacterium | reverse complement strand
CTTCCAGCCGCGCATCGAGCAGCTCAAGGAGCGCTACGGCGACGACAAGCAGAAGCTGCAGATGGCGATGATGGAGCTTTACAAGAAGGAGAAGATCAACCCGGTCGGCGGCTGCCTGCCGCTGGTCGTGCAGATGCCGATCTTCCTCGCGCTGTACTACACGCTCCTGGAGTCGGTGGAGCTGCGCCAGGCGCCGTGGATCGGCTGGATCCACAACCTCACCGCCCCGGACCCGTACTTCATCCTGCCGATCATCAACATCGCGGTGACGTGGGCGACGCAGAAGCTGTCGCCGGCGACGATCGCCGACCCGATGCAGCGCAAGATGATGCAGATCATGCCGGTGGCGATGGGCGTGATGTTCGCGTTCTTCCCGGCGGGCCTGGTGCTTTACTGGGTCACCAACGGCAGCCTCGGCCTGCTGCAGCAGTGGTGGATGACGCGCAAGTACGGCGGGCCGGCGAAGCCGGCCACGACGTAACGGGATCGAGGACGCGAGGGCGGCATCGACGCGCGCGACGCCAGCGACGTCCCCCGGGACGGCAGCGACACGATCGTCGCGGTCGCGACCGCAGCGGGCGCGGCGGGCGTCGGCATCGTGCGGTTGTCGGGGCCGCGCAGCCGTGCGATCGCCGAAGCGGTGTGCGGCCGCGCGTTGCAAGCGCGCCACGCGCACCACGCGCGATTCACGGACGCGACCGGCGACGTCATCGACGACGGCATCGCGCTGCGTTTCGACGCGCCCCGTAGCTACACCGGCGAAGACGTAACGGAACTGCAGGCACACGGCAGCCGCGTGCTGCTGCAGCGCCTGGTCGAGCGCTGCTGCGAACTGGGCGCGCGCCCGGCCCGGCCCGGCGAATTCAGCGAACGCGCATTCCGCAACGGCCGCCTCGACCTGGTGCAGGCCGAAGCCGTGGCCGACCTCATCGCCGCCAGTGATCTCGCCGCCGCGCGCGCGGCGCGGCGCTCCCTGGACGGCGCGTTCTCGCAACGCGTGGACGCGCTCGCCGACGGGTTGCTCGCGCTGCGCGTGCACGTCGAGGCCGCGATCGATTTCAGCGACGAACCCATCGAGGCGCTGGGCCTGGACAAGGTGTCGGCGCGGCTCGAACGGCTCGCGGGCGAGCTGGACGCGGTCTTCGCCGCCGCCGAACGCGGGCAGCGCCTGCGCGATGGACTGCATGCGGTGATCGTGGGTCCGCCGAACGCGGGCAAGAGTTCGCTGCTCAACGCGCTCGCCGGCAGCGAGCGCGCCATCGTCACCGACATCGCCGGCACCACGCGCGACCTGCTCGCCGAATCGATCCGCAGCGACGGTGTCGAACTGACGCTGGTGGACACCGCCGGCCTGCGCGAGGGCGGCGATGCGATCGAGCGCGAAGGCATGCGCCGCGCGCGCGCCGAACTCGATCGCGCCGATGTCGCCATCATCGTCGTGGACGCGCGCGACCCGGACGCCGGCCGCGCCGCGCTGGCCGCCGCGGCCGCCGCCGCGCCATGCCGCCTGTGGTTGCACAACAAGTCCGACCTGCTGCCCGCCGATGCCATGCCGCCGCAGGGCCCGGGAAGCGATGCGGTGCTGCGGGTGTCGGCGCGCACCGGTGCGGGGCTCGACGCCCTCCACGCCTGGCTGCGCGAAGCCGCGGCCGGTCCGGCGGGAGGCGAGGGCGCCACCGGCGCATTCAGCGCCCGCGCCCGCCAGGTCGACGCCCTGCGGCAGGCGGCCGCCGAACTCGCCGGCGGACGCCAGGCGCTGGCCGCGGGCAGCCTCGATCTCGCCGCCGAGGCCCTGCGTGCCGCCCATGACGCGCTCGGCGAGGTCACGGGCCGGATCGTCCCGGATGCGCTACTCGGTCACATTTTTTCGACCTTCTGCATCGGGAAGTAGCGCCTGGCCGGCCCAAAATGCCGCCAAGGTGTTGACAAATCGCCCGCCGTGCCGCGTCCTAGGCGGACGTGCCCGCACTGCACGGATAGGGGAGCTTGCAGATGTACCTTTCGAATGCCTACAAGGCGCGTCCGGCGTTGTTCCACGCCGTCGCCGTCGTTCTCGTGTCCTGCGCCTTCGCCGGATGCAACAAGGAACAGGGCGCCGCCGCGCCCGACGCCGCCGCGGGGGCGGCGGCCACGCAGCAGGCCGCCCAGCCTGCCGTCGCCGACAAGGTCAACGCGATGAGCGCCGACCAGCTGCGCGACGCGGCCGGCCAGGCCCTGCGCCAGCAGCGCCTGTACGCGCCGGGTGGCGACAACGCGATGGAGTACTACCTCGCGCTGCGCGACAAGCAGCCGAACGATCCGGCCGTGTCCAGCGCGTTGACCGACCTCATGCCGTACGCACTGATCGCGACCGAGCAGAGCATCGCGCGCGACGACTTCAGCGAGGCGCAGCGCCTCTATGCGCTGATGGAGAAGACCGACGCCAAGGCACCCGCGCTGCCGCGCCTGAAGCAGTCGATCGCCGACGGCCAGGCCGCCGCGGCGAAGAAGGCCCAGGACCAGCAGCTCGCCGCCGCCGACGAGGTCAAGCGCCAGGCCGAGATCGAGAAGCAGCGCATCGCCGACCAGCAGAAGCAGCAGAAGGAGGCGACCGAGAAGCTGGCGCAGCAGCAGGCCGCCGCGCCGCCGCCGGCGCCCGCCCCGGTGCAGCGCCCGGTGCAGCAGGCCGCGCCGCCGCCGGCGCCGGTGCAGCAGGCCGCCGAGCCCGCC
>CAMLSB010000217.1 GCA_946482565.1 uncultured Lysobacteraceae bacterium | reverse complement strand
CGTCGAGCGCGCTGTACAGGTCGCGCGTGCCGGTGTCCTCGTTCTTCTGCCGCGTATCGCGCGGCACTTCCATGCCCGCGCGCTTTGCCAGTTCGTCGACCGCGTCGAGGAATTCGAGCCGGTCGAAGTTCATCAGGAACGAGATCGCGGTGCCGTGCGCACCGCAGCCGAAGCAGTGGTAGAACTGCTTGGTCGGCGAGACCGTGAACGAGGCGGAGCGCTCGTCGTGGAACGGGCAGCGCGCCGCGTATTCCTTGCCCTGGCGCTTCAGCGGCACGCGCGCGGCGACGAGCTCGACGATGTCGGTGCGCGCCAGCAGGTCGTCGATGAACGCGTCGGAGAGGCGGGCCATGGCGCTAGCTTGCCACGCGCGGGTTCACGCGGCGCCGTTCGCGGCCAGCGCGTGCAGGGCGTCGCCTTCCAGGCGCTGCACGGTCCATTCGTCCATGCCGGTTGCGCCGAGGCCGCGGTAGAACCCGATGGCCGGCGCGTTCCAGTCGAGCACGCTCCATTCGAAGCGGCCGCAATCGCGTTCCACGGCGATCCGCGCCAGCGACGCCATCAGGCGCCTGCCCAGGCCCGCGCCGCGGAACGCAGGGCGCACGAAGAGGTCTTCGAGGTACAGCCCGCGCTTGCCGAGGAAGGTGCTGAAGTTGTGGAAGAACAGGGCGAAACCGGCGGCCTGGCCGTCGACTTCGCCGATCAGCACTTCCGCGGCCGGCTGCGCGCCGAACAGTTGTTCGCGCAGGCCGTCCTCGGTGGCGACCGCCGCATCGGCCAGGCGTTCGTACGCCGCGAGTTCGGCGATCAGCGCCCGGATCAGCGGCACGTCGCCGGCGTTCGCCGGCCGCACCGACAGCAGCGGAGACGCCCCCGCCATCGCTCAGCCGAGCTTCTGCTTGACCAGCTTCGAGACCAGGCCCATGTCGGCCTTGCCGGCCAGCGCCGGCTTCAGCACGCCCATCAGCTTGCCCATGTCGGCGCCGGAGGTCGCGCCCGTCCGGGCGATGGCCTGGTCGATCTCGGCGAGGATCGCGGCTTCGTCGAGCTTCGCGGGCAGGTAGGCCTCGATCACGCCGAGTTCGTAGCGCTCGACCGCCGAGAGATCCTCGCGGCCGGCGGCGTCGTACTGCGAGATCGAATCGCGACGCTGCTTGACCATCTTCTCCAGCACGGCCAGCACCAGCGCATCGGTCATCTCGACGCGCTCGTCGACTTCCTTCTGCTTGATCGCGGCATTGATCAGGCGGATCACGCCGAGGCGATCCTTCTCGCCAGCCTTCATGGCGGCTTTCATGTCGTCGGTGAGCTGGGTCTTGAGGGTCATAAGGGCGGGAATGGGGAAGAGGGAAAGGGAAATGGGGAAAGCAAAAAGGCCGGCTACGCTGCGCGTGCCGGCCTTCGGGATGCCTTGAGAGTCGCGACCCGGGGGCCGCGGAGACTCAGTACAGCCGCTGGCGCTTGGTGACGTCGCGCGAGCTGCGGCGGGCCTGGCGCTTCACCGCGGCGGCGGCCTTGCGCTTGCGCTCCTGGGTCGGCTTCTCGTAGAACTCGCGCTTGCGGGTCTCGGCGAGCACGCCCGCCTTCTCGCAGGTGCGCTTGAAGCGGCGCAGGGCAAACTCGAAGGGCTCGTTCTCGCGGACTTTGACGCTGGGCATGCGATGTCTCGGGGTCGGGCGGCGCCGGCATGGCGCGCGGTTCAGGGTTGAACGCCCGGGCAAACGGGCGAGCCGCGTATGATACCGGCTGCCCCACGGAGCGCGCAACCGCTTGAAAGTCCTCGGCATCGAAACCTCCTGCGACGAGACCGGCGTGGCCGTCTTCGACCTGGCGGCCGCCGGCCCCGACGGCGCCCGGCCGGGCGCCGAGGGGCTGCTCGCCCATGCCGTCTACAGCCAGATCGCCCTCCACGCCGAATACGGCGGGGTGGTGCCCGAGCTGGCCAGCCGCGACCACGTGCGCAAGCTGCTGCCCCTGATCCGCCAGACCCTGGCCGAGGCCGGCCTGACCACGGCCGATCTGGACGGGGTGGCTTACACCGCCGGGCCAGGCCTGGTCGGCGCCCTGCTGGTCGGCGCGGGCGTGGCCCGCTCGCTGGCCTGGGGACTGGGCGTGCCGGCGGTCGCGGTCCACCACATGGAAGGCCACCTGCTGGCGCCGCTGCTGGAAGACCCGGAGCTGGCGCCGCCGTTCGTGGCCCTGCTGGTGTCCGGCGGCCACACCCAGCTGGTCGCGGTCGAGGCGCTGGGCCAGTACCGGCTGCTCGGCGAGACCCTGGACGACGCCGCCGGCGAGGCCTTCGACAAGACCGCCAAGATGATGGGCCTGCCGTACCCCGGCGGCCCGCAGCTGGCCAAGCTGGCCGAGCAGGGCGTGCCGGGCCGGTTCCGCTTTGCCCGGCCGATGACGGACCGGCCGGGGCTCGACTTCAGCTTCAGCGGACTCAAGACCCAGGTGCTGCTGGCCTGGCAGAACAGCGACAAGGCGGACCAGACGAAGGCCGACATCGCGCGCGGCTTCGAGGACGCGGTGGTCGACACCCTGGCCATCAAGTGCGGGCGTGCGCTGGACGCGGCCGGCTGCGACACGCTGGTGGTCGCCGGCGGCGTCGGCGCCAACCGCCGGTTGCGGGCGAAGCTGGAGGAGATGGCGACCGCGCGGGGTGGCCGGGTGCGCTTCCCGCGCCCGGCGCTGTGCACCGACAACGGCGCGATGATCG
>CAMLSB010000216.1 GCA_946482565.1 uncultured Lysobacteraceae bacterium | reverse complement strand
GTCGTGCCCGGCCTGATCGACGCGCACGGCCACATGAGCGGCCTCGGCGGCACCTTCCTCACCGCCGACCTGGTCGACACCACGGGCAAGGGCGAAATCCTCGAGCGCCTGCGCAAGTTCGCGAAGGACCTGCCACCCGGCGCCTGGCTGATCGGCCGTGGCTGGGACCAGAACGACTGGGCGCAGAAGGATTTCCCGACCGCCGCCGACCTGGACGCCGCGTTCCCGGACCGGCCGGTCTGGCTCGAACGCATCGACGGCCACGCCAGCTGGGCGAACAGCAAGGCGATGGATGCCGCGAAGGTCGAAGGCCACGCCGACTGGCGCCAGGGCGACTGGCAGCCGGACGGCGGGCGCATCGTGCGGGATGCGCAGGGCCGCGCTACCGGCGTCTTCGTCGACGGTGCGCAGTCGGTGGTCGGCGATGCGATCCCCGCGCCCGATGCGGCCGCGATCGAACGCATGCTCAAGCTGGCGATGCACGATGCCGTCGCCCACGGCCTGACCGGCGTCCACGACGCCGGCGTCTCGCTGCAGGAAATGCGCGTGTACCAGAAGCTCGCCGATGCCGGCGAGATGCCGATGCGCGTCACCGCCTTCGCCAACGGCGACAACGCGGCGCTGCAGTGGCTGTGCGACAAAGGCCTGTACCAGCATCCCTCGCACCGCCTGAAGATGCGCACGGTGAAGCTGTACATGGACGGCGCGCTCGGCAGCCGCGGCGCCGCGCTGCTGCAGGACTACAGCGACGATCCCGGCAACCGCGGCATCCTGGTGACCGCGCCCGACGAATACGCGGCCACGGTCGCGAAGGCGCACCGCTGCGGCGTGCAGGTCGCGACGCATGCGATCGGCGACCGCGGCAACCGCATCGTGCTCGACACCTACGAAAAGACGCTGGGCGAGGATGCGACCACCACCGACCATCGTTGGCGCGTCGAGCACGCGCAGGTGCTGTCGCCCGAGGACCTGCCGCGGCTCGCCGCACTGCACGTGATCGCGTCGATGCAGCCCACGCACGCCACCAGCGACATGCCCTGGGCGGAAGACCGCCTCGGACCGCACCGCATCAACGGCGCGTACGCCTGGCGCAAGCTGCGCGACAGCGGCGCACGCCTCGCCCTCGGATCGGATTTCCCGGTCGAGTCGGTGGATCCGCGCCTCGGGTTGTATTCGGCCGAGACGCGTACCGACGCGCAGGGCAATCCGCCCGGCGGCTGGCAGCCGGAAGACAAGCTCACGCCGTACGAGTCGCTGCGCGGCTTTACCCTGGATGCCGCCTATGCCGGCTTCGCCGAGGATGAAGTCGGCAGCCTCGCGCCGGGCAAGCGCGCCGATTTCGTGATCCTCGCCGGCGATCCGCTCGCCGTCGCGCCCGCAAAGCTGCGCGGGCTGCCCATCGAAGCCACCTACGTCGACGGCAAGGCGGTGTACGAAGCAGCCAGCGGAGGCGCCGCCACGGCGCCGTGACCATGCGCGCGCCCCTGTCCGTGCGGGCGCTGCGGACCGGCATGCTGCTGTCGGTCGTCGGCATGCTGTTGCTGTCGGGCTGCGGCAAGGACGCGCCGCAGGCACTGGGGACGCTCGAATTCGATCGCGTTGCGGTGCCGGCACCCGTCGCCGAACGCATCGTCGCGATCGACGTGCGCGAGGGCGAGCGTGTTGCCGCCGGGCAGGCGCTGCTGCAACTGGAAACCACGCGTACCGCGGCCGCCACGGAGGCAACGCAGGCCGAGGCGCAACGGCAGCAGGCCGCACTCGCCGAACTGCAGGCGGGTCCGCGCAGCGAGCAGGTCGCGCAGGCGCGTGCGCGACTCGCGGCCGCGCAGGCGCAGGCCCGCGACGCGCAGGCCTATTACGCGCGGCTGCAGCCGCTCGGCGCGCGCCAGCTGGTTGCTGCCGCGGACGTCGACCGCGCCCGCGCCGCCGCCGGCAACGCGCAGGCGCAGGTGCGCGCGGCGCAGGCCGCGCTCGCCGAAATGGAACACGGCACGCGCGCCGAAGACATCGCGCAGGGCGAATCCGCGGTGCGCGCGGCACGGGCGCAAGCCGCGGCGCAGCAGGCGACGCTCGACAAGCTCTCGCTGGTCGCGCCGCGCGCCGGCATCGTCGACAGCCTGCCGTATCGGCTCGGCGACCAAGCCCCGGTTGGCGCGCCGCTCGCGATCCTGCTGGTGGGCGACGCGCCGTACGCGCGCGTGTACGTGCCCGAAACGATCCGCGGCAACGTGCGCATCGGGAGTCCCGCGCGCGTGTTCGTCGCGGGGAGCGGCGCAGCGCTGGCGGGCAAGGTGCGGGCGATCCGCACCGAGCCGAGCTTCACGCCGTACTACGCGCTTGTCGGCAAGGACGCGGCGCGCCTGAGCTATCTCGCCGAGATCACGTTGCCCGTCGCAGGCGCCGGCAAGCTTGCGGCAGGCTTGCCGGTGCGGGTCGAGTTCGGGCCGTGAGCGCTTCCGCGCCGCCCGTTGGCGGCGGGGGCGCCTCGCCGGCGATCCACGCGCGCGGCCTGACCCGGCGCTTCGGCGAACTCGTCGCCGTCGACCACGTCGACCTCGACGTGCCGCGCGCCAGCGTCTACGGCTTCCTCGGCCCCAACGGTTCCGGCAAGTCCACGACCATCCGCATGCTGTGCGGCCTGCTGATGCCGACCGAAGGCAGCATCGAGGTACTCGGCCTGCGCATCCCCGAGGAAGCGGAAGCGCTGCGCCGCCGCATCGGCTACATGACGCAGAAGTTCTCGCTCTTCGACGACCTCACCGTGCGCGAGAACCT
>CAMLSB010000215.1 GCA_946482565.1 uncultured Lysobacteraceae bacterium | reverse complement strand
GTCGACCGGCTCAGCGCGCAGCCGCGCGGCGTGGTACGGGTGAGCGTGCCGGTGAGCCTGGCGCAGCAGGAGATCCCGGGGCTGCTGCCGGATTTCCTCGCGCTGTATCCCGAGGTGCGCGTGCAGCTGCTCGTCAGCAACCGCCGCTTCGACCTGATCAACGAGGGCGTCGACGTCGCACTGCGCGTGCGCACGAAGCTGGAGGACGACGGCAGCCTGGTGATGCGCACCTTCGGCCCGATCCAGAGCCTGCTGGTCGCGAGCCCGAAATACCTCGACGGCATGGGCCGCCCGCAATCGCCGGCGGACCTGGCCGGACACGTCACCCTCAGCATGAGCGAGGAGGACCACGCGCAGCAGTGGATGCTGCATGGCCCCGACGGCGCGGTGGAATCGGTGGCGCTGCGGCCGCGCGTGTCCGGTTTCGACTTCCCGCTGCTGCGCTCCCTCGCGCGGCGCGGCGTCGGCATCACGCTGTTGCCGGAGAACCTGTGCGCCGAACTCGTGCACGACGGCGAACTCGAAGTCGTGTTGCCCGACTGGCGCCTGCCCGAAGGCATCTGCCACGCCGTGTTCGCGTCGCGTCGCGGCCTGCTGCCGGCGGTGCGCGTGTTCATCGACTTCCTGGCCGAGCGACTGCCGCCGATGCTCGAGGCCGCGCGCGTGGATTGCCGCGAAGCCAGGAAAACGCGCGCGGCGTAGCGGGGCGCGAGGCTGGCGGAGAGGGTGGGATTCGAACCCACGGTGGCATCGCTGCCACGGCGGTTTTCAAGACCGCTGCCTTAAACCGCTCGGCCACCTCTCCCTGCGCGGCATTGTACGTGTGACGCGCGGTCTCGCGTTGCGGCGGCCCCGCGGGGGCGCCTAGGCTCGGCGGCATGCCGACCAGCGTGCTGATCATCGACGACCACGCGCTGGTGCGCACCGGCCTGCGGCTGCTGCTGGCCGATGCCGGCGACATCGAGGTCGCGGGCGAAGCGGCGACGGGCGAGGACGGCCTGGCGATGGCGCGGCGCCTGCGGCCGGACGTGGCCCTGTGCGACCTGCACCTGCCGGGGATCAGCGGGCTGGAGGTGACGGCACGCATCGCGCGCGGCGGCTGGGGCACGCGCGTGCTGGTGGTGTCGGTGCTCGAGGACGGGCCGATGCCGAAGCGCCTGCTCGAAGCCGGCGCCGACGGCTACGTCGGCAAGAACTGCGACGCGGTGGAACTGGTGCGCGCGGTGCGCACCGTCGCGTCGGGGCGGCGCTATCTCGCGGGAACGATCGCGCAGTCGCTCGCGCTGTCGGGCGTGGGTGGCGCGGGCACGCCGTTCGACGCGCTGTCGGCGCGCGAACTGGAAGTGGCGATGCTGCTGTTGCGCGGAATGCGCCAGGAAGACATCGCGCGCAGGCTCAGCCTGAGCGCGAAGACCGTGAATACCCACAAGTCGCGGCTGTTCGGGAAGCTCGGCATCCGCGACAGCATCGCGCTGGCGCGGATGGCGGGGCGGCACGGGCTGGCCGAGCCGCTGTAGCAACGCCGCCGGGGCGGCGCTGCCTGGAAGCGCGCGTTACGACGCGTCGCGGTGCGCTTCGACTTCTGCTGCCGCGTCGACGGCATCCGCCGCGTCGGGTTCGGCATCGGCCTGGGCGATCGGCGTCGGCGCGGCGGGCAGCGGCATCGCGTCGAACAGGCCGGCATGCGCATTCTGCGCCGCGGGTTCGATGCTCGGCGCCGGAGCCGGGGGCTCGATCGTGGCGGGCTCGATCGCGACCGGCGCAGCCGCGACGACAGGCTCGATCGGCTCGGCCGCATCCGGCTCGACCATCGCCGGCTCCGCGTGCACGACCGGCGCGATCATTGCCGGCGCGGCGTGCCCGGCAGGCGCCGGGGGTGCGATCACTGCGCGCGGCGCAGGTGCAGGTGCCTCGTCGTCGAAATCGAATTCCGGCTGCGAACCATCCGCGAGCGCGACATCGCCCGACATCGTCTCGTCGTGTTCGTCCGACGTGGCCTGCGCGTTGCCGTTCTCGCCATTGCCGCGGCGACGACGACGGCCACCACGACGGCCGCGACGGCGGCGCCCCGCGCCTTCGCCCGCGGCATCGGTGCCGTTCGCATCGCCGTGGTCTTCGGACTCGCCGGAAACATCGGAATCGCCGTCGGCGGCCTGCGTGATCCGCGCGTCCTCGTTCGCCTGCGCGAGATCGGCGTGCGGCGCGACCGGGGCGGCCTGCATCGCGACGACTGTCGCAGCGGCCGCGGCGGGATTCGCGACCTGCACGATCTCCGCGTTCGGCTGCGCGATCGTTTCGCCGTTGGCGGCCGGCTGCACATCGCGCGGCGCGCGCGGCTGCTTCGGCGGACGCGGCGCCTGCGGCTGGCCCTGGTTCTGGCCATTGCCTTGCTGCTGGCCCTGCGCTTGCTGTTGCTTCTGCGGCTTCTGCTGCTTGTCCTTCTTCGGCTGCTGCGGATCGCGGGCCTTGTCCTGCTTGTTGCCCTGCGCCTGCGGTTGCGCCTGCTGGCCGCCACGACGTTGTTCGTCGCGGCGCTGGCCATCGCGGTTGCGGCCACCGTTGCGGTCGCGATCGCCGCCGCGACCGTCGCGGCGCTGGCCGCCACGCTCGTTGCGGTCGCCACGGCCGCCGCGTTCCGGCTGCTGCTGTGGCTTGCGGGAAGGCGCAGCCGGCTCGCCACCGGTGAAGAACGCGGCGATGCGGCCGAACAGCCCGACGCTGCGCGCCGCGGTGGCGGCGGGCGAGGGGGCCGCGGTGAACGCCGGGGCGGGCGCGGCA
>CAMLSB010000214.1 GCA_946482565.1 uncultured Lysobacteraceae bacterium | reverse complement strand
TGGCGCTGGCTGCGCACCCGCGACGACCTCTGGCGCGACCTGTATTTCTTCTGGCTGAAGATCTTCGCGGTCTCGTTCGGCATGGGCGTGGTGTCGGGCATCGTGATGAGCTTCCAGTTCGGCACCAACTGGGCGGTACTGAGCGAGAAGGCTGGCAACATCCTCGGGCCGCTGCTGTCGTACGAGGTATTGACCGCGTTCTTCCTCGAGGCGACGTTCCTCGGCGTGATGCTGTTCGGCTGGCGCAAGGTGTCCGACCGGCTGCATTTCTTCGCGACCTGCATGGTGGCGCTGGGCACGTTGCTCTCCACGTTCTGGATCATCTCCGCCAACAGCTGGATGCAGACGCCGCAGGGCTACGCGATCGACGCGCGCGGCTGGTTCGTGCCGGTGGACTGGTGGGCGATCGTGTTCAACCCGTCGTTCCCGTACCGGCTCGCGCACATGGTGCTGGCGGCGTTCATCACCACCTGCTTCGTGATCGGCGGCGCCAGCGCCTGGTACCTGCGGCGCGGCGTGCATTCGGCGGCCGCGTCGCGGATGCTGAAGCACGCGGTGGCGTTCGCGGCGATCGCGGTGCCGCTGCAGATTTTCGCCGGCGACCTGCACGGCCTGAACGTGGGCGAACACCAGCCGGTGAAGCTCGCGGCGATCGAGGCGCACTGGCACGATGCGCCTGCGGGCGAGGGCACGCCGCTCGTGGTGTTCGCGGTGCCCGATGCGAAAGCCGAGCGCAACGACTACGAAGTCGCCGTGCCGCGGCTGGGCGGCCTGATCCTCAAGCACGAATGGAACGGCACCATCCAGCCGCTCACCGCGGTCCCGGCGAGCGAAAGGCCGCCGGTGGCGCCGGTGTTCTTCGCGTTCCGGGTGATGGTGGGGCTCGGCTTCCTGATGCTGCTGCTTGCGTTCGCATCCCTGTGGGCGTGGCGGCGTGGCGCGCTCGACCGCACGCGCTGGTTGCTCGACGGCTGGCGCTGGATGAGTCCGGCGGGCTTCATCGCGCTGCTGTCCGGCTGGTACGTCGTGGAAATCGGGAGGCAGCCCTACGTGATCTACGGCCTGCTGCGCACGAGCGACGCGGTCAGCCCCAACATAGCCGCGGCCGCGGTGCTGTCGTCGTTGATCATCTACGCATGCGCCTACGCGGTCATCTTCGGCGCCGGCATCTGGTATTTGCGCAAGCTGCTGCTCATCGGGCCGGTGAAGCAGCCGCCGAAGGACACGCAGGGCGGCGAGAAGACGCCGGCGCGGCCGCTGTCGCTACCCGACGAGTCCGTCGACGCGCCAGGTCCGGACGGACGCGTGCCCGACGCAAGCATGCCCGTCGAAAGCATGCCCGACGCGGGAGCGCGCCCATGAGCGGCCTGGAAACCGTCTTGCCGGTGCTGTGGTTCGGCGTGATCGGCTTCGGCGTGCTGATGTACGTGCTGCTCGACGGCTTCGTGCTGGGCCTCGGCATCCTCGCGCCGTTCGCCCGGGACGAGCACGAACTCGACCACATGATGAACACCGCCGCCCCGATCTGGGACGGCAACGAAACCTGGCTCGTGCTCGGCGGCGCGGGCCTGCTCGCGGCGTTCCCGAAGGCCTACGCGCTGATCCTGTCGACGCTGTACCTGCCGGTGCTGATGATGCTCATCGCGCTGATCTTCCGCGGCGTCGCCTTCGAGTTCCGCTTCAAGGCCACGCGCGGCAAGCCATTCTGGGGCGCGGCGTTCGCGCTCGGCTCGATGGTGGCCGCGTTCGCGCAGGGCGTGATGCTCGGCGCGATCGTCGAGGGCATCCCGCACGCTTCGGCCGGCGGCGTGCAGTTGCCGGCGGCATTCTCGTGGTTCAGCCCGTTCTCGATGCTCACCGGCGTCGCGGTGCTGTTCGGCTACGCGCTGCTCGGCGCGAGCTGGCTGGTGCTGAAGACGACCGGCCCGCTGCAGCACACCGCGCGCACGCTGGCCCGGCCGCTGGTGCTCGTGGTCGTGGCATTCATGGGCCTGGTGAGCGCGTGGCTGCCGTTCCTCGACTCGCGGATCATGGCGCGCTGGTTCGAGGACGGCCATTTCTGGTGGCTCGCGCCGGTGCCGCTGCTGGCGCTGGCCAACGCGTTCGCGCTGTGGCGCGCGGCCCTGGCCGAAGGCCGCGACGCAAGGCCTTTCCTGCTGACCCTCGCCTTCTTCGCCCTCGGGTTCGCCGGCCTGGTGGTCGGCATCTGGCCGAACATCGTGCCGCCGCGCCTGAGCCTGTGGGATGCGGCTTCGTCGACGTCGTCGCAACTGTTCCTCGGCGTCGGCATCGTGTTCCTGCTGCCGGCGATCCTGGGCTACACGTGGTGGTCGTACCGCGTGTTCAGGGGCAAGGTCGAGGCGGGCGAGGGCTATCACTGATCGCCACGTTTCCTACACAATCGCGGCGATGCATGCCTACGTCTACAAGAGCCTGCAAAGGGCCGATACCTACCTGTACCTCGCCGCGCGGGACGGCTTCGCGCGCGTGCCCGAGCCGCTGCGGACGCGCCTGGGCGCGCTGGCCTTCGTGCTCGACGTCGACCTGGCGCCTGGCCGCAAGCTCGCGACCGAGGATGTCGCGACCGTGATGGAGAACCTGGCGGCGCGCGGCTTCCACCTGCAATTCCCGCCATCGGGCGCCGTCGATCCGCTGACGGAGGACTGGGGCACCGATGCCTGAGATGCCCCGCCTGGAGCGCGCTTTGCCGCCGACGGCGCTGGCGTCCGGCGTCGCGCTGGCCGCGGTCGCCGGGCTGGGCGGTGCGCCCGCGGCCATCGCCGCGACGCTGGCGCAGCCGGCATTCGCGCTCGCGGTTGCGCGCCGGCGCGGCGTGCCGGCG
>CAMLSB010000213.1 GCA_946482565.1 uncultured Lysobacteraceae bacterium | reverse complement strand
CCTTCGCCTCGTCCGGGTTGATGCGGCGCTTGAGGTAGACGAATTCCTTGTCGCTCTTCTGCCCCAGCTTGCGCGTGAGCTGGTCGAGCGGCACGCCCAGCGCTTCCGCGAGCTGCGGCAGGCGGTTGGGGTTGCGCAGCAGCTCCTGGGGGTTGCCCCAGACGGATTCGACCGGCGACGACACCGCGAGCGGCTCGCCGTTGCGGTCGGTGATCATGCCGCGCGAAGTCGGGATCGGGATCTCGCGCACGAAGCGCGCGTCGCCCTGCTGCCGGTAGAAATCGTTGTCGACGAGCTGCAGGTCGACCGCGCGGCCGACCAGCGCCAGCGAGCACAGGCCCAGCGTGCCGGTGACCAGCAGCAGCCGCGCGCGCAGCCCGAAGCCGCGGCCTTCACCGCGCGCAGCCTTCGGCTTGGGCTTGCCCGGGCGGGCGGAACGGGGCGTGCCGCGCGCGTTCACGGGCGCACCACCACGATGTCGCGCGTCTCGGGGAACGCCATGCCCAGCCGGGTGCGCGCGACCTGGTCGATGCGGTTGCTCTCCGCCCACGTCGCCTGCTCGAGCTGGAGCCGGCCGAATTCGATGTTGAGCTCGTCGCGCGCCTTCTCCAGGCGCGTGAGCTCGATGAAGCGCTGCCGGTGCTCGTGGCGCGCGAAGACGATGCCGATCGCGCTCAGCACGTTCGCGACGACCACCAGCGCGAGCACGATGCGCAGGGTCATGCGGCCACCTGCCGGCCCTCGGCCGCGAGCCGCTCGGCGACGCGCAGCACCGCACTGCGCGAGCGCGGGTTGGCCGCGAGCTCTCGCTCGCCCGCCTTGCGCGCATCGCCGACGGTGCGCAGCGTCGGCACGAACACTTGCGTCTCGGGCAGGCGCCGGTTCGCCGGCGGCGCCTTGGCGCGCGCGGCCATGTAACGCTTGACGATGCGGTCCTCGAGCGAATGGAAGCTGATCACCGCGAGGCGCCCGCCGGGCTTCAGCCGCGAGAACGCCGCCTCGAGGCCATCTTCCAGGTCGCCGAGTTCGCGGTTCACGTGGATGCGGATCGCCTGGAAGCTGCGCGTGGCGGGATGGCTGCGATCCTTGCCGCGCGGCACGACCGATGCGACGAGATCGGCGAGCTGCGCGGTGCGCTCCAGCGGCTTCTGCGCGCGGGTGCCGACGATGGCGCGCGCGATGCGGCGCGACATGCGCTCCTCGCCCAGCGTCCACAGCACGTCGGCGATTTCCTTCTCGTCGGCGCGCGCGAGCCACTGCGCCGCGCTCTCGCCGCGCTCGGGATCCATGCGCATGTCGAGCGGGCCGTCCTTCGCGAACGAGAAGCCGCGCTCGGCGACATCGAGCTGGGGCGACGAAACGCCGAGGTCGAACAGCACGCCGTCGAGGCCCGTCGCGGTCGCGTCCCAGCGCGCGAGGTCGGCGAAGCTGCCGCGGAAGATCGCGACGCGCGGGTCGCCGCCGAACTCGCGTCCGGCGCTGGCGATCGCCTCGGGATCCTTGTCCATCAGCAGCAGCCGCCCTCCGGGGCCCAACTTCGCGAGCACGCCGCGCGCATGGCCACCGCGCCCGAACGTGCCATCCAGGTACGTTCCCTCCGACTTCACGGCGAGGCCTTCCATGACCTCGTCGTAGAGCACCGGAAGGTGGCCTGCGCGGGCATCCGCGTGGCCACCGCCCGTCATAGCTGCAACCCGAGCAGGTCGTCGCCGAGGTCCGCGTCGCCGAGCGTCTGCCGGATCTGCGCGTGGTGCGACTGCTCGCTCCACAGTTCGAACTTGTCGCCCATGCCGAGCAGCACCGCGCGCTTGTCGAGCGCGCAGGCGCTGCGCTGCGAGGCGGGAATCGAGATGCGGCCGCTGCCGTCGGGTTCGACGAAGCACGCGGCGCCGACCAGCTTCAGTTGCAGCTGGCGGTTGACGGCGCGCGTGCGCGGCAGCGCGTTGACCTGGTCGCGCACCGTTTCCCACACGTCGTGCGGGTAGATATAGAGGCAGCCCGCATCGAACGGGTTGTAGGTGACGACGAGACGGTTCCCGGACGCGCGCGCGACAAGGTCGCGGTAGGCGGTGGGAATCGCCAGCCGGCCCTTGTCGTCGATGGTGATGGCGGTCTCGCCCTGGAACATTGCCTGCCCGATTCCCCGTCTCAAGCGGGTTTGCGACCCAAGAGAAACCACTAATTTCCCGGTTTCCCCACGAGTCGCCACCTTAGGAGTGGCCCCCAGGGTTGTCAACAACTTTCAACAGGCAATTTCACTAGGCGCGTCAAAGACTTGCAGCGAACTTCAGACACTTGTTCAAGCTTTATCCACAACCTCCTGTTTCATCTCAAATTTTGAGATTGGTCACGTTCCGCCTTCACGCGAACCGACCGCACCCACCCTCTGCATTCACTTTTGCCGCACCGCACCATCGCGCAGCACTGCTCCGCGGCTCTCCGATCAGGTCGCGCCACCGCTCCGGTGAGTACCCAGCCCCCTGAGTCAGGGGGCGATCCGCGCGCAGCGCGGATGGGGGTCTGGCGGTATGCCAGCGCCGGGGCCCAAGCCGCGCAGCGGCTTGGGTTCTGCCTGGCGCAGCCAGGCAGAAGGCGCGCCCCTTTTCCCCTGTGCGCTGCGCGCACAGGGGAAAAGGGGCGGAGCCGGCCGATAAGCCGGGTTCTGTCGTGGACAGCCATTCCTCTAGGCGCAGCGTCACCGCTACGCTCGAGCAGCCAACCCGGACCTGACGCGGGCCACGTCATGGGGTCCCTATTCGGCCTTGCTCCCGGTGGGGTTTGCCGTGCCGGCCTGTTGCCAGGCTCGCGGTGCGCTCTTACCGCACCATTTCACCCTTGCCACGCG
>CAMLSB010000212.1 GCA_946482565.1 uncultured Lysobacteraceae bacterium | reverse complement strand
GCCTGGGCGCCGGAGTAGTCGAACTCGCAGGCCTGGCCGATGACGATCGGGCCGGCACCGATGATCAGGACGGTCTTGATGTCTGTGCGCTTCGGCATGTCAGTGCGCCCCTGCGCGCGATTCGAGCATCGACGCGATGAAGCGGTCGAAGAGGTAGGCGACGTCGTGCGGTCCGGGACTCGCTTCCGGATGGCCCTGGAAACTGAAGGCCGGGGCGTCGGTGAGCGCGATGCCCTGGTTGGAACCGTCGAACAGCGAACGGTGCGTGACGCGCGCGTTCGCCGGCAGCGTCGCCTCGTCCACGGCGAAGCCATGGTTCTGGCTGGTGATCAGCACGCGTCCACTGTCGGTGTCGATGACGGGATGATTCGCGCCGTGGTGGCCGAACTTCATCTTCACCGTCTTCGCGCCGAGCGCCAGGCCGAGGATCTGGTGGCCGAGGCAGATGCCGTACAGCGGCAGCTTCCTGGCGACGAATTCGCGCGTCGCCGCGATCGCGTAATCGCAGGGCGCCGGATCGCCGGGGCCGTTGGACAGGAACACGCCGTCCGGTTGCAGCGCGAACACCTCGGCAGCCGGCGTCCGCGCGGGCACCACGGTCAGGTCGCAGCCGCGCTCGGCGAGCATGCGCAGGATGTTGGTCTTGACGCCGAAATCGTAGGCGACGACGTGGAACCTGCCGCCGCCCGCGTCGAATGCGTTGCGGTCCAGGTCGAGGCGGCCTTCGCTCCAGCGATACGATTCGCCAACACAGACCTCCTTCGCCAGGTCCATGCCCTTCAGGCCGGGAAACTTGCGCGCGGCTTCGATCGCCGCATCCACGTCGATGGCGTCACCCGCGACCAGCGCGCCGTTCTGCGCGCCGCGATCGCGCAGCAGCCGCGTGAGCTTGCGGGTGTCGATGCCGCTGATCGCGACCACGCCGCGCGCGCGCAGCCATTCCGGCAGCGCGACCTGGCTGCGCCAGTTCGAGGGGCGTCGCGGCACGTCGCGCACGATCAGGCCGGCGGCCCAGGCTTGCCGCGATTCGTCGTCGGCATCGTTGCAGCCGGTGTTGCCGACGTGCGGGCAGGTCAGCGTCACCAGCTGGCGCGCGTAGGAGGGATCGGTGAGGATCTCCTGGTAGCCGGTCATGGCGGTGTTGAACACCACCTCGCCGACCGCGAGGCCGGGCGCGCCGACGGAATCGCCCTCGAACACGGTGCCGTCTTCGAGCGCGAGGATTGCGAGCTGGGTCACGGGGGGGATTCGCCTACATCGGGTTGCAGGAAACCGCCGGCACGGTGCAGAACCGTCCGGAGGCAATGGAGTCAGGCGAGCGGGAATGATACCCGCAAGGCCCCGCCGGCGCCAGCGTAGAGCCGACCCACGGTCGGCTGCTGTCACCGCTCAGCCGGCCATGGGTCGGCTCTGCAGGAGATCCGCCATCCGGTACTGGCCGGGCGCGCGGCCCGACAGCCATTGCGCGGCGTGCAGCGCGCCATGCGCGAACACGTCGCGGCTGGTCGCGCGGTGGATGAATTCGAGGCGCTCGCCCCGGCCACTGAACTGCACCGTATGTTCGCCGACGATGTCGCCGGCGCGCAGCGACGCGTAGCGCGGTGTTGCGCCGCCCGCGGCCACGGCTTCACCGAGCGTCAACGCGGTGCCCGAGGGGGCGTCGCGCTTGCCCGCGTGATGGGTCTCGACGATGTCGCAATCCCAGTCGGGCAACGCGCGCGCGGCGCGCGCCACCGCATCCGCCAGCACCGCCACCCCGAGGCTGAAGTTCGATGCCCACAGCACCGGAACGACGCGGGCCGCCTCTTCCAGCGCGATGCGCTGCGCCTCATGCAGGCCCGTGGTGCCGGACACGAGGCCCGCCTTGCGCGCGACGCACAACGCGAGCACCGCATCGAACGCCTCGGGCAGGCTGAAGTCGACGGCGACGTCGAATGCGGGAACGCCGTTCAATTCGGCCACGGCGAATTGCGGCACGCCGTCGACCACCCGCTGCTGCGGCTTGCGCGATACCGCGCCCGCCACCGTGAAGCGTTCCGGCGACTCGGCACACAGGCGCAGCAAGGCCTGGCCCATGCGGCCGGAGGCGCCGTGGATCAAGAGGCTGAGGGGAGCGTCCATGCCGGGAGGATAGCGCGCCGCAAGCCGGCGCGACCCGTCAGGACACCATGCGGTCCCAGAAGCCCTTCACGCCATCGAGGAAGGTACTGGACTTGGGCGAATGGCGCCGCGCGCCGTCGCCCACGAAGGTCGCCTCGAATTTCTCGAGCAGTTCGCGCTGCTCCGGCGTCAGGTTCACCGGCGTCTCCACCACCGCCTTGCAGTACAGGTCGCCCGGATGGCGGCTGCGCACCGAGCGCACGCCCTTCTCGCGCAGGCGGAACAGCTTGCCGGTCTGCGTCTCGGCCGGGATGCGCAGCTCGACGTCGCCGTCGAGCGTCGGCACGCGGATGGTGTCGCCCAGCGCGGCCTGCGAAATCCGGATCGGCACCTCGCAGTGCAGGTCGTCGCCGTCGCGCTCGAAGATGTCGTGCGGGCGCACCCGCACTTCCACGTACAGGTCGCCGGGCGGCGTCCCGGCGGGGCCGGCCTCGCCCTCGCCCGCCAACCGGATCCGGTCGCCGCTGTCGACGCCCGCCGGGATCTTCACCGACAGGACCTTTTCTTCCTCGACGCGCCCGGCGCCGTGGCAGGCCGGGCACGGATTGGCGATGGTCTGCCCGCGCCCGCCGCAGTGCGGGCAAGGCTGCTGCATCGTGAAGATGCCGCGCTGCATGCGCACCTGGCCGCGGCCGTGGCAGGTGGCGCAGGTCTCGACCTTCCCGTCCTCCGAGCCGGTCGACGCGCACGGTGCGCAGGGAACGAAGGTCGGG
>CAMLSB010000211.1 GCA_946482565.1 uncultured Lysobacteraceae bacterium | reverse complement strand
TTTCAAGTCCTTCGTCGATCCGACCACGCTGCACCTGCCGACCAACATGACCGGCATCGTCGGTCCGAACGGCTGCGGCAAGTCCAACATCATCGACGCGATCCGCTGGGTGATGGGCGAGAGCGCGGCGAGCCGCCTGCGCGGCGATTCGCTCACCGACGTGATCTTCTCCGGCTCGTCGGCGCGCAAGCCGGTGTCGCAGGCGACGGTCGAACTCATCTTCGACAACGCCGATCGCACGATCACCGGCGAGTACGGCGCCTACGACGAGATCTCGGTCAAGCGCACCGTCGGCCGCGACGGGCAGAGCAACTACTACCTCAACGGCACCAAGTGCCGCCGCCGCGACATCACCGACCTGTTCCTCGGCACCGGCCTGGGCCCGCGCAGCTACTCGATCATCGAGCAGGGCATGATCAGCCAGATCATCGAGGCGCGCCCCGAAGACCTGCGCGTGTACCTGGAAGAAGCCGCCGGCATCTCCAAGTACAAGGAGCGCCGCAAGGAAACCGAAACCCGCATCCGCCACACGCGCGAGAACCTCGAGCGCCTCACCGACCTGCGCGATGAAGTCGGCAAGCAGCTCGAGCACCTCAAGCGCCAGGCGCGGCAGGCCGAGCAGTACCAGTCGATCCAGGCCGAGCGCCGCGTGCGCGACGCCGAGTGGAAGGCGCTGGAGTTCCGCGGCCTCGACGCGCGCCTGCAGGGGCTGCGCGAGAAGCTGGCCTCGGACGAGACGCGCCTGCAGCAGCTCGTCGCCGAGCAGCGCGAGGCCGAGCGCAAGATCGAGGAGGATCGCGCGCGCCGCGAGGATGCAGCCGAGGCGCTCAACAAGGCGCAGGCCGAGGTCTACCAGGTCGGCGGCACGCTCGCGCGCATCGAGCAGCAGATCGCGCACCAGCAGGAAATGGCGCAGCGCCTGCAGCGGGCGCGCGAGGAAGCGCAGGCGCAGCTCGCCGAGATCGGCGGCCACATCAGCGGCGACGAAGCGCGCCTGGCCGCGTTGCGCGACGCGATCGCGCAGGCCGAGCCGGAACTGGCGCGGTTGCAGTCGCAGGACCAGTCGGTGCAGGAAGCCTTGCGCGATGCCGAAGCGAAGCTCGCCGACTGGCAGCAGCGCTGGGACGCGCATGCGAAGTCGCAGGCCGAGGCCGCGCGCACCGGCGACGTCGAGCGCACCCGCGTCGAGATGCTCGACCGCCAGGCGCTCGACGCCGAGCGTCGCCGCGAACAGCTGTCCGCCGAGCGCGCCGGGCTGGACGTGGCCGCGCTGGCGGAAGCCTTCGCGAACATCCGCGCGCAGCACGACCAGCAGAAGGCGGCGCTCGACGGCATGACCGCCGATGTCGAGGCCCGCAAGCAGGCCGTGGTCGAGATGCAGGACCAGCAGCGCACCGCACAGTCGGAACTGGCCGAGGTGCGCAAGCACGCACAGGAAAAGCGCGGCCGCCTCGCGTCGCTCGAGGCGCTGCAGCACGCCGCGCTCGGGCAGGAACAGGGCGCCGCCGTCGAATGGCTGCGCCAGCAGGGGCTGGATTCGGCCGCGCGCGTCGGCGAGAAGCTCGTCGTCGAGCCGGGCTGGGAGAACGCGGTGGAAGCCGCGCTCGGCCAGCTCATCGAAGGCGTGCTGGTCGAGGCGCCCGAGGCGCTGGTGGAGGCACTGGGCGAACTGGGCGAGGGCCGGCTGACGCTGGTCGAGCCGAAGACCGGGGGCGCCGTGTTCGCACCGACGTCGCTCGCGGCGAAGGTGAAGGGGCCGGCCGCGATCCTGCGCATCCTGACCAAGCTGCACGCGGCCGAGACGCTGAAGGAAGCACGCGCGATGCTGCCTCGCCTGGGCGATGGCGAGTCGGTCATTACCCGCGCCGGCGAGCGCATGGGCGCGGGCTGGGTTCGCGTGTTGCGCTCCGGCGCGGCCAAGCAGGGCGCGCTGCTGCGCGAGCGCGAGATCCAGTCGCTGCGCGGCGAAATCGAACAGTTGCAGCATCGCGAGACCGAGCTCGAGCGCGGCCTCGCCGCGTGGCGCGACCGCGCGCTGGTCGCCGAGCAGCAGCGCGAGGACGCGCAGCGCGCGCTGTACCTCGCGCACCGTGGCGTGTCGGAACTCGGCGGCCAGCTGCAAGGGCAGCAGGGACGGCTGGATTCCGCGCGCACGCGCATCGAGAAGATCGAAGCCGAGCTCGCGCAGCTGGCGGAAACGCTGGAGGCCAGCCGCGGCCAGTCGCGCGAGGCGCGTGGCCGCCTGGAAGGCGCGGTCGGCAGCATGGCTGACCTGGAATCCGCGCGACGCGACCTCGACACCGAGCGCGCGGCGCTGCAGGAAGCACGCGACAACGCGCGGCTCGCCGCGCGCGAATCGCGCGACGCCGCGCACGCGATCGCCCTCGCCGTGGAAACGCAGCGCGCGCAGGTCAACGCGCTGGCGCAGTCGCTGGAGCGCATGGGTGGCCAGCGCGGCCAGCTCGATTCGCGCCTCGGCGAACTCGCCTCGCAGCTCGCCGACGGCGACTCGCCGGTGCGCACGCTCGAAGCCGAGCGCCAGGCGGCCCTGGAGGCGCGCGTCGCAACCGAGAAGGCCCTTGCCACTGCGCGCGCCACGCTCGAGGGCATCGACAACGAATTGCGCGGCAACGAGCAGACGCGCCACCAGCGCGACGAACAGGCGCTCGCGCAGCGCGAACGCATCGGCCAGCGCAAGCTCGACCAGCAGGCGCTGGTGATCAAGGCCGACCAGTTGACGGCCGCCGTGGTCGAAGCCGGTTTCGCCATGGAAGAGGTGATCTCGACGCTGGCCGACGATGCCGACGTGGCCGCGTGGGAAAAGATGGTCGTCGACTTCGACGCCAAGCTGCGCCGCCTGGAGCCGGTGAACCTGGC
>CAMLSB010000210.1 GCA_946482565.1 uncultured Lysobacteraceae bacterium | reverse complement strand
CCCGCACGTGCATCCGGCCCTCAACCGCATGCTCGACTACCGCAGCTACGCCACCGAGCTGGCGCGCTGGCATTCGCTGCAGTGGAGCCCCCTCGAGAGCACCCCGGGCCTCTACGGCAACGGCGACGCGCTCTATTACTGGCTGTGGCCCAACACGATGCTCAACATCCTGCCCGGGCGGCTGCAGACCAATCGCGTGGTGCCGCTGGCGGTGGATCGTTGCCGCGTCGAGTTCGATTTCTACTATCCGCTCGACGACGACCATGGTGAAAGCTCCGGCGAAGCGCGCGCACGGCGCGACGCGGACCGCGACTTCAGCGACGAGGTGCAACTCGAGGACCTGCGCATCTGCGAGGACGTGCAGCGCGGCCTTGCGTCGGGCTCGTATGTGGCAGGGCGCCTGAACCCGCTGCGCGAAACCGGCGTGTTCCATTTCCAGGAACTGTTGCGCGCGGCCTACCGGGAAGCACTGGCATGAGCGCGACGGCAAACGACACGGGCGATCGCGGCGGAGACGCGGCCACGCCACCATCGCGGCCGCTGGGCCTGTGGATGGCGACGGCGCTCGTCGTCGGCAGCATGATCGGCAGCGGCGTGTTCATGCTGCCGGCCGCGCTCGCGCCCTACGGCGGCGCGAGCCTCGCCGGCTGGGGGATCACCCTGTGCGGCGCGCTGCTGCTGGCGGCGACGTTCGCGCGGCTGGCGGTGCGCTGGCCCTGCACCGGCGGCCCGTACGCGTACACGCGCCGCGCGTTCGGCGACGCCGCCGGCTTCGGCATCGCGTGGAGCTACTGGGTGTCGATCTGGTCGGGCATGGCCGCGATCGCGGTCGCCTTCGCCGGCAGCCTCGCGGCGATCTTCCCGGCGCTGACAGCGACGCCGGCGCGCGGCGCGGCCTGCGCGCTGGTCGCGATCTGGAGCTGCGCCGCGGTGAACCTCGCCGGCGTGCGCGAGGCTGGCCGCATGCAGCTGGTGGTCACCGCGCTGAAGCTTCTGCCGCTGCTGCTGTTCGGGCTGCTCGCCCTGTGGTTCGTCGACGCGCATTCGTATCGCCCGTTCAATCCAAGCGGGGCGACGCTGCCGCAACTCGCGCAGGCCACGGTGATCCTGACGATGTGGGCGTTCGGCGGGCTCGAAGCGGCGACCGTGCCCGCCGCGTCGATCCGCGATCCGCAGCGCACGATCCCGCGCGCCACCGTGCTGGGCACGCTGCTCGCCGGCGTCGCGACGATCCTCGCCTGCACCGTGGTGATCGGCCTGGTGCCGACGCAGGTGCTCGCGCAATCGCAGGCACCGATGGCTGAAGCCGCGGGCCGCCTCTGGGGGCCCGCCGCGGCGATCGCCGTCGCCGCGCTCGCCGCAGTGTCCACCTACGGCGCGGTCAACGGCTGGACGCTGGTCTGCGCGCAAGTCACGCTTGCCGCCGCCAACGACGGCCTGTTCCCGCGCCGCTTCGCCCGGCTCGACCGCAAGGGCACGCCCGCGTTCGGCATCGTCGCCGGCGCCGCACTGGCCAGCGCGCTCGTCATCGCCAACTACAGCCGCTCGCTGGTGCAGTTGTTCACCTTCATCCTCTTGCTGTCGACCGCCGCAATCCTGCTGCCCTACGCGGCAAGCAGCGCGGCGTGGCTGTGGCGCGGTGGCCGCGAGGGGCGCGTCGTCGCGCTGCTGGCGCTCGCCTACAGCATCTACGCCTTGCTGGGCGCGGGCGCGGAAGCGCTGGCGTGGGGCGGCGTGCTGTTGCTCGCCGGCGCGCCGGTGTACTTCTGGCAGCAACGCGAACGGCGCATCGCCGCCCTGTCGGCGCCGTAGCGCATCGGGCAGCACTGCCTTCGGCGCAGCGCGCAGCGCGGCGCGCCCGGATCACAGGCGGTCGACGGGTTCCAGCGCCACGGCGAGTTCCGGATCGCCCGCCGGCAAGCGCGCCCCCGCGCGCATTTCGCCATGCCAGACCAGCCAGGCCAGGAACGCGAACACCGTCGCCCCCGCGGCGAGGTGCAGGCCGCTGGCGCTGAGCAGCGGCGACAGCGCGCCGGCGATGACCGCGTTGCACACCAGCCCGGTGAAGGCCTGCAGCGACGACGCGCTGCCGCGCTGGCGCGGATACATGTCGAGGATCGCCAGCGTCAGGATCGGGAACACCAGCGCGATGCCGAAGGCGTTGAGCATGATCGGCGCCAGCGCCCATGGCACGTCGAGCGTCGTGGCCAGCGCGTTGTAGGCGAGGTTCGCGCCCATCGCGATGCCGCAGCACGCGAAGCCGATGCGGATCTGCGTCGCGCCCGCCACGCGCCCGGCCATGCGCCCGGACACGAGCGCGCCGAGCATCATGCCGCTGATCATCGGCAGGAAGAACCACGCGAAGTCGCCTTCGCGCAGGTGCCGTCCGTCCAGCCGCAGCAGCTCCAGCACGAACGCCGGCGCCGAGGCGATGTAGAGGAACAGCGCGCCGAAGTTGAAGCTCGCCGCCGCGGCCAGGCGCTGGAAGCGCGGGTTCAGGAAAATGGCGGCGTAGTCGCGCAGCAGCGCGCGCGGCGCCGGCGACAGCCGCGCCGGCTTCGGATGGGTTTCCGGCAGCGCGAGCCATGTCGCCGCGAGCAGTGCGAGCGAGAACGCGACGAGGAACCAGAAGATCGCCGGCCAGCGCTGCCAGCCCAGCAGCCAGCCGCCGACGACCGGGGCCACCGCCGGCGCGATGCCGAAGATCATGGACACCTGGCTCATCAGGCGCTGCGCGTCGTCGCCATGCAGCACGTCGCGGATCACCGCGCGGCCGACGATGATGCCCACGCCCGCCGACAGTCCCTGCAGCGCGCGCCACGCCAGCAGTTCGCCGAAGCTGGTGGACAGCGCGCAGCCCGCCGACGCGGCCGCGAACACCGCCAGCCCGCCCAGGATCA
>CAMLSB010000209.1 GCA_946482565.1 uncultured Lysobacteraceae bacterium | reverse complement strand
GCCGGCGCAGTACCTGTGGATCCATCGGCGGTTCAAGCGACAGCCTGGTAGCGAGGATCCCTACGCAGCGTGAACGCCGCTATGCCGGCGTGCGATCGCGCCCCAGCAGGCTGCCCGCGTACAGCGCGGCGAGCATCAGCGCCACGCCGCCCCAGAACGTCGAATAGAACGCGAGGTGCGTGTTGAACGGGAACACCGTCACCAGCAGCGCAAGCATCGCCGGCCGGGCATGTTCGCGCGCGACCGCATCGGCGTAACGCCAGGCCCGCAACGCAAGCGCGACGCCCGCCAGCCAGCACAGCAGGCCGAGCGTCCCGGTTTCGCTCAGCACTTCGAGCACGACCTGGTGCGCGTGCAGCGCGGGGCCTTCGCCCCACGCGGGTGCCTGCCCCGGCTCGGGATCGCAGGCAGGGAAGGCATCGCGGAAGCCGCGTGCCCCGACGCCGTTCACCGGATGCTGGCGGATCATGCACACCGCCGCGCCCCAGATGCGGGTGCGGCCCGACAACGCCATGTCCACGCCCTGCTCGTCCGCGGCGAGCGCATGCGTGGTGCGCGCGACCCGTTCGCGTACCTGCGGGGACGTCACGGTCAGCGTCGCCAGCGCGAGGGCGCCGAAGGCGAAGACACCCAGCAGCTTCTTCCAGCCCAGCACGTGCCAGCCGGAAAACAGCAGCACCAGCCCGAAGGTGAGCCAGGCCGCGCGCGAGCCGGCGAGCAGCACCACCAGGCCCAGCGCCGCCGCCGCGAACAGCCAGCCGGCCGCGCCGAAGCGCCGCGACGCCGCATACAGCGCGAACGGTGCCAGGCTCGCCAGCACCACGCCGAGTTTCAGGTTGCATGGGCCGAGCACGCCGCCGAGGCGATCGGCGAGTTGCGTTTCGGCCGCGGTGCACATGCCGTGCCCGCTGATCGCGTGCTTGACCGCATCCATGCCCGCGAACAGCGGGCTGGTGCCGGACACCGCCTGCACCAGCGCATCGACCGTCCATACCGCGACGATGACGCCGATGCCCACGAAGGTGATGCGTCGTCCCCGCACGTTGCCGACCGCGGCCGCGACCAGCCACAGGAACGGCAGGTAGCGCAGGTCCACCACCGACTCGCGGAACGCGCGGCCGTGGTCCACCGCATCGAACGCCGAGATCAGTTCGGGCAACCAGTACGAACAGAACAGCACGCTCGTGAGCGCCCAGGCCGGGCCGCTCAGCAGGCGCGAACCATTGCGGAAGCGGGCCAGCAGCAGCAATGCGATCGCCGCCAGCGCGCCGAGCACCATCACTGCTTCGGCGTAGCCCGGCGCGGGCCAGAGCGCGACGAACGCCAGCACCCAGGCCGGCGCCCAGCGCCAGCCTGCCGGCATCGTGGCTTCAGTGTTGTCCGGCAAGTTCGACATAGAGCGACAGCGTCGCCTCCTGCATGGCGCGCAAGGTGTCGGGCATCGTAACCGCTGGCGCGGCGCGGCGCGCGAGCTGGCCGGCGACGTTGGCCGCCAGTGCCACCTCGTCGAACGGCGCCACCGCACCTTGCGGCCACCATTGCGCCAGTTGCTCGCCGACACCGCCATGGTCCCAGCCCGCCACGGGACGACCCGAGGCGACGGCCTCGAGCACGGTGCGGCCGAAGGCCTCCGGCTTGCGCGAAAGCTGCAGCACCAGGTCGCTGGCCGCATAGGCCCGGGGCATCGCCGCGGTCGGCGCGGTGACGGCCACCGCATCGGCGACGCCGAGCCTGCGCGCCGCGGCTTCGAGTTCGGCCATGTAGCGGGCGCGCGATGGATCGAGCGCGCCCGGCATCCACAGCCGCGCGTCGGTGCCTTCGCCGCGCAGGCGCGCGAGCAGCGCCAGCGCATCGGCATGGCCTTTCAGGCGGGTGCCGCGACCAGGCAGCAGCAGCAGGGGCCCGCTGCCGCCGAGTCGTGGATGCCGTGCCGCGGCTTCGGCACGCGCGGCGGCATCGGGCAACGGCGCCCGCGGGAACGCCACCGGATCGATGCCGCGCGGGATCACGCGCAAACGCGCCGGATCGACCTGCGGATAGTGCCGCAGCACGTGCGTGCGCACCGTTTCCGACACGCAGACGACGCGCTCAGCTGACGCCATCACGGCGCTGTAGCGCGACGGCGAGTTCAGGCCATGCACGGTGGTGATGAAATGCGTGCCCGCGCCGCCGCGCAGCGCGAACCGCGCCAGCCAGGCGGGCACGCGCGAACGCGCATGCACGATGTCCGCGCGCTCGCGTTCGAACAGGCGGCGCAGCGTGGCGACATGGCGAAGCGACAGCAGCGACTTGCGGCCGATGTCGAGCGCGACATGGGTAGCGCCGATGGCCTCCAGCGATGGCACCAGCCGGCCGCCCGCGGACACCACGATGGCCCGGTGCCCCGCGCGCACCAGCGCGCTCGCGATCTCGAGGGTGGAACGCTCGACCCCGCCGGACTCCAGCGCGGGGAGCAGCTGCACGACCGTCAGCCGGCGCATGGAGGGAGCGCTGCGCAGCGGCGGGGCGGAAGCATCGATCGACTGGCCGCCGATCGGGCGGCCGTCAGTCGACCAGCACGAAGTGGGCGCCGCAGTAAGGGCACTGGCTCTCGCCGCCCTCGGCTTCGATCGCCAGGTACACGCGCGGATGCGAGTTCCACAGTGCCATCGAGGGCAGTGGGCAGCTCAGCGGCAGGTCGGCGCGATGGACTTCGTAGCGCGAGCTGGCGTTGGCGGGCGCGGAAGCGGTGTGCGGGTGGTCGGCCATGGCGCTGCTCGGTCCTCGGAAGCCCGCATTTTACCGCGTCCCGGAGCGGGGGACGTGGCTCCGGAATGGGCGGTGGAAGCGCGAGGGGACTTTCGGGGGACGGCGTGGATCCATCCATGGAGCCTCTTCGGCGACATCCATGTCGCCGACGCCCCCGAAAGTC
>CAMLSB010000208.1 GCA_946482565.1 uncultured Lysobacteraceae bacterium | reverse complement strand
GCGAACGTGTGGGCCGAGCATTCGATCTGGCCGCAGGATCCGGGCTTCCTCACCGCGCTCGCCGGCGGCATCACGTCGCTGCAGGTGTTGCCGGGTTCGGCGAACCTGATCGGCGGCCGCGGCGTGACCTTGAAGAACGTGCCGTCGACGACCTACCAGGGCATGAAATTCCCCGGCGCGCCGTGGGGCCTGAAGATCGCCTGCGGCGAGAATCCCAAGCGCGTGTACGGCCAGAAGGGCGGCCCGGCGACGCTGATGGGCAACGTCGCCGGTTATCGCGCCGCGTTCATCGATGCCGCCGAGTACCTGAAGAAGAACGGCAAGCAGGACAACGCTCCACCGAAGAAAAAACACTGGTGGCAATCGGCCGAAACCGCGCCCGACAGCGACGCCGACACCGGCGGCAAGCGCGATCTCAAGCTCGACACGCTCGCCGGTGCGATCAACGGCGACATCCGCGTCCACATCCACTGCTATCGCGCCGACGAAATGGCGACGATGCTCGACCTGGCGAAGGAATTCGGCTTCAAGGTCGCCGCGTTCCACCACGGCGTCGAGGCCTACAAGATCGCCGACCGGCTCGCCGCCGAGGACGTGTGCGCGGCGCTGTGGGCCGACTGGTGGGGCTTCAAGATGGAAGCCTTCGACGGCATCCAGGAAAACATCGCGCTGGTCGATCGCCCGCGCAACAGCTGCGCGATCGTGCATTCGGACTCCGAGGAAGGCATCCAGCGTCTCAACCAGGAAGCCGCCAAGGTCATCGCGCACGCACAACTGGCCGGCATCGCCATCACGCCCGAACACGCGATCCGCTGGCTGACCGCAAATCCTGCCAAGGCGCTCGGCATCGACGCGCGCACCGGCACCCTGGAGCCCGGCAAGATGGGCGACGTCGTGGTCTGGAACGGCACGCCGTTCAGCGTGTACGCGCACGCCGAGCAGGTCTATGTCGACGGCGCGCGCGTATTCGACCGCAACGACCCGGCGCGGCAGCCGCAGTCGGATTTCATGCTCGGGCAACCGGCGACGACGATGGGAGGTGTGCGATGAGCGCCCGCAGCTCGCTGCTTGCGGTGATGTTGCTGTGCGTCTGCACCGGTGCATCGGCGCAGGATCTGCTCATCCGCAATGCCACCGTCCACACCGCCACCGCGCGCGGCACCCTGCAGCACGCCGACGTGCTGGTCCACGACGGCCGCATCAGCGCCGTCGGTAGCGGACTGGCCGCGGGCAATGCGCAGGTCGTCGACGCGCAGGGCGCGCCGCTGACGCCGACCCTGTTCGGCGGCATCACCGACATCGGCCTGGAGGAGATCTCCGCCGAAGACCCGACCACCGACGGCACGCTCGCGCTCGGCGACGGCGCCAAGCACATGACGGTGCGGCCGGAGTTCGACGTGACCCTGGCCTACAACCCGGAATCGGTGCTGCTGCCGGTGGCGCGGATCGAAGGCATCGGCTGGACCCTGCTCGGCGCCAATGCCGGCGCCGGCGGTTCGATCATCGGCGGCCAGGGTGGCGTGGTGCGGCTGGACGGCAGCGCGGATCCGGTCGGGCCGCACGTGCTGTTCGTCGATCTCGGCGGTGGCACCGCGGAACTCACCGGCAACTCGCGCGCGGCACAATGGATGCTGCTCGACCAGCTGATCGACGAAGTGCGCGGCCGCATCGCGCCGGACTCGAACATGGCGTTGCTGACGCCGGCCGGTCGCAGCACGCTGGCCCGCTACATCGGCGGTGGCGGGCGCGTGGTCGTCGGCGTCAACCGCGCCGCCGACATCCGCCAGTTGTTGCGCTGGGCCAAGCGCCATTCGGTGCGCATCGCGATCGCCGGCGGCGTCGAGGCGTGGCGGGTCGCGCCGGCACTCGCGGCCGCGAAGGTGCCGGTGTTCGTCGATCCGCTGAGCGACCTGCCGGCCGACTTCGACCGCATCGGCGCGACCATGGAGAACGCCGCGCGGTTGCACGCGGCGGGCGTGGCGGTGTCGTTCGCGCAGTTCGGCGACGCCTCGCACAACGCGCGCAAGATCCGCCAGCTCGCCGGCAACGCGGTCGCCAACGGCCTGCCGTGGGACGACGGCCTCGCTGGCCTGACCCGGGTGCCGGCGGAAACGCTCGGTGTCGCCAACGAACTCGGCAGCATCGCGCCGGGCAAGCGCGCGGACCTGGTGCTGTGGAGTGGCGATCCGCTCGAAGTCAGCAGCGTCGCGCGGCAGGTCTGGCTCGGCGGCAATGCCATTCCGATGCGCTCGCGCCAGACCGAGCTGCGCGACCGCTACCTGCATCCCAGCACGCCTCCAGGGGCGGGCGGCCTGCCGCGCGCCTATCCGGCCGGCGAACGCTGAGCCTCACGCCACCGCGTCGGCCGTGACCACCCGGTTGCGGCCGGCGCGCTTGGCCGCATACATCGCCGCGTCGGCGCGCGCGATCAGGCTCGCGCCGGTGTCGCCGCGGCGATGCTCGCTGACGCCGATGCTGACGGTCATGTCCAGCGGCACGTTGGCGATCTGCCGGCAGCGTTGCTCGACGCTGCGGCGCAGGTGTTCGCCGGTGTCGCGCGCGCGACGGCGATCGGCGCCGGGCAGCACCAGCAGGAATTCCTCGCCGCCCAGGCGCCCGAACTGGTCGCCGTACTGCAGTTCGGCTGCGACCAGCCGCACCAGCGCGCCCAGGCAGGCATCGCCGACGGCGTGGCCGTGGTTGTCGTTGATGCGCTTGAAGTGGTCGATGTCGAGGAACATCACCGCCAGCTGCCCGTATTCCTCGCGCGCGGCGCGGATCGCCCAGTCCAGCCGGCGCTCGATCCCGGCGCGGTTGTAGATGCCGGTCAGCGGATCGCGCTCGGCGTCGTCCTGGGCACGGTCGCGCTCGCGCCGGAACGCGAGCATGCGGTCGGCCATGCCCAGCATCAGCACCACCGCGG
>CAMLSB010000207.1 GCA_946482565.1 uncultured Lysobacteraceae bacterium | reverse complement strand
AGCGAAGCGGCCCATGCGGCGGCCCCGGACAGTTCCTCCTGCAGCTGCACGATCCGCGAATGCGTCGCCGTATCGGCCGATTCGCGGCGCGCTCGCACGAGCATGGACGCAAGGCCATCGACCACGGCGCCTGCAGGACCAAGTCGCTCCTCGAGCCCGGCCGCCTGCGCGCCGACGGCGCTCGCCAGTGCTGCGCCGGAGGCATCCTGCAGCGACGCGGCAACCGGCGCGACCAGCTTTCCCGGCAACGCGGTATCGTCGCGCGCATGGTGGTGCCGCAGCTGGGGACGCAGGTAGTCATCGATGGCCGCGGCCGTCGCGCCATCGCAGTCCAGTTCGACCTGGATGTCCCCGGAAATCCGCGCCATCGCGTCGCGCCAGCCGGCCAGGAGCGCGTCGTAGCCCACCACCGCCCGCGGCAGGCCGCGCGAAGCCGCCTCCGCTTCGATCAGGTGCCTCGCCCACAGCAATTCGCCGACCGGCCGTGGCAACGCGTTGCGCCGTTCGAGCGACTGCGCCACTTCGACGGCATTGCGCACCACCAGCAGCGCGCGCGGCGCCACGCCCGCCTTCTCCACGACGCGACGCCACAACGGGAACAATCGGCAGAGCCGCGGATCCTTGAGCGCCCAGAGTCCGGGGGCCGCGAACTCGCGATCCACCAACGCCGCGATTCCGCGTTCCGCCGCGAGGGCAGCCGGCGTCTCCAGCCATCCTTCGGGCATGGGCCGCGGATCGTCCCAGGCCATGCCCAGCCCCGCGAGCAGCGCCTCGTTGATCCGGACGGCTTCGGCGTGTTCCCAGAAGCCCTCCGGGTTGTCGTCGCCCGGGGGAATCATTTCCGAACCCAGCCGCGCGCCGAGCAGGGCGAGTACCCGGGCCACCGCCGACGTGCCGCTGCGATGCATTCCCAGCACGAAGATCGCCGGGCGATCAGCCGCGCTCCGCGACCGATCTGCGGGTAATTTACGCATTCGGCCATTATAGCGGGCGCCCTTGCCCGTCCCTACGCCCCGCATGCTGATTTCGGTCCACATCCCCAAGACTGCCGGCACCACCTTCGGCGCTCTGTTGTCCCGGAGATACGGGCCGGGGCTGCTCAAGGACTACGACGATCGCCCGTTGAGCCATTCAGGGCCCGTCCGGCTCGTCCGTGCGTTGGCCGGCATTCCGCGGGCGACGCGCCGACTGCGCGGGTACGAGGCGGTGCACGGCCACTTCCTGCCCCTGAAGTACCTCGCGGCGCGCGGCGACGTGGTGGTGTGGCTGCGCGATCCGGTGCAGCGGATGGTGTCCCGGTACGAACACTATTTGCGCGACGTCGAGGCCCGGCGACCGCTGCAGGCCATCCGCGGCCTGCGCCCGGGGCTGGACCTCGCGACGTTCATAGAGATCCCGCGCTTCCACGACACCTACGCGAAATACCTGCGGGGATTCCCGCGCGAGCGCGTAGCCTGCTTCGGTTTCTCCGAGGACATGGCGGAAGGCCTGGCGCGCATGCAGCGCAGGCTCGGCCTGGATCTCGCGCCCGCCGGCCAGGAAAACGTCAACCCTTCGCGGGCCGGGCAACGCTACGATGTGCCGGCCGCCATCGAGCGCCGGATCCAGGGCCTCAACCGCGAGGACTTGCGCCTCTGGCGTTGGGCGCGCGAACGCGAAGGAGCGTGACGACGATGTTCCATGTCTTCGGTACCGCGCGCTCCGGCACCACGCTGCTGGCGCGCACGCTCAACGCCCACTCCGCGATCGTCGTCCCGCACGAGACCGACTTCCTCGTCCCGCTCGCGTTCCTGCACGACCGCATTCGCGACCCGGAGCTGGGCCGGCGGCTCATCGCGGACATGGCCACCGGCTCCGCCGCATTCGCGGACAGCCTCGGGGAATACCTGTCCGCGGCGGAAGTGCGCGAGGCGATCGCTTCGGCGGACTACCTGCCTGGCGCGATGGCCAGCGCGGTCTACGCGAGGATCGCGCAGCGCGCGGGCAAGTCGCTCGCCGGCGACAAGAGTCCCAACGACCTGAACTTCGTGCGCATCCTGCACAAGACCGGGATGCTCGATGCGCCGGCCAGGATCATCCACATCGTGCGCGACGTGCGCGACGTCATGGCCTCGCTGCACAGCACCGGCTGGGGGGGGGATCTCCAGGCCTATTTCGCGCGTCAATGGAGCCACAGCAACCTTTACCTGAACGCGGCGATGCGCGACCAGCCCGATCGCTACCTCTTGCTCCGGTACGAGGACCTGGTGCGCGATCCGCAAGCGGGGATCGCGAGGTGCTGCGAGTTGCTGGGCCTGCCTTTCCTGCAGTCGATGCTCGATCCCTCCGCGCGCGATCACGACCGCTATCGCGGCGACGCGCTGCACGGCCGGATCGCGCAGGCGATCTCGCCGGAATCGGTGGGCCGCCATGCGGCCGTGTTCACGCCCGCGCAGCTGGCCGAGCAGGTCCGGCAGGCGGAGGAAGGCCTCCGGGCGTTCGGCTACGCGGCCTGAGCGCGCCGGCCGCGCGACGGCGCCAGGTCGATGCCGTAGCGTTGCCTCAGCCGCCCGGTTTCCCCCGCCAGCAACAGGCGCACCAGCATCCCGCCCGGTGACCAGCGCGACGGGGTCAGGTAGGTGCCCTGGAAAACCCTCGGATAGGAAGGCCGATGCGGGAGCGGCCCGACCTGCAGGAAGTCGATGATGCGCGCGACCGTGCCGTGCGGATCCGACGCCATGTCGGCGCTGCGCACCAGCAGCACCTGCTCGCGGGGGAAGTGGCGGAACAGTTCGTCGAGTTGCCGCGTATATCGGCTGCGCGCGACATAGGACCACCTGCGCAGCGGCGAGCCCCGGGAAAAATCGTCGCGATGCCCACGCAGGCGCAGCCATTCGCCGGCGATGGCGAACAGCAGCGGCCTGGTCTCCAGGCCGCGTCCGCGCTCCATGAAGTAATGCGAGATCGCCCG
>CAMLSB010000206.1 GCA_946482565.1 uncultured Lysobacteraceae bacterium | reverse complement strand
CCTTGGTGTTGACGAACACCATCGTGCGCGCGCCTTCGCTGCGCGACAGCAGGCCGAGCAGCAGGTGGATCTTTTCCTCGTCGGCCGGGAAGTACATCAGCTGGCGCACGGACGAGTTGGTGATGAACTCGCTCTCGACCACGATCTTCTCGGGCTCGTTCATGTGCTCGTACGCAAGCTCGAGCACGCGATGCGACAGGGTCGCCGAGAACAGCAGGGTCTGGCGTTCGGTGCGCATCGGCATCCGTCGCAGCAGGAAACGGATGTCCTTGATGAAGCCGAGGTCGAACATGCGGTCGGCCTCGTCCAGCACGCACACTTCGCAGGCGTGCAGCGACACGACCTTGTGCTGCTTGACGTAATCGATCAGGCGGCCGGGGGTGGCGATGATCACGTCGGCGCCGTCCTGCAGGATCTGGCGCTGCTTGTCGTAGTCGACGCCGCCATAGACCAGCGCGAACTTCAGCCCGAGCTGGCTGCCGAACTTGACCGCGTCCTTGTGGATCTGGATCGCCAGTTCGCGGGTCGGCGCCAGGATCAGTGCGCGCGGATCCTCGGGCTTGCGTTCGGCCAGGGCCGGGCGGGTCAGCAGCCGGTTCACGACCGTGATCAGGAACGCCAGGGTCTTGCCGGTACCGGTCTGGGCCTGGCCGGCGACGTCGCGACCGGGCAGCGTGATCGGCAGGGTCAGCGCCTGGATCGGGGTGCAGCGCGAGAATCCGGCGGCTTCGAGCCCGGCGAGCAGGGCCGGATGCAGGTCGAAGGAGGAAAAGGAAATGTCGGTGAGAGGCTTGTCGCTCATGCGTTTGAGATGGAATCCGGTGGGGCGGCGCAGCGCGTCGGCTTGCGTGGGAGGCGTCCGCGAAGCAGACTGCCGTCGGTGGTCCGGGTTGCGCAACGCGCTGGGCGCTGGCGCTTGAAGCCCCGTGAAAGCACCCCAGTTTAACAGTGATTGTCATCCGTAGCCGCGCCCGACGCCGGCGCATCCGCTTGATCCGTCAGGCCAAATTGCAAGGAGTTCCCCATGAGCGACCACGTCATCCACGCCACCGACGCCGATTTCGACAGCCACGTGCTGGAATCCGCCGAGCCGGTGCTGGTCGACTTCTGGGCGCAGTGGTGCGGCCCGTGCAAGATGATCGCGCCGGCCCTGGATGAACTGGCCGACACCTACGCCGGCCGCGCCAAGGTGGTGAAGGTCGACATCGACCAGAACCGCGCGGTGGCGATGAAGTACCACGTGCGCTCGATCCCGATGCTGCTGATGTTCAAGGACGGCCAGGTGCAGGCGACCCAGATCGGCGCGGTCGGCAAGGCGCAACTGGCGCAGATCATCGACAAGGCGCTGTAAGTCATGCTTCGCCCCCTCTCCCTCCGGGCGAGGGCTGGGGTGGGGTGCGGCGGAGCGACAAAAGCTTGACCGCCTGATGGATTCGTCCTTGGCCACCGTTGTCCCGTGGCCGATCCTCGTCGGGCGCTGCGCGCCACCTTCTCGCGCCGGGAGAAGGAACAGAACAACATGAACGAAACCGGCGTCCCGCTTGCCGCAGTCCCGTCGCAGGTGCTAGTTTCACTTCACCCGGCGCGTGTTCCGACGCCGCACCCCTTCTGAAACCACTCCGCATCCGCTCGCGCACCGCGAGCGCTCGCCGCTTAGCGAGGAAACTCCGCTTGTCCGACAACCCCACCGACTCTGGCGATATCGCCGAGAAGCGCGTGCGTAAACCGCGCGTAGCCAAGCCTGCCGTCAGCGACGCCCCTGCTGCCCCACAGCCAGCAGCGCCGCCCGCGGTCCCTGCGCCAGCACCGCCCGCACCGCCCACGCCCGCCGCGCCATCGTCCCACGCCTCCGAATCGGGTCCCGCGCAGCAGGCCGGCAGCAATGGTGGCAATGACGGCGGCAGCGACGGTGGCCAGCAGGGCGGCGAGCAGCGCGACGGCAACAATCCGCGCTTCAACAATCGCCGCGAACGCTTCCGTAATCGCCGTGACCGCAATCGTGAGCGCGGCCCGCGCGACGATGGCCTGCCGCAGGACAACTACGGCAACGAGCAGAACCAGCAGCAGCAGAACCAGCAGCGCCCGGCCAACATCCCGGAAGGTTTCCCGCAGTACTCGCTCGGTGACCTCAAGCGGATGCCGGCACAGAAGCTGCTCGACATCGCCGAACAGCTGAGCATCGGCGAAGGCGTCGCCCGTGCCCGCAAGCAGGACGTGATCTTCGCCCTGCTCAAGGTGCTGACCCGCCACGGCGAAGGCGTCGCCGCCGACGGCGTGCTGGAAATCCTGCCGGACGGTTTCGGCTTCCTGCGCGCGGCCGAGGCGAGCTACCTCGCCGGCCCGGATGACACCTACATCTCGCCGTCGCAGATCCGGCGCTTCAACCTGCGCACCGGCGACCACCTGAGTGGTCGCATCCGCTGGCCGAAGGACGGCGAACGCTATTTCGCGTTGAACGTCGTGGACAGCATCAACGGCGAGCCGATCGAGGCCTCGAAGAACAAGGTCCTGTTCGAGAACCTGACCCCGCTGTTCCCGCGCCGCAAGTTCAAGCTGGAGCGTGGCGACGGCAGCACCGAGGACATCACCGGCCGCATCCTGGATCTCATGGCGCCGCAGGGCAAAGGCCAGCGCGCGCTGATCGTGTCGCCGCCGAAAGCCGGCAAGACCATGATGATGCAGCAGATCGCCACCGCGATCACGACCAACCATCCCGACGTGCACCTGATCGTGCTGCTGATCGACGAGCGTCCGGAAGAAGTCACCGACATGCAGCGCACCGTGCGCGGCGAAGTGATCTCGTCCACGTTCGACGAACCCGCCGGCCGCCACGTGCAGGTCGCCGAGATGGTGATCGAGCGCGCCAAGCGCCTGGTCGAGCACAAGCGCGACGTCGTCATCCTGCTCGACTCGATCACCCGCCTCGCCCGCGCCTACAACATGGTGGTGC
>CAMLSB010000205.1 GCA_946482565.1 uncultured Lysobacteraceae bacterium | reverse complement strand
CGCGGCATCGTGCCGCCGCACATCGTGGCCGGCATCAACCTCAACCTGCCGGTGATCGGCACCCTGCTGCGCAAGGGCGGCGCGTTCTTCATCCGCCGCTCGATCCGCGGCAGCGCGCTGTATTCGGCCGTGTTCTCCGAATACGTGGCGCAGCTGGTCTCGGGCGGCTATTCGATCGAGTACTTCATCGAGGGCGGGCGCTCGCGCACCGGCCGGTTGCTGCAGCCCAAGGGCGGCACGCTGGCGATGACCGTGCGCGCCTACCTGCGGCAACCGGTGCGTCCGGTGATGTTCCAGCCCGTCTACATCGGCTACGAAAAGCTGATGGAAGGCGACAGCTACCAGGACGAGCTGACCGGCAAGCCGAAGGAGAAGGAATCCATCTTCGGCCTGCTGATGGGCATCCCGAAGGTGCTGCGCAGCAACTACGGCCAGGTCGTTGTGAACTTCGGCGAACCGATCCTGCTCAACGACATCCTCGCCGAGCATGCGCCCGCCTGGGACGGCAAGCCGCTCGACGAGAACGACCGGCCGGACTGGCTGTCGGCCACCGTGGATGCCGCGGCGCAGCGCATCCAGGAGCACGTCAACCGCGCGGCGGACGTCAATCCGGTCAACCTGCTGGCGCTGGCGCTGCTGTCCACGCCGAAGCACGCGATGGGCGAAGCCGACCTGCTCGCGCAGATCGCGCTGTCGAAGACGCTGCTGGTCGAGGTGCCGTACGGCGACCGGGTGACGGTGACGCCGCACACGCCCGAGCAGATCGTCGCCCACGGCGAGGAGATCGGCATGCTCGCGCGCGTCGCGCATCCGCTCGGCGACGTGATTTCCGTGGACCCGGCGACGGCGGTCCAGCTGAGCTACTTCCGCAACAACGTGCTGCACCTGTTCACCGCGTCGGGCTGGATCGCGTGCTGCTTCCACCACAACCGGCGCATGCCGCGCGCGTCGGTGCTGCGGCTGGGGCAGTCGATGTATCCGTTCCTGAAGCAGGAGTTGTTCCTGCCGTGGACGGATGAGGAGTTCGCGGCGCGCCTGGAGCGCACGATCGACGTGTTCCTGCGCGAAGGCCTCCTCGAGCAAGTGAACGACGACGAAGGCGGCATCCTCGCGCGCAACGCCGGCCAGAGCGACGAGGTGTTCCGCCTGCGCGCGATCGGCCACCCGCTGCAGCAGGCGTTCGAGCGCTACTACATCGCGATCTCGGTGCTGGCCAAGAACGGCCCCGGCACGCTGGGCGCTGGCGAGCTGGAAAGCATGTGCCACCTGGCCGCGCAGCGCCTGAGCCTGCTGTATGCGCCGGCTGCGCCGGAGTTCTTCGACAAGTCGCTGTTCCGCGGCTTCATCCAGAAGCTGAAGGAACTGCGCCTGGTGTGGCCGGACGAGCGCAGCAAGCTGATGTTCGACGAACGCCTGTCTGCGTGGGCGCGCGACGCGAAGGTGATCCTCGGCCGCGAACTGCGGCACACGATCGAGAAGATCAGCCCGGCGCAACGCGGCGACGCCGTCGCGGCACGCGCAACCGCGCCGGAACCCGAATCGTCAAAGGATGACGCGGACGGCCAGGCCGGCCAGGACGCCTAGGCGGGCTGGTCGGGGATCAGGTCGCTCTCGAGCCGCGAGATCAGGTCCTTCAGCTGCAGCTTGCGCTTCTTCAGGCGCTTGACCGCGAGTTCGTCGGCCTGGATGTCGACCTGCAGGCGCGCGATCGCCGCATCGAGATCGCGATGCTCCAGCCGCAGCGCCGCGAGGCGCGTTGCGGTCCGGGCAAGCTCGGCCGGGTCGGTGGGCGGGTTCACGTGGCGCAGCTTAAGGCAAACCCGCGACGGCAAGCGACGCCCGGCCCGGCAGCGCGCGCGGACGGTAGAATTGCGCGATGCCTGTTGCCATCCCCCTCGCCGAACCGGTGCCGCGCGCCGACCGCGCAAGCCTCGCCGACCGTGCACGCCGCGAGCAGCTGAAGCTCGCCAAGCGGCTGCGCCACCAGGTCGGCCGCGCGATCGCCGACTTCGGCATGATCGAGGACGGCGACAAGGTGATGGTGTGCCTGTCCGGCGGCAAGGACAGCTACACGCTGCTCGACATCCTGCTGCAGCTGCAGAAGAAGGCGCCGGTGCGCTTCTCGCTGGCGGCGGTGAACCTCGACCAGAAGCAGCCCGGCTTCCCGGAGCACGTGCTGCCGGAGTACCTGCGTTCGATCGGCGTGGATTTCCATGTCATCGAGCAGGACACGTATTCGGTCGTGTCGAGGGTGATCCCCGAAGGCAAGACGATGTGCTCGCTGTGCTCGCGCCTGCGGCGCGGCGCGCTGTACACCTACGCCGGGCAGAACGGCTTCACGAAGATCGCGCTGGGCCACCATCGCGACGACCTGGTGGCGACGTTCTTCCTGAACCTGTTCTTCCACGCGAAGCTGGGCGGCATGCCGCCGAAGCTGCTCTCCGACGACGGCAAGCACGTGGTGATCCGGCCCCTGGCGTACGCGAGCGAGGACGACATCGCCGCGTATGCCGAATCGCGCGCCTTCCCGATCATCCCGTGCAACCTGTGCGGTTCGCAGGAGAACCTGCAGCGCAAGCAGGTCAAGCGCATGCTCGACGCCTGGGAAAAGGAATCGCCCGGCCGCGTCGAGACGATCGCGCGCGCCCTCGGCGACATCCGCCCGTCGCAATTGAGCGATCCGAAGCTGTTCGACTTCCTCGCGCTCGGCGCGCGCGGCGATGGCGCGCTGCCGGATGCGCATGCATGGCTCGGGAGCGGGGAGACGGGAGACGGGAAGAGGGAGACGGAAGAGCAACAGCCCTGACCGTCCAACCGTCCCGCTTTCCCGTCTCCCGCCTCCCGTCTCCCGTCTCCCCCTTCCCCATTCCCGGCCCCTCAATGTTCTTTCGCAACCTGACGCTGTTCCGCTTCCCCACTTCGCTCGACCTCTCCGACCTCGAATCCCGCCTCGCCACCTGCGCGCTCAAGCCG
>CAMLSB010000204.1 GCA_946482565.1 uncultured Lysobacteraceae bacterium | reverse complement strand
AGCGACGCGCGGCAGGTCGCCGGCACGCCGTAGAAGTGCATCAGCGGATGCGCGCAGTGGTGGCCGGAGCGCACCGCCACGCCTTCCAGGTCGAGCAGGGTGGCGAGGTCGTGCGCGTGCGCGCCTTCCACCAGGAACGACGTGACCGCGGCCTTGCCCGGCGCCTCGCCGACGATGCGCAGGCCGTCGACCTTGCGCATCTCCTCCTCGAGGTGCGCATGCAGCTCGTGTTCGCGCGCGGAGATCGCATCCATGCCGATCGCGTCGAGGTAGTCGACGGCCGCGCCGAGCCCGACGTGGCCGGCGATGTTCGGCGTGCCCGCCTCGAAGCGATGCGGCGGGTCGGCGAACACGGTGCCTTCGAAACGCACCTCGCGGATCATCTCGCCGCCACCGAGGAAGGGCGGCATCGCCTGCAGGTGCTCGCGGCGCGCCCACAGGGCGCCGGTGCCGGTCGGGCCGCACATCTTGTGGCCGGTGAGCGCGTAGAAGTCGCAACCGATCGCGGCGACGTCCACCGCCATGTGCGGCAGCGCCTGCGAACCGTCGACGACGGTCACGATGCCGCGCTTGCGCGCCATGCGGCAGATGTCGCGCACCGGGTTGACGGTGCCGAGCACGTTGGAAACATGGGTGACGCCGAGCAGCTTCACGTCCGGCGTCATCGCCGCCTGCAGCGCCTCGAGGTCGAGCGAGCCGTCGGGCAGGAGCTCGGCGACCTTGATCGTGGCGCCGGTGCGCTCGGCCACCAGCTGCCAGGGCACGATGTTGGCATGGTGCTCCATGCGCGTGAGCAGGATCGTGTCGCCCGTGCCGAGGCGCGGCAGCGCCCAGGCGTACGCGACCAGGTTCAGCGCGAACGTGGTGCCGCTGGTAAGCACCAGTTCCTCGGCGCGCACGTTGAGGTGCCGCGCGAGCTTGCCGCGCGCGCCCTCGTAGGCTTCGGTGGCTTCCGCGCCGAGCGCATGCACGGCGCGGCTGACGTTGGCGTTGTGGCGGCGGTAGAAGCCGTCGACCGCCTCGATCACCGCGAGCGGCTTCTGCCCGGTGTTGGCGGAATCGAAATAGACCAGCGGCTTGCCATGCACCGAGCGCGTGAGCAGCGGGAAGTCTGCGCGGATGCGCGCCCAGTCGACGGCGTCCGCGCGCGCGGATGCGGACGCGCCGGCGCCCTCGCCGGCGACCCGACCCATCGCGGGCGCGCTCACGCGTCCTCCAGCGTGGCGAGGGCACGATCGAGCGCGGCGGCCGCCGGCTCGCGCAGCGAGGGCTCGAACGCCATGAGCGCCTCATGGCAGAACGCGACCGTGAGCAGGCGACGCGCCTGCGCTTCCGGCAGCCCGCGCGAGCGCAGGTAGAACATCGCGGTCGGGTCGAGCTGGCCGACGGTCGCGCCATGCGCGGCCTTCACCTCGTCGGCGTGGATCTCGAGCACGGGCTGGCTGTCGACTTCGGCCTGGTCGGACAGCAGCAGGTTCTTGTTCGACAACGTGGCATCGCTGCCATCGGCGCCGGCGCGGATGGTGATGCCGCCATGGAAGACGGCGCGCGCGCGGCCGGCGGCGATGCCGCGCCAGCTGAGATCGCAGGCGGTGTTGCCGGCGATGTGCTCGACGCACAGGCGTGTGTCGACATGGCGGCGGCCGTCGGCCAGCTGCACGCCGTTGGCGAGGAGCATCGCGCCTTCGCCTTCCAGCCGTATGTTCAATTCATGGCGCGAGAGCGCGGCGCCAAGTTCGAGGTCGAGCCGGTGGTACTGCGCGTCGCGGGCCAGCACGGCATCGGTGCGCGCGACCAGCGTGGCGCGCGTGGATTCGCCCTGCAGGCGGACGTGCTGCAGCTGCGCGCCCGCGGCGAGGTGGACGTGGAGCAGCGTGTTGCCGAGGTGCGCATGGTCGCCGACGCCGAGGTGGTGCTCGACGATCGAAGCCTCGGCGCCGCGGCGCAATTCAATGAGGTGGCGCAGGTGCCAGGCCTGGTCCGAACCGGCGGGGACGCCGGCGAACACGATGTGCAGCGGGCTGGCGAGCCGTGCGTTCTCCGCCAGGCGCAGCACGAAACCGTCCGCGGCGAGCGCGGCGTTGAGGCGGGCGAAGACCTCATCCGGCCGCGTGTAGCGGCGTTCCATGAAGTTGGCGGCGCGCGGATCGGGATCCGCCAGCGCTTCGGGCAGGGTGCGCAGCGACACCGTCGCGGGTAGCGCCGAGAGATCGGAACGCGCCGCGTCGAAGCGGCCGTTGACGAACACCACGCGCGGCGCGGGAATCGCCGCCAGCGACGCCTGCGCCGCGTCGTCCAGCGCAACGGGCGCCTCGGCGGCCGCCGCCGGCGCGAAGCTGCGGCGCTCCAGCGCGCGCAGCGGCGTGTACTTCCAGGCTTCGCTGCGCGGCGGCGGCAATCCGTCGCGCAGCGCCTCGTCGAGCGCCATGCGCCGCGCCGCATCGCCGGAGAAGCCGGCGGCAAGCGAGTCGAGCAGTGCGCTCATCGCGCCGCAACCTCCGGTGCCACGCGATCCTTCAGCCAGGCGTAGCCATGCGCTTCGAGTTCCAGTGCGAGTTCCGGCCCGCCCGTCTCGACGATGCGGCCATCCGCCAGCACGTGCACGACATCGGGCTTGATGTAGTCGAGCAGCCGCTGGTAATGCGTGATCACCAGGAACGCGCGCTCCGGCGAGCGCAACGCGTTCACGCCGTCGGCGACGGCCTTGAGCGCGTCGATGTCGAGACCGGAGTCGGTTTCGTCGAGGATCGCCAGCTTCGGCTCGAGCACGGCAAGCTGGAAGATCTCGTTGCGCTTCTTCTCGCCGCCGGAAAAGCCCTCGTTGACGCCGCGCTGCAGCAGCCGGTCGTCGAGGTGCAGCACCGCCATCTTCTCGCGCACCCTCTTCAGGAACTGCATCGAATCGAGTTCCGGCTCGCCCCGCGCCTTGCGCTGCGCGTTGAGCGCGCTGCGCAGGAAATAGGTGTTGTTCACGC
>CAMLSB010000203.1 GCA_946482565.1 uncultured Lysobacteraceae bacterium | reverse complement strand
GCGCGCAGTTCCCACGGCTCGAAATCGTCCACGGTGATCGCGTCCAGCGTCATCGTCCGCAGTTCCTCCAGCTGCACGCGCTCCCCGGCGGTGATCCAGCCTTCGCGCACGCCCTCGTCGAGCTGCGCCGGGAAATCCAGGGCTTCGATGTCGCTGTGCTTCAGCGCCTTGAGGAACTTGCGCTCCACCGGCTCGGCCAGCACCACCTTCGGCAGGTAGCTGTCGATCCGGCCCGCCGGGTTGTTGGCGCAGGGCGTGAGGAACACACCGTCGGCCAGGCGCGCGCGCGCGTCGCACGGCGTCATCAGCAGCGCCGCGGCGCGGCGGCTGAGGCGGTCGCCCGGCGCCTGCGCGCGGCGGCCCAGCGGGAACACCAGCAGCCAGAGCAGCCAGCCCACCGGGCGGATCGGGAAGTTGCGCAGCGCGCCGGACAGCGCGGTTTCCATCCGGTTCACCGCGTCGTGCATCGCCCAGGCCAGCAGCGGCTGGTCGCCCTCGGGCCGGCCTTCGTCCTCGTAGCGCTTGAGCATCGCGCTGCAGATGTAGAGGTGGCTGAGCACGTCGCCCAGGCGCCCGGACAGCGACTCCTTGAACTTGAGCTTGCCGCCGAGCATCAGCATCGAGGTGTCGGCCATCACCGCCAGCGTCGCGGAATAGCGGTTGAGCTTGCGGTAGTAACGGCGCGTGTAGCCGTCGCCCGGTGCCTTGCCGAACGCGGCGAAGGTGAGGCCGAACCACCAGGCGCGCACGGCATTCGAGATCGCCGCGCCGATGTGGCCGAACAGCGCGGGGTCGAACTGGTCGATGCGCTCGCGCGGATCGTCCAGCTGCGCCGCCTTCATTTCCTTCAGCACCCACGGATGGCACAGGATCGCGCCCTGCCCGAAGATCATCAGCGAGCGCGTCATGATGTTCGCGCCCTCGACGGTGATGCTGATCGGCGTCGCTTCCCAGCCCCGGCCAAGGTAGTTGCGCGGGCCGAGGATGATGCCCTTGCCGCCGTGGATGTCCATCGCATCCTTGATGACCTCGCGGCCCATCTCGGTGCAGTGGTACTTGGCGATCGTCGACGGCACCGCCGGGTTCTCGCCGCGCGATACCGCCGCGGCGGTGGCCTGCGACAGCGCGCTGACCGCGTAGGCCTTGCCGGCGATGCGCGCCAGCGCTTCCTGCACGCCTTCGAAGCGCCCGATCGACAGCCCGAACTGCTTGCGGATGCGCGCGTAGGCCCCGGTGACCACGGCCGCGCCCTTGCAGCCGCCGCTCGCGGTGGAGGGCAGGGTGATCGAGCGCCCGATCGACAGGCATTCCATCAGCATCTGCCAGCCCTTGCCGGCGTAATCCTCGCCGCCGATCAGCTGCGACAGCGGCACGAACACGCCGTCGCCGTGGATCGGGCCGTTCTGGAACGGCGTGTTGAGCGGGAAGTGCCGGCGCCCGATCTCCAGCCCCGGCGTGTCGTGCGGCACCAGCGCCAGCGAGATGCCGATGTCGCGCTTGTCGCCGAGCAGCCCGTCCGGGTCGTACATGCGGAACGCGACGCCCACGAGCGTAGCGACCGGCGCGAGCGTGATGTAGCGCTTGTTGAGCGTGAGCTTGATGCCGAGCACCTGCGCGCCGCCCCATTCGCCCATCGCGACGATGCCGTAGTCGGGGATGGAGGTTGCGTCGGAACCGGCGAAGGGCCCCGTCAGCGCGAAGCAGGGCACCTCGCGGCCGTCGGCCAGGCGCGGCAGGTAATGGGCCTTCTGCTCGTCGGTGCCGTAGTGCATCAGCAGTTCCGCCGGGCCGAGCGAATTCGGCACGCCGACGGTGGAGCTGACGACCGACGAGATCGATGCGAGCTTCTGGATCACCTTGTGGTTCATCAGCGCCGAGAAGCCGAGGCCGCCGTATTCCTTCGGGATGTTCAGGCCGAAGAACTTCTCGCGCTTGACGAATGCCCACATCTCCGGCGGCAGGTCGGCGCGCACGTGGGTGATGTCCCAGTCGTCGACCATGCGGCACAGCGTCTCGCAGGGACCGTCGAGGTAGGCCTGTTCCTCCGCCGTCAGTTGCGGCTTCGGCTGCGAGAGCAGCTGTTGCCAGTCGGGCTTGCCGGAGAACAGTTCGCCCTCGAAGCCGACCGTGCCGGATTCCAGCGCGGTGCGCTCGGTGTCGGACAGCGGCGGCAGGATGCGCGTGTAGAACTTCAGCAGCGGCGCCGTCACCAGCGGCTTGCGGATCGCGGGCACCAGCAGCGGCACGGCGACGAACGCCAGCAACACTGCGGCCGTGAGCGTCGCCGCGCCGTTCGCGCCCAGCAGCGCGCACGCCACCAGCAGCACCGCCGACAGCGACACCCAGGTGGCGAGGCGCCAGCGATGGTAGGCGGCGAGCATGCCCGCGAGCAGGATGAACAGGAACGGCAACACGATGGCCATGCGCGGAAGCTCCCAGGTCGGTGGCGCCGGCACCAGTGTGCACCGGCGAATCCATACGGTAGGGTATGGATGTTGCCACGCCCCCCGACCGGCCGCAAGGCGGCCCGGGACGGCCTGTTTGCGCGTACGATTGCCGTCTATGGCGTATGGAACCCCGCCCGTGGCCGAATCCGCCGAAATATCCGCCAAGCCCCGCGGCGAACGTCCCGCGCGACTGAGCGCCGACGACTGGGCGCAGGCCGCCCTGGGCCTGATCGCCGAACAGGGCGTGGCCGCGGTCGCGGTCGAACCGCTCGCGCGGCGCCTGGGCGTCACCAAGGGCAGCTTCTACTGGCACTTCCCGTCGCGAGAGGCTTTGCTCGTCGCGGCGCTGGAGCACTGGGAGCAGGTCGAGCAGGAAGAAGTCTTCGGCCAGCTCGAGGCGATCCCGGATCCGGCGCAGCGGCTGCGCTCGCTGTTCGAGCTGGTCGCCCACGAGGCGAATTCGCACATCATCTATAGCGAGCTGCTCAAGGCCCTGGACCACCCGGTGGTGCGTCCGGTGATCGAGCGCGTGTC
>CAMLSB010000202.1 GCA_946482565.1 uncultured Lysobacteraceae bacterium | reverse complement strand
GTGACACTTTCACGATCAAAGGAGCTGAAAATGAACAAGAAACTCCTCTGCGCAGCGCTGCTGGCAGGGCTTGGCATGGCCTCCGCGGCGTCCGCGCAGGATTTCGACAACCGCTGGTATGTCTCGGGCAGCACCGGCGTCAACTTCCAGGACCGGGATCGCGGCACCAATGACGCGATGTTCGGCACGCTGGGCTTCGGTCGCTTCATCAGCCCGAACTGGTCGCTGGAAGCCGAACTGAACTACCAGAACCCGGACAAGAAGGGCACGGACCTTTGGTGGAGCCAGTACGGCGTTTCGGCCGACGCGCGCTACCACTTCCGCAATGCCGACTCCAAGTGGTGGCCGTATGTCCGCATGGGCCTGGGCTGGCAGCGCCATGAAGAAGAGTACGTGAGCCTGAATCCGGCGACCCCGTCGGGCGGCTTCCCGTACCAGCACGAGGATTCGAACCTGGCCGCCAACCTCGGTGCCGGCCTGCAGTTCGACTTCGGCCGCATGGACCTGCGCACTGAAATCGGCACCCGCGTCGACTTCGACGACGTGCAGGCCAATTCCGGCCCGCAGGAAGACTACTTCACCGACATGCTGCTCTCCATCGGCATGACCGTCGCCCTTGGCCCGGAGCCGATGGCACCGGTCGTCGCGGCTCCGCCGCCGGCCGCGCCGAGCTGCTCGGACATGGACGACGACGGTGACGGCGTCAACAACTGCGACGACAAGTGCCCCGGTTCGCAGGCTGGCCAGACCATCGGTCCGGACGGCTGCCCGGTGCCGGTGTCGATCGACCTGAAGGGCGTCAACTTCGACTTCGACAAGTCGACGCTGCGTCCGGACGCGGTTGCGATCCTCAACGAGGCGATCGAAATCCTGAAGCGTTACCCCGACCTGAAGGTTGAGGTCGCCGGCCACACCGACTCGATCGGTTCCGACGCCTACAACCAGGGCCTGTCCGAGCGTCGCGCCCGCGCCGTGTACGACTACCTGACCAGCAACGGCATCGACGCTTCGCGCCTGGTGGGCCCGAACGGTTACGGCGAGAGCCGCCCGATCGCGCCGAACACCAACCCGGATGGTTCCGACAATCCGGAAGGCCGTGCGCAGAACCGCCGCACCGAGCTGAACGTCCAGAACTAAGCGGACGTGAAGCCAGGGCCGCCGAAAGGTCGCCCGAAGCAATACCGAAGCCCGGCCCAGTGCCGGGCTTCGTTTTTTCGCGGCTTCATTTATCCGCGACTTCACGCGCATCCGCTGACATCCGCGGCGCGCGGGCCTACACTCGGTGCGTCGGGGACCAACAGGTGGCGATGATGCGCAAGTCCGAAACCATGCTGGCGCTGTTCGCGCTGTGCCTTTGCGGCAACGCGGCCGCCGCGACGTGCCCGACGCTGCAGCATCCCGTGCAGCCGTCGGTCATTGCGCCCGTGTCGACGGAACTGCCGTCGGCGATCGCGCCGCTGGGCACGCCGGGCAGCGTGCTGGCCCAGGCGTACGACGAGTCGCAGGGCCTCGACCAGGTGCTGCTGCGGATCCGCATCGAAGCCTGTCGCAACGTCGCCATCGCCACGCCGGCGCCCGGTGCAGTGAGCGCCGACGATCCCGCGGCCTACAAGCCGCGCACGGAGTTCGACAACACGCCGTGGCGCTTCAACATGAACCAGAACGGTCGGAACATGACCGCCGACGAATTCAGCGCCTGGATGAAATCGCGCGGCGTGCGCGTTGCGCGCGGCTCGACGCCGGCCGCGACGCCTGCCGCCGCACCGCCCGCGGACGCACCTGCCGCCGCGCCCTCCGGGACCACGCCGTCTGACTGAGCGCGCCCAGCCGCGTCACGGGCTTGCGCGCACGCTGTCCAGGCGCGGCGCGTGCTCGCGCAGCGTCGCCGCGCGCTGGATCACGGAAGGCCGCGTCGTCGTGGACGGCCGTATCGTCCGCGACCCGGAACGCCCGGTCGCGCCCGGCGCCTGCATCGCCATCGATGGCGTGCCGCTGCAGGAAGCCACGCTCGTCCATCTCGCGCTGAACAAGCCGCGCGGCCTGGTCACCACCGCCAGCGACGAGCAGGGTCGCGACACGGTGTATCGCTGCTTCGACGGCGCGGGGCTACCCTGGATCGCGCCGGTCGGCCGGCTCGACAAGGCCAGCGAAGGGCTGCTGCTCTTCAGCAACGATCCGGCGTGGGCGGCGCGCATCACCGATCCGGCGACCGGTCCCGACAAGACCTACCACGTGCAGGTCGACACGATCCCCGACGCGACGCTGCTCTCGGCACTGGCCGCCGGCGTGGAAGCGGGGGAGGGCCACGGCGCCCGGCTGCGCGCGAAGGCGGCGACGCTGCTGCGAACGGGCACGCGCAACGCCTGGCTAGAGATCGTGCTCGACGAAGGCCGCAACCGCCATATCCGCCGCCTGCTCGAAGCCTTCGACATCGGCGTGCTGCGCCTGGTCCGCACCGCCATCGGCGATGTCGCCCTCGGCGACCTCGCGAAGGGTGCCTGGCGCCCCCTCACCGCCGCCGAACTCCACCACCTCTCCAGCAAGGAAAAGCCCTAGCCGGGCTTTCAGGCGATGACGCGCAGCTCGCGGCCGATGCGGGTGAAGGCATCGATGGCGCGGTCGAGGTGTTCGCGGGTGTGCGCGGCGGAGATCTGCGTGCGGATGCGCGCCTGGCCCTGCGGGACGACCGGGAAGAAGAAGCCGATCGCGTAGATGCCTTCCTCGAGCAGGCGCTGCGCGAACTTCTGCGCCAGCGGCGCGTCGTACAGCATCACCGGGCAGATCGGGTGCACGCCGGGCTTGATGTCGAAGCCGGCCGCGCCCATGCGCTCGCGGAAATGCGCGGTGTTCGCGGCGAGGCGCTCGCGCAGCTCGCCGGCGCCGGCCAGCATCTCGAAGGCCTTGATGCCGGCGGCCACGACGTGCGGCGGCAGCGAATTCGAGAACAGGTAGGGACGCGAACGCTGCCGCAGCAACTCGATGACCTCGCGCTTCGCGGTGGTGAAGCCGCCGAGCGCGCCGCCCATCGCCTTGCCGAGCGTGCCGGTGAAGATGTCGATGCGGT
>CAMLSB010000201.1 GCA_946482565.1 uncultured Lysobacteraceae bacterium | reverse complement strand
GTCCAGGGCGGCATCCATGCCGGCGAGATCGACGGCAAGGACGCGGGCTTCCTCGCGCTGCGCGAGGTGCTCGAGGGCAAGGCCGCGCGCGGTGCGCTGGAGAAGCAGGTCTGGCTGTTCGTGCCGGTGTTCAACGTGGACGGGCACGAACGCTTCGCCGCGTGGAATCGGCCGAACCAGCGCGGCCCCGAGGAAATGGGCTGGCGCGCGACCGCGCAGGACTACAACCTCAACCGCGACTACATGAAGGTCGACACGCCCGAGATGGCGGCGATGCTGGCGCTGGTCGACGCGTGGGACCCGCTGGCGACGGTGGACCTGCACGTCACCGACGGCGCGAAGTTCCAGCATGGCGTGTCCGTGGAGGTGCAGCCGTTGCTTGCCGGCGACAGCGTGCTGGCCGGCGACGGGCGTGCGCTGCAGGCCGGCGTGATCGCCGCGCTCGACGCGAAGGGCGCGATGGCGCTGCCGTTCTATCCGGAGTTCGTGGAAGGCGACAACCCGGCCTCGGGCTTCGCCGGCTGGCTCAAGTCGCCGCGCTACTCGGACGGTTATTTCTGGCAACGCAACCGCTTCGGCATGCTGGTCGAAACGCATTCGTGGAAGGACTACCCGACCCGCGTGCGCATCACCCACGATGCGATCGTCGCGCTCCTCGAGCAGGTGCGCGACCACGGCGCGCAGTGGCGTGCGGATGCCGACGCCGCCGACGTGCGCGCCACGAAGCTCGCCGGCACGTCCGTGCCGCTGGACTGGAAGCCGACCGATCGCGTGCGCACCATCGATTTCCAGGGCTACGCATACACCCGCACGCCGTCGGACGTGTCCGGTGGCCTGTGGACGCAGTACGACGAGACGAAGCCGCAAACCTGGCACTTGCCGATGCGCGACGAGATGGTGCCGGCGCATGTCGCGGTCGCGCCCGGCGCGGGCTACCTCGTGCCGGTCGCCTGGGCTCCGGTCGTCGAGCCGCGGCTGCGCGCGCAGGGCATCACGTACCGGCGCCTCGATGCGGCGCTGCCCGCGGCGACGGTGCAGGCGTATCGCGCGGACAGCTTCGAGTTCGCGAAGCAGTCGTTCGAGGGCCGCCAGCGCTTGTCCATCGATGGTGCATGGAAGCCGGAAACGCACGCCGTGCGTTCGGGCAGCCTCTTCGTCCCGATCGCGCAGCCGAAATCGCGGCTCGTGATGGGCCTGCTCGAACCCGACGCGCCCGACTCGCTGCTGCAGTGGGGCCTGTTCAACAACGCCTTCGAGCAGAAGGAATACATGGAGGGCTACGTCGCCGAGCAGGTGGCCCGCGGGATGCTGGAGGATCCGGCGGTCAAGGCCGAATTCGAGAAGCGCCTGCGCGAGGACAAGGCCTTCGCCGCCAGTCCGCGCAAGCGCCTGGAGTTCTTCGCGCGGCGGCACGCCTCGTGGGACGACCAGTACGGCATGTATCCGGTATTCCGGACCGACGCGGTGCCCTGACGCCGGGCGCCGCGCCGCCGGTCAGTGGTGCTTGAAGTACTGGATCTCGCGTTCGTGCTTCTCGGCCTTCTCGCGGGTCGGGAAGGTGCCGAGGTTGCGGCGCTTGTGGGTCTTCGGGTCGGGCTTGCGCGAGTAGATGCGGTATTCGCCCGAGGCGAGCTTGCGGATCATGGCGGGGCTCCGTTGCGGAACCACGCCAATCATGCACACCGGGCATGAAGCGGACGTCGAGCGTCCCGCTCCCGGCTACATGTACTTCCAGTTGCGCTGCTTGCCCTCGGCGATCCATTCGACGGCCTGGGCGATGCGACGATCGCGCGTCTCCTCGCGCCTGGCTTCCGCGATCCAGTCCACGTACTCGCGCTGGTGGCTGGGCGGGAAAGCCTTGAACGCGGCGCCAGCGGCCTTGTTCCTGCGCAACGCGGCGGCGAATTCCAGCGTCGGCACGGGCGCGGGCTTCGCCGCCGCCGTCTTGCGCGCCGTCACGGCCTTGACACCTTGCGCGTTCAGCGCCGCGGCCTTCTTCACGTAGGCGACGAGCTGCTTCCTCGCCGGCAGGTCGCGCACGGCGGTCAGCTTGCCGAAGCTGCCCATCCCGACGCGTTCGCCCCCCTCGTCCGCACCGCCCTCGCCCACCACCAGCGCATGCTTCCAGAAGCCGAACGACGCATGCGCCTTGAAGGCCGCCATGCCGCACAGGATGCCGCCGCCGTACACGAAGCTCGGCATGCCCCACTTGATCGTTTCCTCCGCCTCCGGGCAGGCTTCGTGCACGACGGCGCGCACGTGCTCCAGGATCGGCTGCGCGAATGGCGCGGCTTTCGCGATGTAGGCATCCACGCGTGGATCGCGATGGCTCATGCGGCCTCCCAGCGTTGCAGGATTTCGTAGGGTCGCCCCGGCCGGCTTTCGACCAGGGCGAACCCGTCGACGACCCAGCTTATCGGATCGATGGCGGTGCGGCCGAGCGGCGTGCGCGCATCGCGGGCGATGGTCAGGTGCGGCACGAATCCCTGGCGGACGATTCGGATACCCTGCCGCGCCAGTGCATCGCCCAGCCCGCTCCACAATGCCTGCAAACCGTCGCTGGCCGACCCGCCCAGCCAGCGCACGCCGTTTCCGCTGAAGCTGCCGGCGTGGTCGAGCAACCATTCGAAACGCCGCAGCGGCACCGCGTCGCCCGCCGTGCGCGCCGCCTCGGGCAGCGACGGCGGCAGCGGATCGAAATCGCCGAGGAAGTGCAACGTGAGGTGGTAGCGATCCGGCTTGAGCAAGCGGCCGCCGGAAGGCTGCACGCGCTCGACCCCGGCCGCCGCGCCGGCGATGCGGTCGCGCAAGAACCCGGGCGGGAACAGCGCGAAGAACAACCGGTGCAGGTTCGCTGGCGACGGCGCGCCGCCGAGCAGGTCGGCCTGCATCACATCCCACCGCCACGCGTCGACGGCCGCACGCGGAACGCGAGGCTGATCCGCTCACCGACCGGCAACGTGGTCTTGGCGATGCCGTGCTCGTGGGTGTGCTGGGAGGCATGGCTCATGAGCAACAGGCTACCCGGTGCGAGGTCGATGCGCTGTCCCTGCCGGGACGGCGGCTTGGCCC
>CAMLSB010000200.1 GCA_946482565.1 uncultured Lysobacteraceae bacterium | reverse complement strand
CGCAGTACGCGTCGATCAAGCCCTGGATCCGCACCCAGAGCGCGCCGCCGCCGGACCGCGAGCGCCTGCAGTCGAAGGAAGACCGCGCGAAGCTCGACGGCCTGTACGAATGCATCCTGTGCGCGTGCTGCAGCACCGCCTGCCCGAGCTACTGGTGGAACGGCGACAAGTACCTCGGCCCGGCCATCCTGCTGCAGGCCTATCGCTGGATCGTCGACAGCCGCGACGAGGACACCGGCGCGCGCCTGGACGACCTCGAGGATCCGTTCAAGCTGTACCGCTGCCACACGATCATGAACTGCACGCGCACCTGCCCGAAGGGCCTGAACCCGGCGCGCGCGATCGCCAACATCAAGCAGCTGATGCTGGAGCGCCGCGGCTGATGGCGGCCGTGCCGCCGGCGGGCCTTGCGTTCGCGACCGGCGGCATCTTCCTGCCGGCGCTGGCGATGGTCGCGCTGACCTTCGCCGTCACGGTGCGCATGTTCACCGAACGCATGCGCCAGATCCGCGGCGAGCGCATCCCGTTCCGCGAGATCCCGAGCGGCTCGCAGATGGCCACGCGCTTCGCCGACACGCGCGCCGCCGACAACTACCGCAACCTGTTCGAGGCGCCGGTGCTGTTCTACCTGGCGCTGGTCGTCGCCGTGCTCGCGGGGCAGGTGACATCGCTGGTGCTGGGGCTGGCGTGGGCCTACGTGGCTTGCCGCGTCCTGCACAGCTGGATCCATTGCACCTACAACCGCGTCAAGCACCGCTTCTACGCGTTCGCGGCCAGCACCCTGGTCCTCTGCGCCCTCTGGGTCGTCCTCGCGATCCACCTCGTCGGCGCCTAGCGCCGCCCGGAGCCGGCGATGGACGCGACTGCAAACGATCCCGAAGTCGGCCGGCTGCGCTGGCGCTGCCGGCGCGGCATGCGCGAACTCGACGCCTTGCTGGTGCGCTGGCTCGAACGCGAACGGCCACGGGCCTCCGACGAAGAACGCGGCGATTTCCTACGCCTGCTCGACTGCGAGGACGATAGGCTCTGGCGCTGGTTCCTCGGCCACGAGACCCCGCCCGATGCCTCCCTCGACGCGCTCGTCCAGCGCATCCGCCAGCTTCCGCCCTGAAAGCCACCTTGTCGCCTGGCGGCCGTCGCGCTGGGTGATCGTCGCGCTGCTGTTGTTGTCGATGCTGGCGCCGTTCGCCGTGCTGGCGAGCGAGATGCCGCGCATCGCCGCATGGCCGCTCGCCGGCGTCGCCGCCATCGTCGGCCTGCGTGCGGCGCTCAAGGAAACCCGCAAGCCACGGCACCACCTCGAAGTCCCGGCCCGCGGTCAGGGCAGGGCGCTGCTCGATGGCACGCCGCTGGCCGAAGCCACGCTGTCCTGGCGCGGCCCGCTCGCCTTCCTGCGCTGGCGCGACGAAGCCGGCCGTGGCGGACGGCTGTCCTGGTGGCCCGATACCTTGCCGCCAGCCCAACGGCGCGTGTTGAAGCTGTGGTCGCCGGACGGGCCCGGCATGGCACCATAGGCCGATGTTCAAACCCGTCCCCGTCGCCATCGGCCTGCGCTATCTCCGCGCCAAGCGCCGCAACGGCTTCATCTCCTTCATCTCGATGGCGTCGATCCTGGGCATCGCGATCGGCGTGGCCGCGCTGATCACCACGCTCGCGGTGATGACGGGCTTCCAGCGCGAGATTCGCGACCGCATGCTGCAGATGGCCGCGCACGCCACCATCACCGCCGACGGCGTGCCAATGGAGAACTGGCGGCAGGCGGTCACCTCGGCTTACCAGGACCCGCGCGTCGCCGGCGCCGCGCCCTATGTCGAAACCGAAGCGCTGCTCCAGGGCGCACGTCGCCAGCCCGCGGTCGTGCGTGGCGTGGATCCGGTCGAAGAGGGCAAGGTCTCGGTGATCGGCCAGAAGATGGTGCAGGGCCGGCTCGACCAGCTCGCGCCCGGCAGCTTCAACATCGTGCTCGGCAGCGAGCTCGCCACCTGGCTCGGCGTGGGCGTGGGCGACAGCGTGATCGTCACCACCGCGTTCCAGTCGACGCCGATGGGCGGCATCCCGCAGCTCAAGCGCTTCACGGTCAGCGGCGTCTTCGAGGCCGGCTACCAGGAATACGACAAGGGCCTGGCGGTCACCAACCTGCAGGACATCCAGCGCGTGACGCGCATGGGCGACGGCGTCACCGGCGTGCGCCTGCGGATGCACGACATGGACCAGGCCTTCGACGTCGCGCGCGACCTCGCGCTGCGCCTGCGCGGGCCGTACCGCGTCAGCGACTGGACGCGCGACAACGCCAACATGTTCCGCGCGCTGAAGATGGAGAAGACGGTGATGGCGATCCTGCTGTCGCTGATCATCGCGATGGGCGCGTTCAACCTGGTCAGCTCGCAGGTGATGCTGGTGACCGACAAGCAGGCCGACATCGCGATCCTGCGCACGCTCGGCCTGTCCCCGGGCGGGGTGATGGGCGTGTTCGTGGTGCAGGGCTCGCTGATCGGCGTCATCGGCACCGCGCTCGGCGTGATCGGCGGCATCGTGCTCACGCTCAACCTCGACCACATCCTGGACGCGATCGAGGCGGTGCTGGGCGTGCAGCTGCTGCCGGAGGACGTGTACTACATCACGGGCCTGCCGACCGAGCTGCGCACCGAGGACGTGTGCGTGATCGCCGCCGTGGCGCTGGCGATGGCGCTGCTGGCGACGATCTATCCGGCCTGGCGCGCCTCGCGCACGCCGCCGGCGGAGGCGCTGCGGTATGAGTGAGCAGAAGCGGGAACGGGGAACGGGGAACGGGGAACCGACGGGCGTCGGCACGCGTGACGGGATCGTGCTGCGGGCCGAAAAGCTGGCCAAGACGTATTCCGAGGGCGCGCTGCACACGCCGGTGTTCGACGGACTCGACCTCACTGTGCACGCCGGCGAGACCGTCGCGATCCTCGGCGCCTCGGGCGCAGGCAAGAGCACGCTGCTGCACCTGCTCGGCGGCCTGGACACGCCCACCGCGGGCGAGGTGTACGTCCTGGGCGAGAAGATGAGCGCGCTGTCGGACAAGGCCCGCGGCGTGCTGCGCAACCGCGCGCTCGGTTTCGTCTACCAGTTCCACCACCTGCTGCCCGAATTCACCGCGCTGGAAAACGTGA
>CAMLSB010000199.1 GCA_946482565.1 uncultured Lysobacteraceae bacterium | reverse complement strand
TTCCGGGGGCGTCGGCGGCATGGATGCCGCCGAAGAGGCTACATGGACGTACTTGGGCCGGCCCCCGGAAGTCCCTGCACGCTTCCGCTGCCCAGCCCCGAAGGCGGTCAGTGCTTCGGCACCAGCCGGAGGCAGGCTCCGACGCAATACACTGCGCCGATGGGCGAACTGTTCATCGGCTTGATTTCGGGGACCAGCGCCGACGGCATCGACGCCGCGCTGGTGGAATTCGACGACGCGCGCCACGGCCGCCTGTGCCTCGGGCGCACGCTGCCGTGGGAACCGGCGCTGCGCGCGCGGCTGGTCGCGCTCGGGCAGGGCGGCGACTGCAGCCTCGACGAACTCGGCGCGCTCGACGCGCAGGTCGGCATCGCGTTCGCTGATGCAACGCTCGCGTTGCTGTCCGACGCCGGCGTCGCGCCGGCCGCGGTGCGCGCGATCGGTTCGCACGGGCAGACCGTGCGCCATCGCCCGGGCGCGCCGATTCCCTTCACGATGCAGATCGGCGACGCCAACCGCATCGCCGAACGCACCGGCATCTGCACCGTCGGCGACCTGCGCCGCCGCGACGTCGCCGCCGGCGGCCATGGCGCGCCGCTGCTCCCGGCGCTGCATGCCGCGATGCTGGGCGACGCGGGCGAAGCGCGCGCGGTGCTCAACCTCGGCGGCATCGCCAACCTCACGCTGCTGCCGATGGACGGCGGCGCGGTGCGCGGCTTCGACACGGGGCCCGCGAACGCGCTGCTCGACGCCTGGTGCGAACGCCACCTGGGCCGTGGCTACGACGCCGGCGGCGCGTGGGCGGGCGCGGGCACGCTCGACGACGCATTACTCGGACGCCTGCTCGACGAACCGTGGTTCGCGCAGCCGCCGCCCAAGAGCAGCGGCCGCGAACAGTTCCACCTCGGCTGGGTCGAGGCGCGCCTGCGCGGCGGCGAATCGGCGGTCGACGTGCAGCGCACGCTGCTCGAGCTGACCGCCGCCAGCGTCGCGGCCGCGCTGCTCGCGCAACAGCCCGGCACGCAACGGGTGCTGGCCTGCGGCGGCGGCGTGCACAACCCGTTGCTGCTGGATCGCCTGCGCACGCGCTTGCCTGGTGTCGTGATCGAATCGACCGCCATGCACGGTGTCGATCCGGATTTCGTCGAGGCCATGGGCTTCGCCTGGTTCGCTCGCGAAACCCTCGCCGGCCGTCCCGGCAACCTGCCGTCGGTCACCGGTGCGCGCGGCCCGCGCGTCCTCGGCGCCATCCACCCCGCCTGAAAGCCGGCTTTTATGGCTGTTTGTCGCCCTCGGGCGGCTTGCCGACGGCGGCGAAGGTCGCATCGGGAATCTGCTCGAGCGCGGCGATGGCGGCGCGCAACGCATCGTCTTCCTCGACTTCGAGGCTCGCCGGCACTTCGGCTTCGAGCACCAGCAGGCCGTGCTCGACCGCGCGGCGAATCGTCTCGCTTTCGCTCCAGCCGCGGCGCCCGGCCAGCTTGCGCAGCCGGTCGGCGAGCAGCGGGTTGATGGCGTCGAGCGCGAACGGGGCCATCGTGCCTCCTAGGCGCCCTGCCGGTCGCCGATGCGCGGCCAAAGCCACGCGAGCAGCAGCAGCGTCGGCACCACGGTCAGCGCGCTCATCGCGAAGAACGTGGAATACGACGTCGCCTCGACCACGTAGCCAGAGATGCCGCCGACGAACTTGCCGGGCAGGTTCGCGAGCGAAACCAGCAGCGCGAACTGCGTGGCGGTGAAGTTGCGATCGGTCAGCGCCGACATGAACGCGATCAGGACCACGCCCGCGAAGCCCTGGAACAGGTTGTCGGCGGCGATCGCCGCGTAGAACGCCCACAGCTGCGCAGGGTTGTGCGCCATCAGCAGGAACGCCAGGTTCGACAGCGCGACGCCCAGCGCCGCCACCAGCAGCATGCGCCGGAATCCGAACGCCGCCACGGCGATGCCGCCGGCGAACGCGCCGCCGATGCCCATCCAGATGCCGAACAGCTTCGACACCGTGGCGATGTCCGACTTGGTGAACCCCGAATCGAGGTAGAACGGTCCCGACATCACGCCGATCACCTGGTCGGGGAACTTGAACAGGCCGACGAAGGCGAGCAGCACCAGGCCGAGCAGCACGCCGTTGTTGCGGAAGTAGCTCGAGAACGGCTGCCAGAACGCACCCAGGAAATCGATGCGGCGCACGACGGTCGATTCCGGCGCGACCGGCTCGCGGCAGAACACCGTCGTCGCGATGGGCAACAGCATCAGCGCCGCCATCCACAGGTAGGCGTCGCGCCAGCCGTCGAAGTCGGCGATGTACAGCGCGCCCGCGCCGCCCACGATCAGCCCGAAGCGATAGCCCAGCGTGTATGTCGCCGCCAGTGCCGCCTGCGCGGACAGCGGTGCGATCTCGATGCGGTAGGCATCGACCACCGAATCCTGCGTCGCGCCGGCGAACGAGCCGACCAGCACCCACGCGACGAGCCCGCCGACGCCCAGTTCCGGCCGCATCAGCGCGAGCGCCGCCAGGCTCGCGCCCACCAGCAACTGCGACACGATCAGCCACGAACGCCGCCGGCCCATGAACGCGGTCAGCGGGAACGCGTAGCGGTCGATCAGCGGCGCCCAGGCGAACTTCAGCAGGTAGAAGAAGCTCGCCAGGCTGATCAGGCCGATGCTGCCGAGGTCCAGGCCGACGTCGCGCAAGCGCGTGGACAGCGTCATCGAGGCGATCAGCAGGAACGGCAGGCCCGAGCCGAAGCCCAGCATCAGCAGCGTGAACGCCGAGGGCGTCGCGAAGGCGCGCTTGATCCCGGCCCAGCCCTTGTACGAGGGCGCCTTGGCGGTCGCGTCGCTCATCATTCGGAATAGTCCACGGTGAATGGGGCGTGGTCGGAAAAGCGCGGCGTCGTTGCGATCGAGCACGCGCGCAGGCGGTCGCGCAGCGAGGGCGTGGCGAACTGGTAATCGATGCGCCAGCCGACGTTCTTCGCGCGCGCGGCGCCGCGGTTGCTCCACCAGGTGTAGTCCTGGCCTTCGGCGTGCAGGTGGCGGTACGCGTCCACCCATCCGCCCGTGTCGCCGGCGCCGTGGCACAGCCCGTTCAGCCACTCGCGCTCGGGCGGCAGGCAGCCGGAATTCTTCTGGTTCGACTTCCAGTTGCGGATGTCGAGTTCGCTGCGGACGATGTTCCAGTCGCCGCACAGCACGTAGTCGCG
>CAMLSB010000198.1 GCA_946482565.1 uncultured Lysobacteraceae bacterium | reverse complement strand
GGCGTGCTCGAGGTCGAGCCGCAGGAGATCGCGGTGATCCCGCGCGGCGTGCGCTTCCGCGTGGAATTGCCGGACGGTGCCGCGCGCGGCTACGTGTGCGAGAACTTCGGCGCGATGCTGCGCCTGCCTGATCTCGGCCCGATCGGCAGCAACGGGCTCGCCAACGCGCGCGACTTCCTCACGCCGGTTGCCGCGTACGAGGAGGCCGAAGGCGATTTCGAGCTCGTCGCCAAGTTCCAGGGGCACCTGTGGCGCGCCGACATCGGCCATTCGCCGCTCGATGTCGTCGGCTGGCATGGCAACTACGCACCATACAAGTACGACCTGCGCCGATTCAACACGATCGGCTCGATCAGCTACGACCATCCGGACCCCTCGATCTTCCTGGTGCTGACGTCGCCGTCGGACACGCCCGGCGTGGGCAACCTGGATTTCGCGATCTTCCCGCCGCGCTGGCTGGTGGCGCAGGACACGTTCCGGCCGCCGTGGTTCCACCGCAACGTTGCCAGCGAGTTCATGGGCCTGGTGCACGGCGCGTACGACGCGAAGGCCGAGGGCTTCGCGCCGGGCGGCGCGTCGCTGCACAACTGCATGACCGGGCACGGTCCCGACGCCGCCACGTTCGAGAAGGCGAGCAACGCGGACCTGTCGAAGCCCGACGTGATCGCCGACACCATGGCCTTCATGTTCGAAGCGCGCGCGGTGATCCGGCCGACGCGGCAGGCACTCGGCGCGGCGCACCGGCAGCGCGACTACCAGGCGTGCTGGGCCGGCTTGCGCAAGCACTTCGATCGCGCGAAATAGACGCTTCGCGGCACGTTCACGGGTCGACGCTAGGCTGCCCGCATCTTCCCGATGCGGGTGTGCGCATGAAAACCTTCCTCCGCGTGCTTCTTCCCTTCGCAGTCACGGTGGCGCTCGCCGCCTGCAACGCGGATCGCACCCCTGCGTCCGAGCCGAATGCAACGGGCGCGGCTCCCGATGCGGCGGCCGATGCACCGCCGTCGCCGCCGGCCGATGCCGCGGCGCCCGCATTGTCCGGGGCCACGACCAACCCCGGCGCGACGCCGCAGGTGCCGCCGCCCGGCAGCGGGCTCGCGCACTACGACGGTTACGGCGACATGCATTTCGGCATGACCGAGGACGAGGCGCGCAAGGCCTGGGGCGGCGCGCTCAAGGGCGAGCCCGGCGACGGTTGCCATTACCTGAATCCCGCATGGGAGAAGGCGCCGTCGTATTTCGCCTTCATGTTCGACGGCGGCAAGTTCGTGCGCTACGACGTCGGCAACGACAAGGAAATCGCGCCCGGCGGCGGCCGCCGCGGCATGACCGAAGCGGAGATCGATGCCACGTATCCCGGACGCGTCGAGAAGTCGCCGCACAAGTACGTCAGCCGCGGCAAGTACCTGCGCGTCAAGGCCGACGACGGCAGCAAGGGCGTGCTGGTCTTCGAAACCGATGCCGCCGGCAAGGTCAGCGAGTGGCACGCCGGCCTCGCGCCCCAGGTCGACTGGATCGAGGGTTGCTCCTGACGGCCGGCCGCCGCAGGGCAATGCGCGCCGTCGTTGCTAGACTGGCGCGATGGCCCAGGACTCGCTCGCCAGCCGCGCCCTCAATGCCCTGACCGACTTCCTGCGGCTGGAGGCCGCGGGCGGGATCGTGCTGATCGCCGCGGCGGCGCTGGCGCTGCTCTGCGCGAACTCGCCGCTGGAGGAGTTCTACGACGGATTCCGCGAGTTGCCGGTCGCGGTCGTGTTCGGCGACCTGCAGATCGCCAAGCCGCTGCTGCTGTGGATCAACGACGGCATGATGGCGGTGTTCTTCCTGCTGGTCTCGCTCGAGATCAAGCGCGAATCGCTCACCGGGCAGTTGGCGGGGCGCGACCGGCTGCTGCTGCCGATGGCCTGCGCGTGCGCGGGCGTCGCCGTGCCGGCGCTGCTGTTCACCGCGCTCAACCATGGCGATGCGGCCGCGATGCGCGGCTGGGCGGTGCCCACGGCCACGGACATCGCGTTCGCGCTCGGCGTGCTCTCGCTGCTCGGGTCGCGCGTGCCGCCGGGCATGAAGCTGTTGCTGTCGACGATCGCGGTGGTCGACGACCTGGTCGCGATCCTGATCATCGCGCTGTTCTATTCGCACGGCCTGTCGCCGGTCGCGCTCGGCTGGGCTGGCGCCGCGTTGCTCGCCATGTTCGTGCTGAACCGGCGCGGCGTCACCGCGCTCACGCCCTACCTGCTGCTCGGCGTCGTCCTTTGGGTGTCGCTGCTGAAATCGGGCGTGCATGCGACGCTCGCCGGCGTCGCGACCGGCCTGATGATCCCGCACGTGGATCCGCGCAACGCGATCCCGGACGACGTCGAGCACTCGCCGCTCGAAACGCTGGAGCATGCGCTGCATCCCTGGGTCGCGTACGCGATCCTGCCGCTGTTCGCGTTCGCCAACGCCGGCCTCGCGCTGGGCGGGTTGAAGGCCTCGGACGCGCTTGCCGCGCTCCCGCTCGGCATCGTCGCCGGCCTGGTGCTGGGCAAGCCGGTCGGCATCGTCGGCGCAGCGTGGGCGTTGCGGCGGTTCGGCGGCGTGCGCTGGCCCGACGGCATGGACGGCCGCGCGATGATCGGCCTCGGCCTGCTGTGCGGCATCGGCTTCACCATGAGCCTGTTCATCGCGTCGCTCGCGTACGCCGACGTGCGCTACGAGGAGGCCGTGCTCGGCGTCCTGGCCGCTTCCGTGTGCGCCGCCGTCCTCGGCATGCTGTGGTTGCGCGCGGTGCTGCCGCGCGCTGGCGCTGCGCGCTGATGCGCACCGCGCTCGTCTTCGGCGGCAGCGGGCCGATCGGCGCGGCCTTGCTCGCGCGCATGCTGCCGGCAGGCTGGACGATCGTTGCGGTGTCGCGCGACGCGCAACGCGATGCGCCTGGCGTGCGCTGGCTGCGTGGCGACCTGGTGCATTGCGATGGCTTGCCGGAGACCGTGGACGCGATCTTCAGCTGCGGTCCGCTCGACCACTTCGCGCGCTGGCATGCGCAGGCGGCGATCGATGCGCCGCGCATCGTCGCGTTCGGATCGACCAGCGTCGACGCGAAGCAGGCTTCGCCGGATGCCGCCGAACGCGCGCTCTCGGCGCAGCTGCGCGACGCCGAGTTGGCGCTGTTCGCCACTGCCGCGTCGCGCGGCGTGGCGGCGACCGTGCTCCGGCCGACGCTGGTGTACGG
>CAMLSB010000197.1 GCA_946482565.1 uncultured Lysobacteraceae bacterium | reverse complement strand
TGCTGTCGCAGGTGCTGGGCTTCACCAACATCGACGACCGCGGCCAGGAAGGCGTCGAACTCGCGTTCGACGACTGGCTGCGCGGCACGCCCGGCATCCAGAAGGTGATCCGCGACCGCCGCGGCCGCATCGTCGAGAACGTGGACCTGGTGCGCCCGGCGGCGCCCGGCCACGACCTGACGCTGTCGATCGACAGGCGCATCCAGTACCTCACCTACCGCGAGCTCAAGCGCGCGCTGCTCGAGACCGGCGCCAGCAGCGCATCGGCCGTGGTGCTCGACATCGCCACCGGCGAAGTGCTGGCGATGGCGAACCTGCCGACCTTCAACCCCAATGCCGTCGACGGCAGCCACCGCGACGCGCACCGCAACCGCGCGGTGACCGACGTCGTGGAGCCGGGCTCGACGATGAAGCCGGTGACCGTCGCGGCCGCGCTCTCGATGGGTGCGGTCACGCCCGAAACGCTGATCGACACCAACCCCGGCTGGATGCCGAACGGCCGCTATCGCACGACCGACACCAGCAACCACGGCGTGCTGACCGTGACCGGCGTGATCACGAAGAGCTCGAACGTCGGCGCCGCGAAGATCGTCAACATGCTGCCGGATCGCGCGTATTACGACTTCGTGCGCCAGTTCGGCTATGGCAGCCTGCCGGGCAGCGGTTTCCCGGGCGAATCCGCGGGCGTTTTGCCGTCGCCGTCGAGCCCGGGCTGGTCCGGCACGACCAAGCAGACGATGGGCTACGGCTACGGCCTGTCGGCGACGCCGCTGCAGATCGCCGAGGTGTATGCCGCGTTCGCCAACGGCGGCCGCATGATCGCGCCGACCTTCGTGAAGGGGCAGCGCAACGAGCCGCGCCAGGTGCTCGACCCGAAGATCGCCCACGAAGTCATGAAGATGATGCAGACGGTCACGGAGCCGGGTGGCACCGCGACCACGGCCGCGATCCTCGGTTACCACGTCGCCGGGAAGACCGGCACGGCGCGCATGGCCAGTGGCGGCGGTTATGCCGCGCGCAAGTACGTGTCGACGTTCGCGGGCGTCGTGCCCGTGGACAATCCCCGTTTCGCGATGGCCGTGGTGGTCAGCGAGCCGGATCCGAGCCGTCGCGGCTACTACGGCGGCTCCGTGTCCGGCCCGGTCTTCCATGACGTGATGCAGGGCGCGCTGCGCCTGATGGACGTGCCGCCGGACGACATCGGCAGCTGGCTCGCCGCGCAGGAGAAGCAGAAGCGGAAGGCGGGAACGGGGAACGGGGAACAGGGAACGGTCGGTTCCATGGCGGTCGCTGCAGCTGCAGCTGCGGCTACGGTTGCGGCGACGCCGGCGGTGGCGCAATGACCCGGCGGATGCGGCTGGCCGAGCTGCTGCCCGATGTGGTGGCCGTGCCTGCGGGGCTCGAGGTGTCGGGGCTGGTGCTCGACAGCCGCGACGTGCGCCCCGGCGATGCGTTCGTCGCGATCGCCGGCTTCGGCGCGCACGGGCTGCTGTTCACGGAGCAGGCGCGCAGCCGCGGCGCGGCGGCGATCCTGTTCGAGCCGCCGGCGCCCGCCACCGCGCCCGCGCCCCACGATGCGATTCCGGTTGCCGGACTGCGCGCGCGCATGGGCGCGATGGCCGACGAATTCCATGGCCATCCGTCGCGCGCGATGACGATGGTCGGCGTCACCGGCACCAGCGGCAAGACCTCGACCGTGCAGCTGCTCGCGCAGGCGCTGTCGCTGCTCGGCACGCCCGCCGGCACGATCGGCACGCTCGGCGCCGGGCTGTACGGCAAAGTGGTCGCGACCGGCTTCACCACGCCGCTGGTGCTGCAGATGCATGCGTTGCTCGCGCAGCTGCGCGACGAAGGCGCGCGCGCAGTGGCGATGGAAGTGAGTTCGCACGCCCTCGACCAGGGCCGCGTGGATGCCGTGCACTACGACGTGGCGGTGTTCACCAACCTCACCCGCGACCATCTTGATTACCACGGCGACATGGCCACCTACGGCGCGGCGAAGGCGAAGCTGTTCAAGCGCCCGGGCCTGCGCGCGGCGGTGGTGAACATCGACGACGCCTTCGGCCGCGAGTTGCTGGCGGCGCTGCCGTCCGGCGTGCGCGGCATCGGCGCGAGCTCACAGGGCGCCCAGGGCGACGTGCGCGCGGAGAACCTGGCGCTTGGCGACGAGGGCCTCGCCTTCGACCTGGTGGTCGGCGACGCGCGACGCAGCGTGCGCTCGCCGTTGCTGGGCCGGTTCAATGCCGACAACCTGGTCGCGGTCGCCGGCGTGCTGCATGCGCTCGGCATCGACGCAGATGCCATTGCCGCGGTCCTGCCGCGCCTGGAACCGATCGCCGGGCGCATGAACCGCCTCGGTGGCGGCGATGCGCCGCTGGTGGTCGTGGACTACTCGCACAAGCCCGACGCGCTGCAGCAGGCGCTCGAGTCGCTGCGCGGCCACCTGCGCGGCCAGCTCGTCTGCGTGTTCGGCTGCGGCGGCGAGCGCGACCGCGGCAAGCGCCCGCAGATGGCGGCGATCGCCGAGGCCGCGGCGGGGCTGGTGATCGTCACCGACGACAATCCGCGTGGCGAGGATGGCGACGCCATCGTCGCCGACATCATGGCCGGATTCGCCGAGCCGTCGAAGGTGGTGGTCGAACGCGACCGTCGCCGCGCGATCGAACGCGCCGTCGGCGCGGCGCGGCCCGGCGACATCGTGCTGGTCGCGGGCAAGGGCCACGAAACCTACCAGGACGTCGCGGGGATCAAGCATCCCTTCGACGACCGCGAAGTCGCCGCCGCCGCGCTCGCCGCGCGCCGCCCGGAGGCGCGCGCATGAGGCCGCTGCCGCTCTCGCGCATCGCGAACTGGACCGGCGGACGCGTCCACGGCGCGGATGCGACGGTCGACGCCGTGTCGATCGACACGCGCGCGCTCGCGCCTGGCGACTGCGAAGCCAGCGAAGGCCGCGCCACCCTGTTCGTCGCGCTCAAGGGCGAGCGCTTCGATGGCCACGACCATGCCGCCGCCGCAGTGGCCGCCGGCGCGCGCGCGTTGCTGGTCGCGCGCGTGCTGCCGCTGGACGTGCCGCAACTCGTCGTGGCGGACACCGAGCGCGCGCTGGGTGATTTCGCCGGCGCGTTGCAGCGCGGTCGCGGCACGCGCATCGCCGCGGTCACCGGCAGCAACGGCAAGACCAGCGTCAAGGCGATGCTGCTGCCGATCCTGCAACGC
>CAMLSB010000196.1 GCA_946482565.1 uncultured Lysobacteraceae bacterium | reverse complement strand
GCGACGGCACCACGCCCGAAACCGCGAAGGCCGGCAAGGTCGCGACGAAGTGGGCGGAAAACCTGCTCGAGGCCATCGACCGCAGCCGGGACACCACGCTCGAACGCTTCCTGTACGCGCTGGGCATCCAGCACGTGGGCGAGAGCACCGCCAAGGCGCTGGCCGCATGGTTCGGCGAACTCGAGCTCGTGCGGCACCTGCCGTGGCCGCTGCTCAAGCTGGTGCCCGACATCGGCGACGAGGTCGCGAAGGCCATCGATGCGTTCTTCGAGCAGCCCGGCAACCAGCGCGTGATCGACGAACTGCTCGCGCGTGGCGTGCGCATCGGCGACGCGCACCCGCCCATCGCGAAGCTGCGCGCGGCGCTTGCACCCGCGGCCGTGCTGGAGCGGATGGCCGTGCCGAAGCTCACCGCGAAGCGCGCGTTGCAGCTGGGCGAACGCTTCGATTCGGTCGCGGCCGTGGCCGCCGCGGATGTCGAGGCGCTCGCCGATGCCGGCTTGCCGAAGGACTCGGCCGAATCCGTGCATGCGTTCTTCCGCAGTCGCGAAGGCCAGGCGCTTGCGCGGCGCACCGCGGAAGCCGTCGCGCGCCTGGAAGTGGCGGTGGCGCACGCCGGCGAAGTCGAGGCAGGCGTGCTCGAAGGGCAGACCGTGGTCCTGACCGGCACCCTGTCGGCCCTGACCCGCGACGAAGCGAAGGACCGGCTGGAAGCGCTGGGCGCGAAGGTCTCGGGCAGCGTGTCGAAGAAGACCGCCTTCGTCGTCGCCGGCGAAGCCGCGGGCAGCAAGCTGGCCAAGGCCGGCGAGCTCGGCGTGGAAGTCTGGGACGAGGCGCGGCTCCTCGCGTTCCTGCAGGCGAACGGCGGCTGACTGCGTTGGAGGACTGGCAGCCGACCGCGGGTATCGAAGCGTTGCGGCTGCGCGCGCGGCTCAGTGCCGCGATGCGCGCGTTCTTCGCCGAGCGTGGCGTGCTGGAAGTGGAGACGCCGGTGCTGTCGCGCGGCGGCAATACCGAACCGAACATCGCGCCTTTCAGCCTCGAATTCTCCGGCCGCACCGACGGCGCGCCGCGCACGCGCTGGCTGCGCACGTCGCCCGAGTACGCGCTGAAGCGGCTGCTGGCCGCCGGCGTCGGCGACTGCTACGAACTCGGGCGCGTGTTCCGCGATGGCGAAGCGGGCGGCCGCCACAATCCCGAGTTCACGATGCTCGAGTGGTATCGCGTCGGCTGGGACCATCGCCGGCTCGCGGAAGAGACGGCGGACCTGGTGCGCGCGGCGCTGGCGCTGGTCGATCGCGATGCGCGGCTGGAACACGTCGCATACCGCGACCTGTATCGCGAGCGGCTAGGCCTCGATCCGTTCGTTGCGACGGAGGACGCGCTGCGCGCGGCGCTCGGCGATGTCGTCGTCGACCCGCGGGGCCTTGTGCGCGACGACTGGCTCGACCTGCTCATGACGCACCGCCTGCAGCCCGGTTTCGATCCGGCAGTGATGCTGGCCGTGCACGACTGGCCGGCCACGCAATGCGCGCTGGCGCGATTGCGGCGCGGCGTGGATGGCATCGCGGTTGCCGAGCGCTTCGAACTCTATCTAGGTCCGATGGAACTGGCGAACGGTTACCACGAGCTCACGGACGTCGCGGAACAACGCGCGCGTTTCGAGCGTGACCTCGTGGTGCGCGGCGGACGCGGCGCGGCGCAACCGCCGCTGGATGAAGCCTTCCTGGCTGCGCTGGCGCACGGCCTGCCGACCTGCGCCGGCGTCGCCCTGGGCGTCGACCGGCTGCTGATGGCGATGCTCGGCACGGAACGCATCGCGGACGTGCTGGCCTTCGATTTCGGCCACGCCTGACGCGGCCGCCGCCGCGCCCGTGCCTGCGCGTGGCGGCGACGGTCGAGCGGATACAATCGGGCCATGGCCGACATCGATTACGCGCGCTACGACCGCATCCGCCCGATCCGCTGGACCGGCGAGGCACTGGAACTGCTGGACCAGCGCAAGTTGCCGTTCGAGACGGAATACCTCACCTGCGCGACCAGCGACGCCGTCGCCACCGCGATCCGCGACCTCGCCGTGCGCGGCGCGCCGGCGATCGGCATCGCCGCGGCCTGGGGCGCGGTGCTGGCGGCGCGCGATGTCGACGCGGACTCCGCCGCCGAAGCCGCGCAGGCGCTGGAGCCCGCGCTCGGCCGCCTGAACGCCGCGCGCCCGACCGCGGTGAACCTGGCCTGGGCGCTGGCGCGGATGCGCGCGGCGCTGGCACGCGCGAGCGCCGACAGCGCCGGCAACACCGGCAACACGAACGGCGCCTCCGGCTGGCGCGCCGCCCTGGAAGCCGAAGCCGCCGCCATCGAACGCGAAGATCTTGCCGCGAACCGCCGCATGGGCGTGCTCGGCGCCGCGCTGATCGAACCCGGCAGCGGCGTCATGACCCACTGCAATACCGGCTCGCTGGCCACCGCCGGCTTCGGCACCGCGCTGGGCGTCATCCGCGCCGGCGTCGCCCAGGGCCGCATCGCCCGCGTGTTCGCCGGGGAAACCCGGCCGTGGCTGCAGGGCGCGCGCCTGACCGCCTGGGAACTGCAACAGGACGGCATCGATGCCACCCTGATCGCCGACGCGGCCGCCTCGCACCTGATGAAGACCGGACAGGTGCAATGGGTGGTGGTCGGCGCCGACCGCATCTGCGCCAACGGTGACGTCGCCAACAAGATCGGCACCTACCAGCTCGCGATCGCGGCCCGCCACCACGGGGTGAAGTTCATGGTCGTGGCGCCGTCCTCGACGGTGGACATGGATACGCCATCAGGGGACCGCATCGAGATCGAAGAGCGCGAGCCGGGCGAGCTGCACGCGCTCGGCGGCGTGCGCACCGTGGCCGAGGGCATCGCCGCCTGGAACCCGGTTTTCGACGTCACGCCGCACGAGTTGATCGATGCGATCGTGACCGAGAAGGGCGTCGTCGAAGCGCCCGGGGAAGCCTCGATGCGGGCCGCTTTCGGCTGAGGCCGGCGCGCAATCCGGCGGCGCCCGGGACAGTGCCCGGAAACCTCTGCTAAGTCATTGAGTCGTCGAATAAAAACGGGTGCTTTCCGGGCGCCCGCGTGGTATCATTTCCTGTCGTTTTCCGGGCGCTGCCCGCAGCCCCCGGCACCACCTCCAGAACGGATCCCAGATGGCCGAAACCGCCAAGGAAATCATCCCGGTCAACCTCGAGGACGAGATGCGCCGCAGCTACCTCGATTACGCGATGAGCGTGATCGTGGGCCGCG
>CAMLSB010000195.1 GCA_946482565.1 uncultured Lysobacteraceae bacterium | reverse complement strand
TGCTGCTCGGTGAAGCCGTGCGAGACCTCGTGGCCGGCGACGTCGGCGCTGACCAGCGGGTAGAACGTGCTGGCGCCGTCGCCGAAGCTCATGGTGCTGCCGTCCCAGAACGCGTTCTCGTAGTTGTTGCTGTAGTGCACGCGCATCACGAGCTGGAACGACAGCGCGTTGTAGCCGGTGTACGCCGGATACATGTTCGTGATCACGCCGCCGAAGAAGTGCGCGTCGTTGATCGGCGAGTACGCGCCGTTGATCGCCTGGAAGGTGTTGCGCGGGCAGGTGTAGGAGAACGCGGTGGTGCTGGTGGTCCCGTGGTTGAGGTTCACCGACTTCACGTTGGTGTTGTTCATCGTGCAGGTGGAGCCGCTCTGCGCGACGTCCAGGTAGCCGTAGATGCCGCCCGAGCCCCACTCGTACTGGCCGGTCTTGGCGTTGCCGCCGGGGCCGGTGCCGACCTGCGCGGTGGTCAGGCCGTCCCACTGCTTGAGCACGGCGCCGGTGCGCGCGTCCACGACCACGAACGGACGGGTCGGCGAGCCGCCGCGCGGCGAGTCGGCGAAGAACTCCGCGACATAGGCCAGGTGCGCCTGGCGGCTGTCGTCGAAGAAGATCACGCGTTCGGACTTCTCGCGGCTGACGTCGAGCGCGGCGACGCGGTTGCCGAACGCGGCATGCCGGGCCAGCGACATGGCCTGGGCCTGCGGGATGCGCGCGGCGACGGAGGGCAGGTCGGCGCCGATGCCGTCGAGGCGATGGCCGAACAGGTTGCGGACGCTGCCGTCGGCGTTCTCGCTGACGATCACGTTTTCGCCGAACACGGGGATGCCGTGGAAGGTCTGGCGATAGCGGTAGTGGCGGGTTCCGTCCTTGTCGGTGCTGCTGTTGACCAGCTGCAGGCCCGAATCGGCACCCATGCCGATCAGCTCGGCGTGGCGGTCGGCCGCGCCCGAGGGCATGCCGATGCGGACGCTGGCGGCCTTGTACTGCCTGTACATGCTGGCCACGTCCTGGTGGTGGAGGTCGACGCGCGTCGCGGCCTGCGCGGAGGCGGCGAAGGCCAGCGCGAAGGCGAGGGGCGACATGACGGCGAGGGAGCGAACACGACTGCTGGAATGCATTGCGGTGTCCTCGATGACGGTTGCGGCACGGCGCGGCCGCCGGGGGCTGGTCCGGGCGCGTGCGGTTTCGGTGTGCCGCGGCAGCGGCGGGGAGCTTGGCCTTCGGGCCTGGCAGCGCTGCGCGCCCTCGCGCATCGCAATCCCCACGCTAGGGCAGCGGCTCGTGAAGGCTCAAGCTGCAAACGCAGCAAATCGGGGGTCAAAAAGTGTGACGTAGTTCACACTTTTGAACTGTAATCGCTACCGACTTTCATGGAAACGATTACGCGTCAAGTGCCGTTCGGCCAATGCCGTGGTGGTTCGGGCCAGTCCCGCGCGCGGCCTCCGGAGGGCGGGCGTTCCCCGCCTCAGAGCATTCCCGTTTCCAGGCGTGCCGCCTCGGACATCATGTGCCGGGTCCACGGCGGGTCGAACACCAGCTCGACGTCGGCCTCGGCGATGGTCGGGATCATCTCGAGCTTGCTGCGCACGTCGTCGACCAGGATGTCGCCCATCCCGCAGCCGGGCGCGGTCAGCGTCATCTTCACCGCGACCGTGCGCTCGCCGTCGTCGCGGCGCGACACGGCAGCCTCGTAGACCAGGCCGAGGTCCACGACGTTGATCGGGATTTCCGGATCGAAGCAGGTGCGCAACTGGCGCCACACCATCTGCTCGACGTCGTCGTCGGAAGCGCCGGCGGGCAGGTCCAGCGGTTCGGTCGGTTCCTTGCCGATGGCGTCGGCGTCGGGGCCGGCGATGCGGAACAGGTTGCCTTCCACGAACACGGTGTAGCTGCCGCCCAGGGCCTGGGTGATGTAGCCGACGGTACCGGCGGGCAGGTTCACGGCATCGCCCTGCGGCACCAGCACTGCGGCACAGTCGCGCTCGAAGCGCACGGGTTCGCTGCTGCGGGAATACATATTGCGGATATTCTACGCCGCATGACCGATTCCGCAGTGCGCCGCGCGCGCTGGCTCGCGCCGGCCCTGGTTCTCCTGTTGACCCTCCTGGCGACCCTGGGCTGCGCCGCGGCGTGGATCCTGGTCGCCCTGGCGGCCGGGAGGCAGTCGAGCTGGATGGCCGTGGTCGCCGCGGTCGACGCCGCCGTGCTGCTGCGCGTGGCACGGGCGCCGTCGGGCCTGCCGCGCGCCGTGGCGGGCGTCGCGGCGACGCTGGCGACCATCGCCCTGGCCAATTGGGGCATCGCCGCCGGCGAAATCGGGCGTTCGGTCGGCATGCTGCCGTGGGATGCGGCGATCCGGCTCGGGCCCGACTACGCATGGACGCTGGCCGGACTGGCGAACGGAACCGCCGACCGCCTCTGGCTCGCCACGGCCGTCGTGATCGCGGCGATCGGCTCGCGCTGAACGCCCGCGCGCGCCGGAGCGCGGGCGCCCTTGCCCGTCGCCTCAGTGACCCGAATCGAGCGCCTTGAGTTCGGCCACCAGCGCGCCCGCCGCTTCGGCGCCGTCGCCATAGAGCATGCGGGTGTTGTCCGCGTAGAACAGCGCGTTCTCGATGCCCGCGAAGCCCGTGCCGCGGCCGCGCTTGATGACGATGGTGTTCTTCGACTGCGCGACATCGAGGATCGGCATGCCGTAGATCGGCGACGACGGATCGGTCTTCGCGACCGGGTTGACCACGTCGTTCGCGCCGATCACCAGCGAGACGTCGGTGTTCGGGAACTCGGGGTTGATGTCGTCCATGTCGGCGATCAGGTCGTAGGGCACGCCCGCTTCGGCCAGCAGCACGTTCATGTGGCCGGGCATGCGCCCGGCGACCGGATGGATCGCGAACTTCACCTTGACGCCGCGCTCCATCAGCCGCTGCGCGAGCTCCCAGATCTTGTGCTGCGCCTGGGCGACGGCCATGCCGTAGCCGGGCACGATCACCACGCGTTCGGCGTAGGCCATCATCGCGGCGACGTCGCCGGCTTCAATAGGCTTTTGCGCACCGGAAATTTCCTGCAGTTCGCCGCCGCCCCCGCCGAAGTTCGAGAACAGCACGCTCTTGATCGAGCGGTTCATCGCCTTGGCCATCAGGCGGGTCAGCAGCATGCCGGCCGCGCCCACCATCATGCCGGCGATGATCAGCGCCTCGTTGCCGAGCACATAACCCTCGAACGCGACGGCAAGGCCGGTCAGCGCGTTGTACAGCGAGATCACCACCGGCATGTCGGCGCCGCCGATCGGCAGCGTCATCAG
>CAMLSB010000194.1 GCA_946482565.1 uncultured Lysobacteraceae bacterium | reverse complement strand
ATTTTTCCGCGACCGATTCCAGGTCGGCGCGCACGATGTCGGGCGCCACGTCGTCCTCGCCCAGGTGCCGCGCAAGGCCCTTCAGGTGGCCCGCGCCGACGACCGCCAGCACTTCGCGCCTCGCGGCGCCGGCCGCGTCTTGTCGCGGCGGCTGCGCTTCCAGCGCGATCGCGCGCAGGTTCGCGGCCATGTAGCGGTCGCGTTCGGCGATCACCGCTTCGTAGAGGGCCGGATTGTCGCCGGCGAATTCGCTGAAGCTCGCTTCCAGCAGGTCGCCCTGCTTGAGCTTCTCGATCTCCTCGCCGGCGACTTCCTCGTCGGCGAACAGCGCGGTCACCAGGCCGCCGGCGAGCTTCGCGCGGCCCCACCAGCCCAGTCGCTGCGAAGCGCGCTTGAAGGTGATGCCGACGTCGCGGTCGACCAGGCGCATGTCGAGGCCGCGCTCGCGCGCTTCGAGCGCGGCGGCCTTGAGTTCGGCACCGGGCTCGATGCCGAGCTGTTCGGCGAGGCGGCGCTGGTACGCGGCCAGGCCCAGGTTCGCCGCGAACAGCGCGGTGCGCCCGGAGCGGATCACCTGCACGAGGTCCAGGCGCGCGAGCGCGTCGGGATCGGTCAGCGACTGGAAGCGTTGCGGATCGAGTTCGACCGCGACGGTGTCGAACTCGCCGCTGTCGATCGCCGCGCGCACCGCGTCGAGGCTGGCGCGCGAGACGTGCGCGGTGCCCAGCAGCGTGAAACGCGTGCCGTCGCGCTCGACGATGGCGTGCGGCTGTTCGCGCCAGTCCGCGGCGCCCTCGACGGCGTCAGTCACGGTAGCGCTTGAGCAGGTCGCCGTAGGCGTCGATGCGGCGGTCGCGCAGGAACGGCCAGATCCGGCGCACGTGTTCGCTGCGGCCGAGGTCGACTTCCGCCATCAGCACCTGCGGCGCGTCGACCGGCGCTTCCGCCAGGAATTCGCCCTGCGGGCCGAGCACGTGGCTGGAACCCCAGAAGTCGATGCCGGAACGACCGACGGGCGACGCTTCGTGTCCCGTGCGGTTGCACGACAGCACCGGCAGCCCGTTCGCGACCGCATGGCCGCGATGGCTGAGGATCCACGCATTGCGCTGGCGATCCTTCTCGGCCTGGTCGTCGTCCGGGTCCCAGCCGATCGCGGTCGGGTAGAGCAGCAGTTCGGCGCCGGCCAGCGCCATCAGGCGCGCCGCTTCCGGATACCACTGGTCCCAGCACACGAGCACGCCGAGGCGGCCGACCGAGGTGTCGATCGGGGTGAAACCCAGGTCGCCCGGCGTGAAGTAGAACTTCTCGTTGAAGCCCGGGTCGTCGGGGATGTGCATCTTGCGGTACTTGCCCGCGAGCGAGCCGTCGCGCTCGAGCACGACCGCGGTGTTGTGGTACAGCCCGGCGCCGCGGCGTTCGAACAGCGAACCCACGATCACGACACCGTGCTGCTTCGCCAGCGCGCCGAGGCGCTCGGTGCTCGGGCCCGGGATCGGCTCGGCGTGCTCGAACTCGCACACGTCCTGGTGCTGGCAGAAATAGGCGCCGTTGTGCAGCTCCTGCAGCAGCACCAGGCGCGCGCCGTTGCCGGCGGCCTCGGCGACGCGCTGCTCGATGCGCGCGAGGTTGGCCTCGGCGTCGCCCTGGTTTCTTTCCTGGACGAGCGCGACCGGAAGGGTTTTCCTGTTCATGCGGCGATTATCCCCTGCGGCAGCTGCATCGTCAGGCAATGCAGGCTGCCGTTCTGCCAGATCAGGGCGCGGCACGGGACCTGCACGATCTCGCGGCCCGGGAATGCGCGCGCCAGCACCGCCGCCGCGGCATCGTCGGCCGGATCGCCGTAGGCCGGCATCAGCACCGCGCCGTTGACGATCAGGAAATTCGCGTAGCTCGCGGCGAGGCGGCGACCTTCGTCCAGGATCGGTTGTGCCCACGGCAGCGGGAACAGCCGGTACGGCTGGCCGTCGCGCGTGCGCAGCGCGGCGATTTCGGCGCCCATCGCCTGCAACTCGGCGTAGTGCGAATCGGCCGGATCGTCGCAGGCCTGGAACACGATCGCGTCCGGTGCGGCGAAGCGGGCGAGGGTGTCCACGTGCGCGTCGGTGTCGTCGCCCTCGAGGTAGCCGTGGTCGAGCCACAGCACGCGGTCCTGGTGCAGCCAGGCGGCGAGGCGCTCCGCCAGGGTCTCGCGATCCACGTCCGGATGGCGCTCGTGCAGGCATTGCCAGGTGGTCAGCAGCGTGCCCGCGCCATCGGTGTCGATTGCGCCGCCTTCCAAAGCAAAATCAATGGATTGGCGATCACTCCTGAGGAATGTTCCAGCTTCGTGCAGGCGTTCGACCACGAGGTCGTCCTGCGCGGCGCCGAACTTGCCGCCCCAGCCGGTGAAGCGGAAATCCAGCAGGCGGAAACCGCCCGAGCCATCGCGCAGGGTGATCGGGCCGCTGTCGCGCAGCCAGGTGTCGTCGTAGGCCACCGGCAGGAAGCGCACGCGCGCCATGTCGATGCGCGCGGACGACAGCCGCGCCCGTGCGTAGGCCTCGATGTCGTCGTCGGCCACGCACAGCAGCACCGGCTGGAAGCGCGCGATCGCCGCGACGAGCGCGATGACGGTGTCCTCGACCTCGCCCAGGCGCTCGGCCCAGTCGGTGCCGGCATGCGGCCATGCGAGCAGGATCGCGGACTGGGGTTCCCATTCCGCCGGAAGGCGCAGCGTCTTGTCGGTCATCGGATCGCGGGTTTCGGGCCGATCTCGTCGGCGGAGGCGTGGTTGGCCACGGCGTCGATCACCCGGCTCTTCTCGAAGTAGACGGTGAACGCCGGGTAGCGCCAGCGGTTGATCGTCGGCCATGCGTGCTTCTGGCCGCCGCGCGGAGCCAGCCGGTCGGCCGGCGCGCCGTAGCGGGCCTGCACCTGGGCCATGGTCATGCCGCGCACGGGCAGGGCGGCGCTGTTTTCCTGCCGGACACGATCGACCAGCAGGACGTCCCCCTGCGTTGCCGCGACGTTTCCGGAGACGGTGGATTGCGCCGACGCCGCGAACGGCATGGCGGCGAGCGCGAGCATCAGGGCGTTGCGGAAGCGGAGCATGGTCGACCTCCCGGCAGAAGTCCGCGGATTGTAGAGCCGACCCATGGTCGGCTGCTCCACGTCCGGTCCGTGTCGCGGACAGGAAAAGAAAAGGCCGCGTTTCCGCGGCCTTGGGTGACGCTTGGCCGACCATGGGTCGGCTCTACACGCGCCTCAGCGCTGGCGCGCCTTGAAACGCGGATTGGACTTGCAGATCACGAAGACCTTGCCACGGCGGCGGACCACCTTGCAGTCGC
>CAMLSB010000193.1 GCA_946482565.1 uncultured Lysobacteraceae bacterium | reverse complement strand
TCACCCAGTTCGGCATCGGGCTGACCAGCAGCTCCTCGACGTGGCGGCCGAACTTCGCGCCGAAGAAGCTCGAGGAGATGTTGCCGTAGCTGTTCTGGATCACGCTCATCATCACCAGGCCGGGGACGATGAAATCCATGTAGCTGATGCCGTCCATCTTGCCGACGCGCGAGCCGATCAGCCCGCCGAAGATCAGGAAGTACAGGGTCTGGGTGATCGCCGGGGGCACCAGCGTCTGGGTCCAGATGCGCAGGATGCGGCTGATCTCGCGGCGCGCGATCGTGACGAGCGCGATCCAGTTTCGTCGGGTGACGCTCGGCATTCCGGCGTCGTGCATTGCATCCCGGGCTGGCGTGGCGACGGGCGCGCTCATGCGGCGGCTCCCTGGCGCTTCTCGCCGTCGCGCGCGCCATGGTCGCTGGTCAGGCGCACGAACAGCTCCTCCAGCCGGTTCGACTTGGTACGCATCGAGCGCACGCGGATGCCCGCGTCGCTCAGCCGCGCGAACACGCCGTTGAGGTCCATCGCGCGCGGCATCTCCAGGTCCAGGGTGTGGGCATCCTGCGCGACGAGCGTGGTGCCGGGTATGCCGGGCAGGTCGGCTGGCAGCGTGCCGTCGACGTCGAGCAGGAAGCCTTCGACGTCGAGCTTCGCGAGCAGCCCGCGCATCGGCCCCTGTTCGACGATGGTGCCGCGGTCGATGATCGCGAGGTTGCGGCACAGGCTCTCCGCTTCCTCCAGGTAATGCGTGGTCAGGATGATCGTGGTGCCGGCGGCGTTGATCTCGCGCAGCGTCTTCCACATGCCGCGGCGGATCTCGATGTCCACGCCGGCAGTCGGTTCGTCGAGGATCAGCAGGCGCGGCCGCGTCATCATCGCCCGCGCGATCATCAGGCGGCGCTTCATGCCGCCCGACAGCGTGCGCGACATCTTGTCCGCCTTGTCCCAGAGGAAGGCGTTGCGCAGCTCCTGCTCGGCGCGCACCAGCGCCTCGGCGCGGGGGATGCCGTAGAACCCCGCGTAGTTCACGAGGATGTCGAGCGGCTTCTCGAACATGTTGAAGTTGATTTCCTGCGGTACCAGGCCGAGCATCCGCATCGCCGCGCCGCGGTCCGCGTGCAGGTCGGTGCCGAACACGCGCACGTCGCCGGAGGTCTTGTTCACCAGCGAACTGACGATGCCGATCAGGGTGGACTTGCCGGCGCCGTTCGGGCCGAGCAGGGCGAAGAAGTCGCCGGGCGCGACTTCGAGCGAAACGCCCTTGAGCGCTTCGACGCCGTTGTCGTAGGTCTTGCGCAGCGCCGAAACCTGCAGCGCCGGCGCGTCGTGGGTGGGGGCCATACGTGGAGGAGTGACAGCGGCCTGCGCGGCGGAGCCGGTAGTATAGGCGTCCCGTGGCCGCATCCCGGCCGCCGCTGCAGCCCATCCCCCGCCTTGGCCATCGTCCAGTTCCCGCTCAAGCTCGTGTCGCGCCGCATGCTGGCGCCGACCGTCGCCCACCTCGCCTTCGCCCGTGCCGACGGGCAGCCGATGCCGTTCGTGCCGGGGCAGTTCCTGCAGGTGCATTTCCACTACGGCGACGGCACCGCGACCAAGCGTTCGTACTCGCTGGCGACGCTGCACGACCAGGCGAACGGCCCGGCGCAGTCGGTCGAGATCGCGGTGAGCTACGTCGCCGGCGGCGCCGCGACCGCGCTGTTCGAAGGCCTGGAATCCGGCGACGAAATCCAGGCCAGTGGTCCGTACGGGCGCTTCTGCCTGATGCCGGACGACACGAACGGTCGCTACCTGCTGATCGCCACCGGCACCGGCGTGACGCCATACCGGGCGATGCTGCCGCAACTGGCGGCGCTGATCGCGGCGCGCGGCCTGCGCGTCGTGCTGCTGCAGGGCGCGCGCACGCCGGCCGAGCTGCTGTACGGCGACGAGTTCCGCGCCTTCGCCGACGCGCACCCCGGGCATTTCCGCTACGTGCCCTGCCTGTCGCGCGAACTGCCCGCCGAGCCGCACCCCGACGTGCGCCACGGCTACGTGCAGCAGTTCCTGGCCGAGTTCGGGCCGGACGCCGGCGACGACGTCGCCTACCTCTGCGGCAACCCGAACATGGTCGACGCCTGCTTCGAGGCGTTGAAAGACGCCGGCCTGGACATCCGCCGGATCCGCCGCGAGAAGTACGTCAGCAGCAAATAGCGCCCCCGGCCGGAGTTAGGCCGATTGTAAAGGGTGCTTGACAGCCTGATCCGGCTCTCCCTAGAATCCTGTCAAGTCTCCTTGACAGGCTGTCCCGATGACCCTCAAAGCGCCAGCCCTCCTGGCCATCGCCGTTGCCGTCCTCCTGGCCACGTTCGGGGCGTCGTCGCTGTGGGCGCTGCCGCCCTTCGCGACCGGGCTGCTCTACGGCACCGGCTTCGGGTTGCTGTTCGCCGCCTTCCTGCGCTGGCGCCTGCCGGATGGCTGCGACGCCTCCACCCCCAGCCTGCGCCGCCGCTACCTGCGCGAGTTCCTCCCGGCGATGGCGGGCTACGTCATCGGCCTGTTCGTGTCGCTGTTGCTGCTCAAGCGGGTCGACGAGCCGGCACTGCGCGCGCTCATCGCGCTGGTCCCGGTCGCGCCGGTCGTGCTGGTGGTGCGCGCGATCATCCGCTACATCCGCGACGCCGACGAACTGCAGCGCCAGATCGAACTCGAATCCGTGAGCCTGGCGACCGCCCTGGTGTCGATGCTGTACCTCGCCGGCGGCTTCCTGCAGATGGCCAGCGTGATCGACATCCCGTCGGGCGTGGCCATGTTCTGGGTTTTCCCGCTGGTCTGCCTGTCCTACGGGCTGGTCAAGACCGTGGTCGCGCGCCGGTACCGCTGACACCATGGAAAGCCGCATCCGCGAGCTGCGCGAACGCTTCGGCTGGTCGCAGGGCGAGCTGGCCGAGCGCCTGGACGTCTCGAGGCAGACGGTGAACGCGCTCGAGACCGGCAAGTACGACCCGAGCCTGCCGCTGGCGTTCCGGCTGGCGCGGCTGTTCGCCGAACCCATCGAATCCATCTTCATTCCCGACCCGTGAGCCACACCATGCGAATTCCCCGTCTTTCCACGCTGTGTCCGCCGCCGGGCAAGAACCTGCGCGCCGCCGGCATCAGCTACCTCGGCAGCGGCACCGCCTTCCTGGCGGTTGCGGCCTCGGGCCAGCCGGCCTTCCTGGGGCTGGGTTGCGCCTTCATCGGCATCGGCATCGCGTTCATCGCGCGCAGCCGGAAGGACGGTCGCTGATGTCGCGCAAGGCCAGGTTCATCCTCGCGGTCGCCGTCATGGCCGGCCTGTTCGGCTATCGCTACTGGCGCGACCAC
>CAMLSB010000192.1 GCA_946482565.1 uncultured Lysobacteraceae bacterium | reverse complement strand
ATATGCTTCGACAGCAGCATGCCGTTGCCGAACACGTCGCCGGACATGTCGCCGATGCCCACGCAAGTGAAGTCCTGCGACTGAGAATCGCGCCCCATCGCGCGGAAATGGCGCTTCACCGACTCCCACGCGCCGCGCGCGGTGATGCCCATGCCCTTGTGGTCGTAGCCGACCGAACCGCCGGAGGCGAACGCGTCGTCGAGCCAGAAACCGTGCGCCTGGGCGATGCCGTTCGCGATGTCCGAGAACGTCGCCGTGCCCTTGTCCGCCGCGACCACCAGGTACGGGTCGTCGCCATCGTGGCGGACCACGTTCGCCGGATGCACGACCTTGCCGTCGACCAGGTTGTCGGTGATGTCGAGCAGGCCGTTGATGAAGCGCTTGTAGCAGGCCACGCCCTCGGCGAACCACGCGTCGCGGTCCACCGAAGGATCGGGCAGCTGCTTGCAGAAGAAGCCGCCCTTCGAGCCGACCGGCACGATCACCGTGTTCTTGACCATCTGCGCCTTGACCAGGCCGAGCACCTCCGTGCGGAAGTCCTCGCGGCGGTCGGACCAGCGCAGGCCGCCGCGCGCGACCGGCCCGAAGCGCAGGTGCACGCCCTCCACGCGCGGCCCGCACACCCAGATCTCGCGGTACGGCCGCGGTTTCGGCAGGTCCGGCACCTTCGCCGAGTCGAGCTTGAACGCGATGTAGTCGGCGGGGCCGCCGTCGGCGCGCACGCCGGCGCCGTCGTCGCCCGGCTTGTAGGCGATGTAGTAGCTGGTCCGAAGCGTCGCGTCGATGCAGCCGATGAAGCTGCGCAGGATGCGGTCCTGGTCCAGGCTGGCGACGCGGTCGAGCATGCCCAGCAACGCGGCGCGCGTGGCTTCGACCTGGCGCGGGCGATCGCTGGTGCGTGCGTCGACCACCGGCTGCAGCAGCGCGCGGGTCGCGTCATCGCCTGCCAGCGCGTGCAACTGCGCGAGCAGCGCCTGCTGGCCGCGCTTGACCTCGGCCTTGTCCTCGCTGCCCGTCGCCGGATGGAAGCGCGCTTCGAACAGCTCGACCACGAGCCGCGCGAGCAGCGGATAACGGTTGAAGGTCTCCTCGACATAGGCCTGCGAGAACGGCACGCCGACCTGCTGCAGGTACTTGCCGTAGGCGCGCAGCATCGCGACCTGGCGCCATGCCAGGCTCGCGCCGAGGATCAGGCGGTTGAAGCCGTCGTTCTCGGCCTGGCCGCGCCAGACCTGCCCGAAGGCTTCCTCGAACGAAGTGTCGAGGCTGTCCACGTCCAGGTCGCTGCGCACCGCCTCGACCTCGAAGTCCTGGATCCAGGCGACGACGTCGCCGTCCTTGCCCGCCACGTCCAGGCGATACGGATGCTCGGTGATCACCCGCAGGCCCATGTTCTCCATCATCGGCAGCGCATCCGACAGCGGGATGTCGTGGCCGAGGCGATAGAACTTCAGGCGCAGGCCGCCGTCGGCGCCGTTGCCCGCGCTCTTGCCGCGATAAAGGCTGATGCGCAGGTCGGCTGCGTCGCGCAGCGACGCCAGGCACTTCACGTCCTCGGCGGCGACCGCGGCGCCGGCCTGCTCGATGTAGTTCGCGGGCAGCGCGCGGCCCCAGCGGTTGGCGAGCTTGAGGCCGCGTTCCTCGCCCTCGGACGCGACCAGCCGCTCGCGCAGCTCGTCCTGCCGGTTGCGCACGATCTCGGCCAGCTGCGCCTCGAGCGCGGCGATGTCGATGCCCTCGGCCGCTTCGCCGGAACGCGGGCGCACGATCATGTGCAGCTGCGCCAGCGGAGATTCGCCGACCTGGACCGTCGTGTCGACGCCGTCGCCGCCCAGCCCGCGCTTGAGCATGTCCTCGATGCGGTGCCGCACCTCGGTGTTGAAGCGATCGCGCGGGATGTACGCCAGCGCCGACCAGAAGCGGCCGTAGCGGTCGCGGCGCAGGAACAGCTTGCTGCGCACGCGCTCCTGCAGGCCGAGGATGCCGGTCGCGGTGCGCAGCAGCTCCTCCTCGCTGGACTGGAACAGCTCGTCGCGCGGCAGCGATTCGATGATGTGGCGCAGCGCCTTGCCGCTGTGGCCGTCGGGGGACAGCCCCGACGCGCGCATCACGTGCTCGTGGCGTTCGCGCACCAGCGGGATCTCCCACGGGCGACGGCTGTACGCGCTGGACGTGTACAGGCCGAGGAAGCGCTGCTCCGCGGCCGGACGGCCTTCCTTGTCGAACTTGAGCACGCCGATGTAGTCCATGTACCCCGGGCGGTGCACGGTGGCGCGCGCGTTGGTCTTGGTCAGGATCAGCGCGTCCACGGAACCCGATTGCGGCATGTAGTGCGCGGCGAGCGTCCTGAGGTCGCGCGCCTTGCCCTTCTCCTTGCCCCGCAGCAGGCCCATGCCCGAGTCGTCGACGGCGCACAGCAGCTCGCCGCCGCCCTTGCGCACCACGTCGTACTCGCGATAGCCCAGGAACGTGAAGTGGTTGTCCGCGGCCCAGCGCAGGAACTCCTGCGCTTCCTTGCGGCCGGCGTCGGACACCGGCATGCGGCGCGTGGCGAGGTCGTCGGCGACCTGCAGCATCTTCGCGCGCATCGCGTCCCAGTCCACGACCGCGGAACGCACGTCCTGCAGCACGGCCTGGATCGACGCGGCGATCGCGGGCATCGCCGCGGCCGCCTGGCGGTCGATCTCCAGGTGCATCAGCGACTCGCCGCGCGCCTTCTCGCCGGCTTCGGCGCCGACCGCGACCAGGCGCCCGGCCTTGTCGCGCTCGGCCTTCACCACCGGGTGGCCGAGCACGTGCACGCCGATGCCCTGGTCGGCCAGCGCCATCGTCACCGAATCCACGAGGAAGGGCATGTCGTCGTTGACCACCTGCACGATCGTGTGCGGCGATTCCCAGCCGTTGTCCTTGAGGTTCGCGTTGAACACGCGCACTTCGGCCGTGCCGGGCTTGCGGCGCTGCGCCTGCTCCAGGAAGTCCCAGGCCAGCTCGGCCCAGCCGGCCGCGCTGTGCTGCGCGATCTCGTCGGCGCTCATGCGGCGGTAGAAGGCGCGCGCGAACGCTTCGGCCCGGGCCTGCGAAGCCTTCGGGGCACGCTTGCGCAACGCCTCCACGATCGGCTCGATCGAGGCGCCTCCCGGCAGGGTCGCGACCGTGGCGCGCTTGCGCGTGGCGGTGGGCTTGGGGGCGGCGGCGGGCTTTTTCTTCGACGTGGTCATGGTGTCCTGGAGTCCGGATGCGACAAGGCCCGCGCACATGCACGGGCCCCGTGTTTCAGAAACGTAGGGAGGGTTTCGACAACGATGGTTTCTCGGGAACGCGCACGGCGTGGCTCAGCGCAACCCGGTTTCGTGGCGGGCGATGACCAGGCGCTGGATCTCGCTGGTGCCCTCGTAGATCTCGGTGATCTTGGCGTCGC
>CAMLSB010000191.1 GCA_946482565.1 uncultured Lysobacteraceae bacterium | reverse complement strand
CGCCGAGATGCTCGACCACATGGCCTGGGACGGCCTGACCAACCCCTACGACGGCCAGGCGATGGGTGTGTTCGGCGACATGGCCTGCGCGAAGTACGGCTACGACCGCGCAGCGCTCGACGCCTATTCGGCCGAGAGCGTGCGCCGCGCGCAGCACGCGCAGGCCTCCGGCGCGTTCGACGCCGAGATCGTCCCGGTGACCGTCAAGGGCCGCAAGGGCGAGGTGGTCGTCGACAAGGACGAGGAACCCGGCAAGATCGATGTTGCCAAGATCCCCTCCCTGCGACCGGCCTTCGGCAAGGACGGCGTGATCACCGCCGCCGCCGCCTCGAAGATTTCCGACGGCGCCGCCGCGCTGGTCCTGACGACCGCCGCCGAGGCGAAGGCGCGGGGGCTCGCGCCACTGGCGCGGATCGTCGCCCATGCCACCCATTCGCAGGCGCCGGAGTGGTTCACCACCGCCCCGGTCGCTGCGCTGCGCAGCGTGCTCGACAAGGCCGGCTGGACGGTGGCCGACGTGGACCTGTTCGAGGTCAACGAAGCCTTCTCCTGCGTGGCGATGGCGCCGATGACCGACCTGGGCATCCCGCACGACCGCCTCAACGTCAACGGCGGCGCCGTGGCCCTGGGCCACCCGATCGGTGCCAGCGGCGCACGCCTGCTGGTGACCCTGCTCCATGCGCTCCAGGCGCGCGGCGGACGCCGCGGTGTGGCCTCGCTGTGCATCGGCGGCGGCGAAGCGACCGCGGTCGCCGTCGAGATTGCGTGAAAAGTTAAGACCGCTTAACCAAAAAAAGTTGCCCCACCCGCTTGACAGGCGACAAGGGCTTGTCATCATGTTAAAGGCGCGCAGTTGCGCGTTGCCAAACTAACGACGAGGAAGATTTGATCATGACCATCAACAAGGCGCTGCTCGCCCTTGCCATGGGCGTTGCCCTGGCCGCTTGCTCCAACTCGCAGCAGGCTGCGGACTCGGCGACCGACGCCGCTGCCGCCGCTGATACCGCCCAGCAGGCTGCCGACACCGCCGCCACCACGGGTGACGCTGCCAACGCCGACGCCGCCCAGGCTTCGGCCGACGCCGCCGCCGCTGCTGCCGACGCCGCCAGCACCTCGGCCGACGCCGCCGCTGCCGCCCCGACCATGGGTGAGGCCGACGCCGCCGCCGACTCCGCCGACAACGCGGCCGACGCCGCTGGCCAGGCGAAGGACGCTGCGCAGGACGCCGCCGCCGCTGCGAAGAAGTAAGCAGCCAAGCGTAGTTCGCTACACGGAGCCGCCGGTGCGAACCGGCGGCTTTTTTGTTTTTGACTCCGGCGGGCCGAGCGTTCACCATCATCACGCGTCCATTCACGCGGAGCGCATACCCTTCATCGCGGTCCATCCCAAACACCTCCGGAGCCACCATGAACACCAAGCTTTTCGTCCTTGCCACCGCTGCCGTCCTGGCCCTGTCGGCCTGCAAGAACGAGACCCCCGAGGCGCAGCAGCAGGCCGCCGAGGCCTCGTCCGCCGCCGACCAGGCCGCTGCCGCCGCGTCCGACGCCGCGTCCGCCGCGGGCAACGCCGCCCAGCAGGGCGCCGAGGCCGCCGCCGCCGCCACCGGCGAGGCCGCGGGCGAAGTCGCCGCCAACACCAAGGAAGCTGCCGACGCCGCTGCCGTCGCCGCCAACCAGGCCGCTGCCGGCGCCGCGCAGGCGACCGCCAACGCCGCGCAGAACACCGCCGATGCCGCCCAGAACATGGCGGACAAGGCGGACGCTGCTGCCGACCAGGCCAAGAAGTAAGCCAAGCGACACCGGCATGCCGAAGCCCGCGCTTCGGCTGCAGGCAAGGGCCCGCTTCGGCGGGCCCTTTCTTTTGCGCCGGCCCGTGCTTTTTTTCGCCATTCCGTTTTTCCGTAGAATCGGCGGATGCCCGTCATCGCCTCGCAGCTGGATCCGCGCTCGGACGAGTTCCGCGCCAACGCCGACTTCCATCGCAGCCTCGTCGAGGAACTCGACCGGCGCCTGGCACGCGCGGCCGGCGGCGGCGGGCAGAAGGCGCGCGACAAGCACACCGAGCGCGGCAAGCTGCTGGTGCGCGAGCGCATCGTCGCCCTGCTCGACCCGGGTTCGCCGTTCCTCGAGATCGCGCCGCTCGCCGCCGAGGACATGTACGACGGCGCCGCGCCCGCGGCCGGCATGGTCTGCGGCATCGGCCGCGTCATGGGCCAGGAAGTCGTGGTCGTCGCCAACGACGCGACCGTCAAGGGCGGCACCTATTTCCCGATGACGGTGAAGAAGCACCTGCGCGCGCAGGAAGTCGCGCGCGAGAACCACCTGCCGTGCATCTACCTCGTCGATTCCGGCGGCGCGTTCCTGCCGCTGCAGGACGAAGTCTTCCCGGACAAGGAGCACTTCGGCCGCATCTTCTACAACCAGGCGCGGATGAGCGCGGAGAACATCCCGCAGGTCGCGGTGGTGATGGGTTCGTGCACCGCGGGCGGCGCCTACGTGCCGGCGATGAGCGACGAATCGGTGATCGTGAAGGAACAGGGCACGATCTTCCTCGGCGGCCCGCCGCTGGTGAAGGCGGCGACGGGCGAGGTCGTCGACGCGGAAACCCTCGGCGGCGCCGACGTGCACACGTCGGTGTCGGGCGTGGCCGATCATTTCGCCGACGACGATCGGCACGCGCTCCAGATCGCGCGCGACATCGTCGGCGGGCTCAATCGCCGCAAGTCGCTGCCGCTGGCCGCGATCGAACCGCGCGAGCCGCTGCATCCGGCCGAGGAGCTGTACGGCATCGTGCCGAAGGATCCGCGCCGCCCGTTCGACATCCGCGAGGTGATCGCGCGCGTGGTCGACGGCAGCGAGCTGCAGGAGTTCAAGGCCCGCTACGGCAAGACGCTGGTCACCGGCTTCGCGCACATCCACGGCTATCCGGTCGGCATCGTCGCCAACAACGGCATCCTGTTCTCCGAGAGCGCGCTCAAGGGCGCGCACTTCATCGAGCTGTGCAACCAGCGCGGCATCCCGCTGGTGTTCCTGCAGAACATCACCGGCTTCATGGTCGGCCGCAAGTACGAGCAGGCCGGCATCGCCAAGGACGGCGCGAAGATGGTGACGGCGGTGGCGTGCTCGCGCGTGCCGAAGTTCACCGTCGTCATCGGCGGCAGCTTCGGCGCCGGCAACTACGCGATGTGCGGTCGCGCGTACGGCGCGCGCTTCCTGTGGATGTGGCCGAACGCACGCATCAGCGTGATGGGCGGCGAGCAGGCGGCGAGCGTGCTGGCCACGGTGAAGCGCGACGGCATCGAAGCGCGCGGCGGCGAGTGGCCGGCGGCCGAGGAAGAGGCGTTCAAGGCGCCGATCCGCGAGCAGTACGAGTCGCAGGGCAGCCCGTGGTACGCGACCGCGCGGCTGTGGGACGACGGCATCATCG
>CAMLSB010000190.1 GCA_946482565.1 uncultured Lysobacteraceae bacterium | reverse complement strand
ACTCCATCGCGCCGATCTCGTCCATGCCGTGCAGGAGCTTGCGCAGGATCCAGATTTTCTGCAGGAGGTCCGGTTCGATCAGCAGGTCCTCGCGGCGGGTGCCCGAGCGGTTGATGTCGATGGCCGGGTAGACGCGCTTCTCGGCGATGCGTCGGTTCAGGTGCACTTCGGAGTTGCCGGTGCCCTTGAACTCCTCGTAGATCACCTCGTCCATCTTCGAGCCGGTCTCCACCAGCGCGGTGGCGATGATGGTCAGCGAGCCGCCTTCCTCGACGTTGCGCGCGGCGCCGAAGAAGCGCTTCGGCCGGTGCAGCGCGTTGGCGTCGACGCCGCCGGACAGGATCTTGCCCGACGACGGCACCACGTTGTTGTACGCGCGGGCCAGGCGGGTGATCGAGTCGAGCAGGATCACCACGTCCTTCTTGTGCTCGACCAGGCGCTTGGCGCGCTCGATCACCATCTCGGCGACCTGCACGTGGCGCGCAGCCGGCTCGTCGAACGTCGAGGAGATCACCTCGCCGCGCACGGTGCGCTGCATGTCGGTGACTTCCTCGGGCCGCTCGTCGATGAGCAGCACGATCATGTGCACGTCGGGGTGGTTGGTCGTGATCGCGGTCGCGACCTGCTGCATCATCATCGTCTTGCCGGCCTTCGGCGGCGAGACGATCAGCGCGCGCTGGCCCTTGCCCTGCGGCGCCATCAGGTCGAGGATGCGGCCGGTGATGTCCTCGGTCGAGCCGTCGCCGCGCTCGAGCTTGAAGCGGCGGCGCGGGAACAGCGGCGTCAGGTTCTCGAACAGGACCTTGTTCTTCGAGGCCTCGATCGGCTCGCCGTTGATCTCGTCGACGATGTTGAGCGCGAAGTAGCGCTCGCCGTCCTTCGGCCAGCGGATGCGACCGGACAGGTGGTCGCCGGTGCGCAGGTTGAAGCGGCGGATCTGCGAGGGCGAGATGTAGGTGTCGTCCGGGCCGGCGAGGTACGAGGCCTCGGCCGCGCGCAGGAAGCCGAAGCCGTCGGGCAGGATCTCGAGCACGCCGTCGGCGGCCACGCCTTCCGGCGTGCGGGTCAGTACCTTCAGCAGCGCGAAGATCACATCCTGCTTGCGGGCGCGGGCGACGGTCTCGGCCAGGCCCAGCTGCTCGGCGATGTCGAGCAGCTTCTGCGCCGGCATCCGCTTCAGGTCGCCCAGCGAGTACTGCGGGAAATCCTCGGGGATGTTCGCCGGCCGGGTCTGGAACTGTTGCTGCTGCTCGGCGCCGTTGTCGTCGCGCGGCAGCCCGTCGTCGCGGAAGCGGTCGCGCTGGCGGTCGCGGCGGTTGCGGAAACGGTCGCGGCGGTTGTTGTTGTTGCCGTGGCGGTCGTTGCCGCCGCCCTGCTGGCCGTTGCCGTTCTGGCCGTTGCCATTGCCGCCGTCGTGCTGCGGCTGGTTGCCGACCTCGGACGCGGGGGGAGGCGGCGCAGCCGCGGCGGGCGGCGCCGAAGGCGCGGGGGCCTGGGCGGCGGCCGGCGCTGCGGGGACTGCTGGAGCGGGTGCGGGAGCGGAAGCCGCGGGAGCGCCTTCGGCATTGCGGGGCGCGCGCGGGCGACGCACGCGCTTTTCGGCGTTATCGCCGGAATCCTGGGGGGTATCGTCGGACAAAGTGGTTAATCCTCGCGGATGCGAGCGCCCGGAACGGGCGGGAGGCCTTGGAAGAGGCGGGGAGGGATGCGGCAGCGGTGCGGCCGGGGCACCGAGGTGCCGGGCGCTGGTGCCGGTGAGGCAAAACTAGCACCGCGCCCGCGGCGCGGCAAGGGGACGGGGCGAGATGGTTCAGTCGGTAGCGGGCGCCAGCGGGCGCCTCGGCGCCCGCCCGGGGGTGCTTCGGCTTACAGCGCCTTGTCGATCATCTGGGTGAGCTGGGCCTTGCCGACGGCGCCGATCTGGGTGGCCTGGACCTGGCCGCCCTTGAACAGCAGCAGCATCGGGATCGAGCGTACGTGGTACTTCAGCGCGGTCGCCTGGTTGGCGTCGACATCGACCTTCACCACCTTGGCCTTGCCCGCGTACTCGCTCGCGATCTGGTCCAGGGCGGGCGCGATCATCTTGCACGGGCCGCACCACTGGGCCCAGAAATCGACCAGCACGGGCTCGTCGGACTGCAGGACGGCGCTGTCGAAATCGGCGTCGGTGGCGTGGATCACGGTGTCGGACATGGGGACTCCTTCGGTAATACGGCCCGCCGCCGCCGGGCAGGGACGGGATGCTGTTAGACTTGGAACGCTCTAAATGAGGGTGTTCCTGGCGGGGATCAAGCGCTCAGCGCGACCCCGGGGCGCCCACCGGCAGTCTGCTTCGCGGATGCCTCCCACGCAAGCGCCGCGTTCCGGCGCCCGCCGCCCGATCGGGAAGCCCGCTTTCGCAAACACGCCCGCAAGCACGCCGCACGCACGCCAGCGCGTACGCCGACGCACGCAAATCCACGCAATCCATTCGAAGACCTCGCATCCCAAGCATGAGCGACAAGCCACTCACCGATATCGCCTTTTCCTCCTTCGACCTGCATCCGGCCACGCTGGCCGGCCTCGAAGGCGCCGGATTCTCCCGCTGCACCCCGATCCAGGCGCTGACGCTGCCGATCACCCTCGCCGGGCGCGACGTCGCCGGCCAGGCGCAGACGGGCACCGGCAAGACCCTCGCGTTCCTCGTGACGGTCGTGAACCGCCTGCTGACGCGCCCCGCGCTCGCCGAGCGCAATCCCGAGGACCCGCGCGCGCTGATCCTCGCGCCGACGCGCGAACTCGCGATCCAGATCCACAAGGACGCGGTGAAGTTCGCGTCCGACCTCGGCCTGAAGTTCGCGCTCGTCTACGGCGGCGTCGACTACGACAAGCAGCGCTCGATCCTGCAGGCCGGCGCCGACGTGATCATCGCCACGCCCGGCCGCCTGATCGACTACGTCAAGCAGCACAAGGTCGTCAGCCTGCACGCCTGCGAAGTCTGCGTGCTGGACGAAGCCGACCGCATGTTCGACCTCGGCTTCATCAAGGACATCCGCTTCCTGCTGCGGCGCATGCCGATCCGCACCGAGCGCCAGACCATGCTGTTCTCCGCGACGCTGAGCCACCGCGTGCTCGAGCTCGCGTACGAGCACATGAACGAGCCCGAGAAGATCGTCGTCGAGACCGAGCACATCACCGCCGCGCGCGTCCGCCAGAAGCTCTACTACCCGGCCGACGAGGAAAAGCTGCCGCTGCTGCTGGGCCTGCTCTCGCGCAGCGAGGGCGCGCGGACCATGGTGTTCGTGAACACCAAGGCCTTCGTCGAGCGCGTGGCGCGGGCGCTGGAGCGCAACGGCTACCGCGTCGGCGTGCTTTCGGGCGACGTGCCGCAGAAGAAGCGCGAGTCGCTGCTGAAGAAGTTCCAGGCCGGCCAGCTCGAGATCCTGGTCGCCACCGACGTGGCCGCGCGCGGCC
>CAMLSB010000189.1 GCA_946482565.1 uncultured Lysobacteraceae bacterium | reverse complement strand
ACTACGGCATCGTGCTCGACGAGCCGCACACCGCGAAGCTGAAGAAGATCTGGGCTTGCCACTGCGGCTCGAAGAAGTGCCGCGGGACGATGCTCTCGCCCAAGCGCTGACGCGCATCGCGGCGGCCCCGACCCGGGCGCCACGCGCCCGGGATGCCGCCGCCCGGCGGAAGGTTGCAATGACCTATGCCAGTCGCCGCCCGTCCCGGGGCGGTCGATCATGCCGCCACTCCACGCGAAGCCCGGACATGCGCAACCGAACCACGCTCCTCGCCTTCCTGTCGCTCCTGGCCGCTCCTGCGTGGGCGGATGTCGTCGTCGACGGCCGCATCGATCCGGCCGAATGGCAGGGCGCGCAGCACGTCACCGATTTCCGCGTGGTCGAGCCGCTGACGCGCGCGCCGTCGCCGTACCCGACCGAAGCGTGGATCCTGGCGACGCCCGAAGGCCTGGCGATCGGCTTCCGCAACACGCAGCCGGCCAGCGTGCCGCGCACCTATCGCCGCACGCAGCGCGACGAGGACGCGCAGGTCGACCGCGTCAACCTGATGGTCGACTTCGACGGCGACGGCCGCAGCGGCTACAACTTCACCGTCACCCTGACCGACGGCGTGCAGGACGCGACCATCACGAATGAATCGCGCTTCAGCAAGGACTGGGACGGCAACTGGAAGCACGCGATCAGCGAGGACGGCGACACCTGGTCGGTCGAGATGCTGATCCCCTGGTACATCGCGCCGATGCGCAAGGGCGTGGACGGCAAGCGCACGATGGGCGTGTACCTCGATCGCGTCGTCGGTTCGACCGGTGAACGCCTCGCGTGGCCGGCGGCGAGCTTCACGCTGCCGCGCTTCATGTCCGACTTCGAGAAGGTGACGGTACCGGTGTACAGCCAGTCGCTGATGGCGATCACGCCGTACGCGGTGGCCACCCACGACAACGTCGCGGGCAAGCAGCACTTCGACGGCGGCGCGGACATCTTCTGGAAGCCGAACGGGCAGACCCAGCTGACCGCGACGATCAACCCGGACTTCGGCCAGGTCGAGAGCGACGACCTGGTGGTGAACTTCGGCGCCAACGAGACCTTCTTCAGCGACAAGCGCCCGTTCTTCACCGAGAACCAGGGGATCTTCGACTTCGGCACGCCGTCGGACAACAGCCAGCTGCTGTACACCCGGCGCGTGGGCGGACCGGCCGACGATGGCAGCGGCCCCGGCGACATCACCGCGGCGGTGAAGCTCAACGGCAGCCTCGGCGCGTACAAGTACGGCCTGTTCGCCGCGGACGAGGCCGACGATGTCGGCCGCTCGTTCCGCGCGCTGCGACTGGTGCGCGACTACGACAAGCAGAACATCGGCCTCATGGTCACCCAGGTCGAGCACCCGTACCTGGACCGCGAAGCGACCGTGTTCGGCGTCGACCACAACTGGCGACCCACCGAAAAATGGAACATCCAGACGCGCCTGATCGGCAGCGCGATCGACCAGGCAGGCGACACGACGCGCGGCAGCGGCGCGACGGTCTGGGCCGACTACAACTTCGGCAACGGCTGGCGCTCGCAGTGGCTGGCGATGCACTTCGGCAAGGACCTGCAGGTCAACGACTTCGGCTACCTGTCGCGCGCCAACCTCAACTACGCGCACTGGCAGGTCGCGCGCCGCTACACCGACCTGCCGGCGACCTCGTCCTATGCCTCGCGCGAATGGCGCTGGCGCATCGGCGCCACCGACAACGATCACGGCCTGCCGCTGCAGCGCCAGTTCCGCGTGATGCTGCAGAGCACGCTGCGCGACGGCGGCACCGAATACGCGCAGGTCAACGTCAACGCCGCCGGCTACGACGACCGCTTCCTGCGCGGCAACGGCATCCTGCGAACGCCGGCGAACTTCAACGCGTTCTACGAGCGCGACATGGCGCGCAAGGGCGACTGGGAGCTTTACGGCAACCTCGGCCTCAACAACGGCGGCATCGGCCCCGACCATCGCAAGGTCGGCTACAACGCGCAGGTCAAGCCGACGTACTTCGTCAGCGACGCGTTCAACGTGTTCGTCCTCGGCTACGTCGAAAGCACGCCCAACTGGATGGTGTGGCAGCACGACAACCTGCTGGGCACCTTCGACGAGCGTTCCGTCGAGATCGACGCGGGCGTGAACTGGACGATCGGCGACCGCCAGGAATTGCGCGTCAAGATGCAGGCGCTCGGGCTCGACGCGAAGGCCAAGCAGGCCTGGCGCGCGGATCCGGACGGCACCGCGTTGGCCGTGGCCGAGCACATCGACGACTTCAGCCTGCGCAACCTCGGCTTCCAGGTCCGCTATCGGTACGAGCTGGCGCCGCTGTCCGACCTGTACGTCGTGTACAGCCGCGGTGGTTACATGCTCGATGAGTACTCGCAGGGCGAAACCAACCAGCTGCGCGACGCGTTCTCCCTGCGCGACAGCGAGATGCTGCTGGTCAAGCTGAGTTACCGCTTCGAGCTGTAGCCCGCGCCGCGCGCCCGCTGTTTCAGGGGCGTACTTCGCGCAGGTCGGCCGACCCGATGCGCCAGGCGCGCTGGTCGGCAGTCGCGCCGTCGACCACCGCGCGCCGCAGCGTGTAGGCGCCGGCGTAGTGGTGGACGCTGCCGTCGCGGCGGGTGGCGGTCACCGCCACCGGGATCTCGACGTAGCGCGAACCGGCCGCTGCGTCGATGCGTCCGGGCGTGCCGACGTCGACGGACACCGAGGCGGTGTCGGCGAAGCCCCCGGCGAACTGCTGCGCGCTTTGCCCGCTCGCCTGGCCGCCGCCCGACCACAGCGCATAGGCACGCGGATACTGGTTGGCGGCGATCGCCGCGTAATACGCGTCGATCACGGCCACCGCATCGGCGGGCGTGGGTTCGGCCTGCGCCGGCGCCTGCGTGGGCTCCGGTGGTGGCGCGGGCAAGTCGCCCGCATCGGGTGGCATGGCCAGCGCATCGCCGGCGACGAGCGGCGGTGCCGACGTGGTCGCCCCCGCAAGCCTGGTCCCCACCGCGCCCGGGCCCGGCTTGTCGGGCATGCCGGTGATCGATCCGTTGCCGGCTTCCGGTTTCGGCAAGGCCTCCTCGGTGCCGTCCACCGCCTTGCTGCCGGCATCGGTGCGATCGCCCGATCCGCACGCGGCGAGTAGCGCGCAGCAGGTGGCGAGGAGCAGGGCGGGTGCGTGCGTGCGATCCAAGGCATGGCTCCGGCGGCGGGACGGCCGCAACGATAGCAGCGCCGGCGCGACGATGCCGGCAAGGCGGCGGGGGCAAAAAGAAAGGCCGGAATCCCTGCGGATTCCGGCCTCCTTGCCGTGGCCGGCGAACCGGCGCGGCAATCCCGTCAGCGACGGGCGGGAAGCGTCGCGATCAGGCGGCGGCGTCCTTGAGCTTCTTCAGCGGGCGCACCTTGACCTTCACCGAGGCGGGCTTGGCGGCGAACCACTGCTCTTCCTTGGTGAACGGGTTGATGCCCTTGCGCT
>CAMLSB010000188.1 GCA_946482565.1 uncultured Lysobacteraceae bacterium | reverse complement strand
AGCGCCACGACGTGCCGGGGAAGAACGCCGCATCGACCTTGGCGTTGTCGAAGCCGGACATCGGCCCGCAATCCAGGCCGAGCGCGCGCGCCGCGAGGATCAGGTACGCGCCCTCCAGGCTGCTGCTGCGCAATGCCGTGCGGTACAACTCGTCCTCCGGCATGTCCGAGAACCACGGGCGCGCCTCGGTGTGTGGCGCCAGCACCGGCATCTTGTCGAAGAACGCCAGGTCGTAGGCGACGATCGCCGTGCACGGCGCGGCCATCGTCTTGTCGTGGTTGCCCTTGTCCAGCGTCGGGCCGAGCTTCGCCTTGCCCTCGGCCGAACGCACGAACACGAAGCGCGCCGGGCAGGTGTTGGTCTGCGTCGGCCCGAACTTCATCAGGTCGTAGAGGCGATGCAGCAGCGCGTCGTCCACTTCGCCGGTGAAGGCGTTGTAGGTGCGGGCCTTCAGGAACAGCTGTTCCAGGGCCTGCGGCGCGAGCGCGTCGCGGTACGGCATGTCAGGCATCGCGGCCCCATCCTCGGTTCGATCCATCGTCCGGCAAGTGTAGAGTGTCGGCCTCCGGATTACCCCCTCGCAGCCGCAACGCATGGTCGCAACCGTGGAACGATCCCCGCACGACGCCGACGGCGGCACCTGGGCGCTCAGCGACGGGCGCGCCGGCAACGCGCGCCAGGCGCTGGCGCTGGCCGTTGCGCTGGATGCGGCGGCGGGCGAGCGCGCGCTGGAACCGCGATTGCCGTGGCGCTGGGGCGCGCCGCGACGGCTCCCGGGCGCGGAGGCGGCATTCGGCGAAGGCTTCGCGTCGCTGCTGGCCCGGCCGCCGGCACTCGCGATCGGCTGCGGCCGCCAGGCCGCGCTGGCCACGCGCCTGCTGCGCGAACGCGGCGCGCGTGCCGTGCAGGTGCTCGATCCGCGGATCGCGCCGTCGCACTGGGATCTCGTCGTCGTGCCCGAGCACGACCGCATCCGCGGCGACAACGTGCTGACGCTGCTCGGCAGCCTCAATCCCGTGGACGACGCGTGGCTCGAACGGGCGCGCGCGCAATTCCCCGCCCCGGATGCCTCCGCCGGGCCCCGCACCGCGCTGCTCGTCGGCGGCCCGACGGCGCAGGCGCCGTGGGATCGCCGCGAGCTGTCCGCGTGGCTGGACGCGATCGACGCGATCCTCGCGCGCGAAGGCGGCGCGCTCATGGTGAGCGCGTCGCGGCGCACGCCGCCGCGCTATCGCGCGCTGCTGCGCGCCCGTTGCAAGGAACGCGCCTCGCCCTTCTGGCTCGACGAACGCGACGGCGCCAACCCCTACCCGGGCCTGCTCGCCTGGGCCGACCGCATCGTTTGCACGCCGGATTCGGTGAACATGGTGTCGGAAGCCGCGGCCACGCGCGCGCCGGTCTTCGTCGCCGACCCCGGCATCGCGCAGGGGCGCCTGCGGATGTTCCTCGGGTCGCTTTCCGCGCGCGGCCGGATCCGTGCGCTCGACGGCGCGATGGAGGCCTTCCCGGTCGAGCCGCTGCGCGAGACCGCGCGCGTGGCGGCCGAAGTGCGCGCGCGCCTCACGCCAGGCCGATAACCTTCCACGCATCGCGGATCGCCGCGCGCGCCGCGGCGATCGCCTCGTCCTCCGGCACCAGGCGCATGCGCCGGTCGAGCGTGCAGCGCAGTCCCGCGTCGAGCAGCACCGCATGCGCACCACGCAATCCAGCGCATGCGTCCGCCCCGAGCGCACCGGCGGCGCAGGCCGCATCGAGCAAGGCGGGCGTATCGCGTGGCCCCAGCAGCGCGGCATCGCGCGCGGCGTCGCGCAGCACGATGAACTGCAGCAGGAACTCCAGGTCGACGAGGCCGCCCTCCCCCTGCTTCAGATCGAAGCGCGCGGGCGCGGAACGATCGAGTTCGCCGCGCATGCGCGCGCGCATCGCCGCGACGTCGTCGCGCAGCGTCGCCGCATCGCGCGGACGCGCCAGCACTTCGGCGCGGGTCGCCTCGAACCGCACGCCCAATGCCGTGTCGCCGGCGACGCAGCGCGCGCGCACCAGCGCCTGGTGTTCCCACGTCCACGCGCGCTGGCGCTGGTAGTCGGCGAAGCCCGCGAGCGGCGACACCAGCAGCCCTTTCGCCCCGTCGGGGCGCAGGCGCACGTCCACGTCGAACAGCCGGCCCGCCGCAGTCACGGTGCCGAGCAGCGCGACCACCTTCTGCGCCAGGCGTGCGCACCAGCGCGCGGCATCGAGCGGACGCGCGCCATCCGACACCACGTCGCCATCGGTTTCGTACAGGAACACGAGGTCGAGGTCCGAGCCGAAACCGAGTTCCTCGCCGCCGAGGCTGCCGTAGCCGACCACGGCGAAGCGCGCGCCTGCCAGCGCGCCATGGGCCGCCTCCAGTTCGCGCAGCGCCAGCCGCAGCACCACGGCGACCACCGCGTCGGCGAGCCACGCAAGCTGGCGCACGCTGTCCTGCGCACCCTGGCGCGCGTCCAGCGTGGCCAGCGCGATGCGGAAACTCAGGGCCTGCCGGATCTCGTTGAGCGCGAGCAGTGCGGCCTCGGGATCTTCCTGCGCGAGCGCGGCGTTGCATGCGTCGAGCAAGGCGGCGCGGTCCGGCAGCGGCCCGGCCGCGCGCGCATCCAGCAACTCGTCGAGCAGCAGCGGATGCGCCGCGAGGCGCTCGCCGAGCAGCGCACTGCGCGCGAGCACCGACACCAGCCGCTGCAGCGCGGCGGGCTGCTCGTCGAGCAGCGCGAGGTAACTCGCGCGGCGCAGGATGTTGTGCAGCAGCGGCAGCAGGCGCCGCAGCGCGGCGTCGGGTTGTGGCGAGGCCGCGGCGCCGTCCAGCAGGGCCGGCAGCACGCGGTCAAGGCGCGCGCGCGCCGCATCCGACAAGGCGCGTCGCGCCGGGGCGCGCGCGAGGTCGCGCAGCGCGGCGTCGAGCCCCGCCACGTCCTCGAAGCCTGCATCCACCAGCGCTTGCGCCTCGCCCGCTTCGGGCAGGGCGCGCCAGTACAGCGCGAGCGCGTTGGGCTCGCCGGTGCGGCGGCGCGGCGCGAGCAACGCGCCGAATTCGGCGGCGACCAGCGCGCGCCGCGCGTCGAGCGCCACGCGCAACGCGTCCCAATCCTCGAATCCGAGTCCCACCGCGATCCGCGTCCGGTCGAGCGGATCGACCGGCAGCGCATGGACCTGCGCGTCGCGCAGCATCTGCAGGCGATTCTCGACCCTGCGCAGGAACCGGTAGGCCCCGGCGAGCGCATCCCCCGCGGCGACGTCGATGTGGCCCGCCTGCACCAGCGCGCGCAGCGAGCGCTGCAGGCCGCGTTCGCGCAGCGCCGGTTCGCGCCCGCCGCGGATCAGCTGCAGCGCCTGCACGAGGAATTCGATCTCGCGGATGCCGCCAGGCCCGCGCTTGACGTCGTCGGCGAGATCCTTGCGCGCGACCTCCGCGGCGATCGCCGATTTCATCTCGCGCAGGCCGTCGAGCGCGCCGTAGTCGAGGTAGCGGCGATACACGAACGGTCGCA
>CAMLSB010000187.1 GCA_946482565.1 uncultured Lysobacteraceae bacterium | reverse complement strand
TGCTTGCCAGCCTGCTCGCGCAGACCGCGCCCTACGGCAACGTCGCCAGCGCCGGGCTCGCGGCGACCGCCGACCTGCACACCACGGTGATGCCCGGGATCATCCGCGGCGTGTCCCTGCTCGGCGTGGCCTCCGGCGGCACCGCCCGCGACATCCGCGACGCCGTCTGGACGCGCCTGGCCGGCGACTGGAAGCCGGCGCACCTGGACCGCATCTGCACCCGCGAAGCCGGCCTCGGCGACCTGCCCGGCGTGTTCGCGCGCATGCTGGCCGGCGGCTCGCTCGGACGCACCGTCGTCCGGATCTGAAGGTACAATCGCGGCGCAAACCCTGGGGAACACTGCATGGCCCGCATCCTGATCGTCGACGACTCTCCCTCGCAGCTGATGGGCATCCGCCGCATCGTGGAAAAACTCGGCCACGAGGCGCTCACCGCCGAGGACGGCGCCGCGGGCGTGGAGATCGCGAAGAAGGAATTGCCCGACCTGATCCTGATGGACGTGGTGATGCCGAACCTCAACGGTTTCCAGGCCACGCGCTCGATTTCGCGCGAGCCCTCGACCAAGCACATCCCGGTGATCCTGGTGACGACCAAGGACCAGGACACCGATCGCATGTGGGGCATGCGCCAGGGCGCGCGCGCCTACCTCACCAAGCCCTTCAGCGAGGAAGAGCTGTCCGAGGTGATTGCGGCCAACCTCGGCGCCGGCGCGCCGGACGGGCCCACGGCCGCCTGATCGCGGCCATAGAGCCGACCCATGGTCGGCTGCAACAAGCAAGAACCCGACCACGGGTCGACCCTACTCGCGGCGCCAGTCGCTCCCGAACGCATCGCGCAATTTCGCGTAGGCCTCGCGCTGCGCGTCGTCCCCGGCCTTGGGCGCCAGGACCTCGAGTTCGACGATCTGGTCGCCCGCCGGCGTCCCCGGCAGGCCGCGGCCGCGCAGTCGCAGCTTGCGGCCCGCTTCGGAATCCGGCGGGATCCTGAGTTCCACCGCGCCGCCCAGCGTCGGCACGCTCACCGTCGCGCCCAGCGCCGCTTCCCACGGCGCCACCGGCAGCACGTGGATGATGTTGCGGCCATCGACCTCGAACTGCGGGTGCGCCGCGTACTCGATTTCCAGGAACAGGTCGCCGCCCTGGCCGCCCTGCCCGGCGAGCCGGATCGCCTGGCCCGGCTTGACGCCCTTGGGGATGCGCACTTCCAGGGTCTTGCCGTTGACGCCGATACGCACGCTGTCGCCGCGATAGACCGACTCGAGCGGCACGGCCAGCCGCGCGCGCGTATCGCCGGCCGGTTGCGGGCCGCGGCCGAAGCCCGGACCACCGCCACCGCCCGTGCCGCGCCGGCGGCCGAACAGTTCCTCGAAGAAGTCGCTGAAGCCGCCGCCCGCGCCGCCGCCGGCGAAGATCTCGTCGAAGTCGACGCCTCCGCCGGGGCCGCCCTGCCCGCCGAAGCCGCCCGGCGGCGGCCGCACCTCGTCGCCGGGCCGGTAGCCGCGCGTGCGCAACTCGTCGTAGGCCTTGCGCTTGGCCGGATCGCGCAGGGCCTCGTAGGCCTCGTTCACGGCCTTGAAGCGCTCCTCGGCGTCCTTTTCCTTGCTGACGTCGGGGTGGTACTTGCGGGCCAGGCGCCGATAGGCGGTCTTGATCTCCGCCTCGCCCGCGCCAGGCTCGACGCCGAGGGTTTCGTAGTAATCCTTGAATTGCATCGACGGCCCCGCCACATCCACGACCGCGCCATTATCGCAGGCCGCCATCGGCGGCGTTGACATGGCCTTACCCTCCGCCGCCGTTAGACTGGCGTGAACCCTGGAGGACACATGACCATCCAAGCCGGCGACCGCCTGCCCGAAGTCCAGCTGCAACGCATCCGCGAAGGCGTCGAGAACGTCGACAGCCGCGAACTGTTCGATGGCCGCAAGGTCGTGGTCTTCGCCGTGCCCGGCGCGTTCACCCCGACTTGTTCCGAACGCCACCTGCCCGGCTTCGTCGAGCATTTCGACGAGTTCCGCAAGCGCGGCATCGACGTTGCCTGCGTCGCCGTCAACGATCCGTTCGTGATGAAGGCCTGGGGCGACAGCCAGCACGTGCCCGACGGGCTGATGATGCTCGCCGACGGCAACGGCGACTTCACCCGCGCGCTCGGCCTGGAGATGGACGCCAGCGCCTACGGCATGGGCACGCGTTCCAAGCGTTACGCGATCTACGCCGAGGATGGCGTCGCGAGACAGGTGCTGGTCGAGGCGCCGGGCGAGTTCCGCGTGTCCTCCGCGGACCACGTGCTGTCGCAGCTGTCCTGATTCCACGAACCAAGGAGCCTGACATGGCCGGGAACAAAGACGCGGGTGGGAAGAAGAACGTGAAAACCGGCAAGGCGGGCGTGGCCGGGAAGTCCGGCACCGCCGGACTGACGGATGTGCAGACGCTGCGTCGCCGCGCGCGCGAGAACGTCGGCCAGGGTGCCATCACCCCGAGCTACACCGCCGACCGCGACACCGTCGTGCGCTTGCTCAACGAAGCGCTGGCCACCGAATGGGTGTGCGTGCTGCGCTACTACCGCCACTACTTCTCCGCCTCGGGCATGTTCGCCGACGCGGTCAAGGCGGAGTTCCTCGAGCATGCGCAGCAGGAACTGGAGCACGCCAACCTCATTTCCGAGCGCATCGTGCAGCTCGGCGGCGAGCCGGACCTGGATCCGGACACGCTCACCGCGCGCGCCCACGCCGAGTACAAGCCCGGCAAGGACCTGCGCGACATGGTCCGCGAGAACCTCATCGCCGAGCGCATCGCGATCGACAGCTACCGCGAGATGATCGACTACATCGGCGACCGCGACACCACCACCAAGCGCATGCTCGAACACGTACTCGCGCAGGAGGAAGAGCACGCGGACGACATGAAGGACCTGCTGGACGGCTGGATCGGCAAGTAACACCAACGATCCGCGCAAAGGGAAAGGGCGGCCGAGTGGCCGCCCTTTCCTTTTGCGACTGCGGAACCGGTCAGGCTTCCGGGCCCGGAGCCTCGGTGGACGTGCCGATTTCGCCGGAGACCGCACCACTGTCGACGGCCGTATCGGTTTCGTCCTCCAGCGACGCGTCCACGCGCTCGATCGCCTGCAGGCTTTCGCCTTCGCCCAGGCGGATCAGGGTCACGCCCTGCGTGTTGCGGCCGACCTGCGCGATCTCGGAGGCGCGGGTGCGCACCAGCGTGCCGCCGTCGGAGATCAGCAGCACCTCGTGGTGCTCGCTGAGCTGGATCGCGCCGACCAGCTTGCCGTTGCGCTCGGTGGTCTGCAACGCGATCACGCCCTGCGTGCCACGGCCCTTGCGCGGGTAGTCCTCGACCGGCGTGCGCTTGCCGAAACCGTGCTCGCTCGCAGTGAGGATGTCGCCGTCGCCTTCGATCACGACCAGGCTGCGCACTTCCTCGCCCTGTGCCAGCTTCATCCCGCGCACGCCGGTGGCGGTGCGGCCCATCGGCCGGACGGTGTTGCCGGCGAAGCGCACGGCCTTGCCGTTGCTCGCGA
>CAMLSB010000186.1 GCA_946482565.1 uncultured Lysobacteraceae bacterium | reverse complement strand
CGAGCAGGTGGAACTCGCTGGCGTAGGCGAGCAGCGCGCGATGCAGCTCCGGCGCGTCGCCGACGCGGTGCGACAGGCGGAACCAGACTTGCTGGAACGGCGGCCGCTTCGGCGGCTTCAATTCGTCGCGCGGGTAGACATGGCGGAACTCGAACGGCCCCATCCGCGACAGCCAGCGCTGCACCTTGCTCGGCAGCTTCTCGAAGACTTCCGGTGCCAGCGCGGGCGTCGGCTCGATGTCCTCGGGCATCGGCACCTCGGGCATCGACAGCTGGTGCTCGCCGCCTTCCTCGTGCTCGTGGAAGGACGCCGCGCAGAAGAAGATCACCTGGCCGTGCTGGATCGCGGTCACGCGCCGCACCGAGAAGCTGCCGCCGTCGCGCGTGCGGTCGACGTGGTAGACGATCGGCGCCTCGATGTCGCCCGCGCGCAGGAAATACGCGTGCAGCGAATGCGCGTCGCGCGGCTGTTGCATCGTCTTCTGCGCCGCGGACAGCGCCTGGCCGAGCACCTGGCCGCCGAACACGTATTTCGTGCCGATGTCGCGGCTCTGGCCGCGGAAGAGGTTGTCCTCCAGGCGCTCGAGCGACAGCAGTTCGATCAGCTCTGTGACGGTCGACGCGGGCGTGGGCTGTGTCATCCGCGGATTATAGGGGGTCAGGCCGCGCCGACCCGCCGCAGCGGCACCGCCGCCAGCACCCTGTCCCACGGGAATCGCGGGCCCGGATCGCGCTTGCGCGGCACCAGGACCGACGGATCGTCGGTCGCGGGCACCTGGTCGCGATCGAGGTCCTCGTGGCCGGCGATCTCGCGCAGGGCGGGCAGCGTCGCGCGCAGCTGCGCCAGCAGCGCGATCAGCGCTTCGACCTGGGCATCGGGATAGGGCTCGTCCATCGCCTGGTGCGCGGCGTCGAGCCAGCGTGGCCAGCGCCCGCGATTGACCAGCTCGATTCCGACCGAATGCGGGTTGTGGCCGCGCACGTGGTGGGCGATGCGGTCTTCCGGCACCCAGCGCTGCACCGTGCCGTCGCGGTCGATGTAGAAGTGGCCGCTGTTGCCCGTTCCCGATTCCGGATACAGCACGCGCTCGCCGTATTCACGCGCGGTGGCGAGGTCGGGCAGCTCCGTGCAATGGAGTACGACCAGCGTCGCCTCGGCCAGCGGCCGCGGCTGCAGGCGCGCGACATAGGGCAGGGGAGCGTCGAGGAAGGGGCGCGCAGGCTCGGTCGGCATCGCGCGGATGCTAGCATCGCGCCCGACTCGCCGCCTTCGGACACCCCAGCGCTTTCATGTGCATGCCCCAATGAAGTTCTACGCCAGCTGCGGCAAGGGCCTGGAGTACCTGCTCGCCGACGAGTTGCAGGCGCTGGGCTGCGTGCGCGCCACCGCCGCCGTCGCCGGCGCGAACGCCGAGGGCGGCCTCGCCGAAGCGCAGCGCGCCGTGCTCTGGTCGCGCCTCGCCAGCCGCGTGCTGTGGCCGATCGCCGAGTTCGACTGCCCCGACGAGCACGCGCTGTACGCCGGCGCCGCCGCGATCGACTGGCCAGCGCACGTCGACGCGGCAATGACGATCGCGGTCGACGCGCACGTCTCCGGCAGCGCGATCACCCATGCGCGCTACGCGGCGCAGCGCGTCAAGGACGCCGTGGTCGACGTGCTGCGCGAGCGCAGCGGCGCGCGTCCCGACGTCGACGTGGAAGCGCCGGACGTGCGCCTGAACCTGGTCGTGCGCAAGGGCCGCGCCATCGTCTCGATTGATCTCGGCGGCGGCCCGATGCACCGTCGCGGCTGGCGTGTCGCCCAGGGCGACGCGCCGATGAAGGAGAACCTCGCAGCGGCCGTGCTGCTGCGGGGTGCGTGGCCGCAGGTCTATGCCGAAGGCGGGGCGCTGCTCGACCCGATGTGCGGCAGTGGCTCGCTGCTCATCGAAGGCGCGCTGATGGCCGCCGACATCGCGCCCGGCCTGCTGCGCCACCGCGATGCACCGCCGACGCGCTGGAAGGGTTTCGACATGGCGGCCTGGGAGACGCTCGTCGCCGAAGCGCAGGTGCGAGCCGGCGCCGGCCGCGCCGCATTGCGCCCCGCCTTCCACGGCAGCGACCTCGACCCGCACGCGATCCAGTCCGCGCAGCGCAACGCGGCGGAAGCCGGCGTCGCCGACGCGATCTCGCTGCAGACTGCCGACGTGCGCGCGCTGCCGGAACGCCCGGAGCCGCGCGGCCTCGTCGCCTGCAATCCGCCCTACGACGCGCGCCTGGCCGCCGATCCCGCGCTGTACCGTGCGCTCGGCGATGCATTGCGCCGCGCGACGCCCGGCTGGCGCGCCAGCCTGCTCTGCGGCGACGACATGCTCGCCCGCGCCACCGGCCTGCGGGCCGCGAAGACCTACCAGGTGTTCAACGGCGCGATCGAATGCACCCTGCTCGTCGCCGACCCGGTCGCGCCGCCGCAGCGCGAACGCACCGACGCGCCGGTCGCGCTGAACGAAGGCGCGACCATGGTCGCCAACCGACTGCGCAAGAACCTGCGCGCGACCCGGTCCTGGCGCGAGCGCGAAGGCGTGTCGTGCTTCCGCGCCTACGACGCCGACATCCCCGAGTACGCCGCCGCCATCGACGTCTACGCCGAGGCCGACGATCCCGCGCGCCTGTGGCTGCACGTGCAGGAATACGCCGCGCCCGCCGACATCCCCGAAGCGATCGCACGCCGCCGCCTCGGCGACCTGCTCGCCGCCGCGCGCGAGGTGTTCGCGCTGCCGCGCGAGCGCATCGCCCTGAAGACGCGCGCCGTCGGCAAGGGCGGCAGCAAGTACGCCGGCGGCTTCGACCGTCGCGGCGAATTCCTCGTCGTGCGCGAAGGCGACGCGCGCCTGCGCGTGAACCTGTTCGACTACCTCGACACCGGCCTGTTCCTCGACCATCGCCCGATGCGCCTGCGCCTCGCGCAGGAAGCCGAGGACACCCGCTTCCTCAACCTGTTCGGCTACACCGGCGCCGCGACCGTGCACGCGGCGATCGGCCGCGCGCGCGCGACGACCACCGTCGACCTGTCCGGCACCTACCTCGAGTGGTGCGCCGCCAACCTGCAGGAGAACGGCGTCGGCGGCAGTCGCCACCAGCTCGTGCAGGCCGACGCGCTGCAGTGGCTGCGCGCCGACCGCGGCCAGTACGACCTGGTGTTCTGCGATCCGCCGACGTTCTCGAACTCCAAGCGCGCCGGCGACTTCGACATCCAGCGCGCGCACGTCGACCTGCTGCGCGCGGCGGTCGACCGCCTCGCGCCGGGTGGCGTGCTCTACTTCTCGAACAACTTCCGCCGTTTCCGCCTCGACGCCGACGCCATCGCGCAGTTCGCGGCCTGCGAGGACATCAGCGCGTCGACGATCCCGCCCGATTTCGCCCGCAACCCGCGCATCCACCGCACCTGGCGCCTGACTTCGCATTGAGCGCGTCTTCGGGCCGGGCGCCGGCAACGTGATGGGACTTCCGGGGGCTTCGGCAAGTACGTCCATGTAGGCTGGTGGGCGGCATCCATGCCGCCGAAGCCCCCGGAAGTCCCATCACGTTG
>CAMLSB010000185.1 GCA_946482565.1 uncultured Lysobacteraceae bacterium | reverse complement strand
GTTGTCGAACAGGTTGAGGTCGGGGATCAGGTTGAAGCTCTGGAAGATGAAGCCGATCTTCTGGTTGCGCAGCTTCGAGCGCGCATCGTCGGACAGTCCGCTGACGTCCTGGTCGTCGAGCAGGTAGGTGCCGCCGGTGAACGTCTCCAGCAGGCCCGCGATGTTGAGGAACGTGGTCTTGCCCGAACCCGAGGGGCCGGTGACCGCGACGAATTCGCCTTCGCGCACGTGCAGGTCCAGCGCGCGCAGGGCGTGCGTCTCGACGAGTTCGGTGCGGTAGACCTTGCTGACCTGGCGCATCTCGAGCATGGGGAAATCCTCTTGGGGGTGCGTGTTTCGCTGGTTCGGGGAAATGTCAGTTGATGACGACGCGTTCGGCGTCGCCGAACAGGTCGCTGCCGGAGACGACGATGCGGTCGCCTTCCTTCGCGCCGGACACGATCTCGACCGCGCCGAGGCTGCTGGCCCCGGTCTGGATGGGACGCTTGACCGCGGTGTCGCCATCCATGACGTAGGCGCTGGTGCCGCCGCCCTGCTCCAGGAACGGGCCGCGATCGACCATCAGCACGTTGCGGCGGGTGTCGAGCAGGATCCGCGCGGACAGGCGCTGGTTCTGGCGCAGGCCCGGCGGCTGCTTGTCCTTGAAGCGCAGGCGCGCGACGACTTCGCCGTTCACGACTTCCGGCGATACCGCGGCCACTTCGCCCGGGAACGGCTGGCCGGCCCCGCTGGTGAGCTGCGCGGGCATGCCGATGCCGAGGTCGCGCGCGAAGCTCTCGGGCACCTTGATCTCGACTTCGAACTTCGACAGGTCGACGACGCCCAGGATCGGCGCGTTGATCGCGACGTTGGCGCGCTGCGCCACCTGTACCTGGCCGACCTGGCCGTCGAACGGCGCGCGCAGCGTCAGCGCATCGACCTGGCGCTGCACTTCGACGACGACTTCGCGCTGGCGGTCGGCGAGCAGGCGCTTGTTGCGGATGTCCAGGCCGGCGCCCTTCGACTGCAGGCCGAAGTCCTGCTGCGCGTGCTGCAGGCCGATATCGGCGCTCTTCAGCGCGTCCTCGGAGCGGGCCACGTCGACCTGCGCGACGGCGCCGCCTTCGTAGGCCTTGCGGTTGCGCTCGAGGTCGCGCGCCGCGGCCTGCCGGGTGATCTGGGCCTGGTCGAGCGCCTTCCGCGCGCTTGACCGCGCGAGGTCGGCGTCGAGCGCGGCGCGGCTGGCCTCGGCCTCGACGCTGGCAAGCGTGGCTTCCTCCTGCGCGAGCTTGCTGCGCAGCTCGGGGCTGTCGATCTCGGCGAGCGCGTCGCCCTGCTTCACCACGTCGCCGGCCACGACCTTGAGCGTGACCGTGCCGCCGGCGATCGCGTACAGCGTGGGGCTGTTGGCCGCGATGACCCGTCCGTCGGCGGAGATGTCGCGGACCAGGTCGCCGCGCTTGACCTCGGCGATGCGTACCCGCGAGGCGTCGAACGAACGGCTGCCCGCCGCCCAGCCCGAAACGAGCCAGGCGGCGAGCAGCAGCACGCCCACCGCGATGCCGCCCACGACGAGGGTCTGGCGGCGCTTGCGGTTGCGCTGGGTGGCGCCGGTGGCGACGGGGCGGTCCTGGCCGGCGGTGTCGCGGATGCTCATGGGGTTCCTGTGGCTGCTGCGGTCCTGCCTGTTCCAAAGCAGGATGCGTGCCAAGCCCAAAGCGTTGCCGCCACTGGGATTTTTTTTTGCGGACAGGGTGTCCGGTGTCCGCCGGACACGTCCGGCGGACGGCCCGGGCGGCTAAACTGGCCCGCCCAGCCCCAGGAGAGCCGGTCCATGTGCGGAATCGTCGGTGCGATCGCGGATCGCGACGTGGTGCCGGTCCTGATCGAGGGCCTCAAGCGCCTCGAGTACCGGGGCTACGACTCCGCGGGCATCGCCGTGGTCGATGGCAACGATGTCCGCCGCGTGCGCCGCACCGGCCGCGTCGCCGAGATGGAGGCGGCCGCCGAGGCCGAGCACTTCCATTCGCGCCTGGGCATCGGCCACACCCGCTGGGCGACGCACGGCGGCGTGACCGAGGGCAACGCGCACCCGCACATCAGCCATGGCGAGCTGGCGCTGGTCCACAACGGCATCATCGAGAACCACGAGGCGCAGCGCGAGCGGTTGCAGGCGCTGGGCTATTCCTTCGAGTCGCAGACCGACACCGAGGTCATCGCGCACCTGATCCACCACTACCGCGCGCAGGGGCTGTCGCTGCTGCAGGCGCTGCAATCGGCGGTGCGCGAGTTGCATGGCGCCTATGCGCTCGCGGTGATCGACAAGCGCGACCCGGACCGCATGGTCGCCGCGCGCATGGGCTGCCCGCTGCTGCTGGGCCTGGGCGACGGCGAGAACTTCATCGCCTCCGACGTGTCGGCGATCGTGACATCGACGCGTCGCGTGATCTTCCTCGAGGAAGGCGACACCGCGGAACTGACCCGCGATGCGGTGCATGTGTTCGACGCGTCCGGCGCGCCGGCGCAGCGCGAGGTGCACGTGTCCGACGTGTCGCTCGCCTCGCTGGAGCTGGGCCCGTACCGGCACTTCATGCAGAAGGAAATCCACGAGCAGCCGCGCGCGATCGCCGACACGATCGAGGCGCTGATCGACAACGCGGCCTTCGGACCGGAGCTGTTCGGCGATCGCGATGGCACGGTGTTGCGCGACATCGCGTCGGTGCAGATCCTCGCCTGCGGCACGAGCTACTACGCGGGCCTGACCGCGCGCTACTGGATCGAGGCGCTGGCCGGCATCCCGTGCGCGGTCGACATCGCGAGCGAGTACCGCTACCGCCAGGTCGTCGCGAACCCGACGCAGCTGGTGGTGACGATTTCGCAGTCCGGCGAAACGCTGGACACGATGGAGGCGCTGAAGTACGCGAAGGCGCAGGGCCAGGACCGCACGCTGTCCATCTGCAACGTGCCGGAAAGCGCGATCCCGCGCGCGAGCAGGCTCGTGTATTACACCCGCGCCGGCGCCGAGATCGGCGTGGCCTCGACCAAGGCCTTCACCACCCAGCTGGTGGCGCTGTTCACGCTCGCGGCAACGCTGGCCAAGCTGCGCGGCCGCCTCGACGACGCACGCGAGGCGGAACTGCTCGATGCGATGCGCCACCTGCCCGGCGACGTGCAGCATGCGCTGAACCTCGAGCCGCAGATCGTCGCCTGGGCGGAGATGTTCGCCCCGAAGGAGCACGCGCTGTTCCTCGGCCGCGGCGTGCACTACCCGATCGCGCTCGAGGGCGCGCTCAAGCTCAAGGAAATCTCGTACATCCACGCCGAGGCCTATCCCGCCGGCGAGCTCAAGCACGGCCCGCTGGCGTTGGTCGACGCCGAGATGCCGGTGGTGGTGATCGCGCCCAACGACGCGCTGCTGGAGAAGGTGAAGTCCAACATCCAGGAAGTGCGCGCGCGCGGCGGCGAGATGTTCGTCTTCACCGACGCCGACAGCAACTTCGGCGCCTCCGAGCAGGTGCATGTGATCCGCACGCCGCGCCACGTCGGCATCCTGTCGCCGGTGGTGCACGCGATCCCGGTGCAGCTGCTCGCCTACCACGCCGCGC
>CAMLSB010000184.1 GCA_946482565.1 uncultured Lysobacteraceae bacterium | reverse complement strand
GTTCGGCGCGGCTTACGCGGTTTTGCCCATCGTGGCCTAATCGCGGGGGGCGGGCCCCCCGCCCCCCCTACCCCAAGGCCGACAGCAAAACGCCGCGGAGTCCGCGGCGTTTTGTTGAAGCGTTGGATGTTCCGGCTCAGTAATAGCCGGCCAGATTCAAGAACCACCCCTTGTTGTCGTACTTCAGATCCGTCAGGTCGTCGCTGAAGTCGGTGAAGTTGTAGCCCACGCCGACCTTGAAGTTGTCGCCGATCTGGCGGTCCAGGCCGATCAGCCAGCCGCGCTTGTCGCCGCCGTCCTTGACCTGCAGCCAGCGGTACTCGGCCAGGCCTTCCCACTTGGCGATCAGGTGATAACGCAACTGGCCGGCGACGAAGTCGGCGCGGCTGTCCAGCCACTGGCCTTCGCCGCGACCGATGCGGTAGTCGCCCCAACGGCTGGCGAGCTTGCCGGCCACTTCCCACTTGTCGTCGAGGCGGTAGACGCCTTCGAACGACAGCACCTGCGAGCGCTGGTCGTAGGTGGCGCCGCCGTCCTGGCCGAGGGTGGCCAGGTCGTACAGGTAGGTGTACTTGCCGAACAGGCCCCAGCGGGTGTTGTCGTGCGGGCGGTAGGCGAAGCCGAGGTTGGCTTCGGCCAGCTTGGCGCTTTCGGCCGGATTGATCTCGTCCTGGGTGTCGGCGTAGTTGGCGCGCAGGGCCAGGCGCAGGTCTTCGTTGACCTTGTAGAACAGGCGGTTGGTGGTGACCCACTGCTCGCGCTGTTCGGCGCCGGTGTCCTTGCGGTACTCCAGCTTGCTGTTCCACTGGGCGACTTCGTCGGTGCGGCCGCCGCTGACGCTGTAGGCGCGGCGGTCGACCCGGCCGGTGCTGGCGTCGAGTTCGCCGTCCATGATCGTGAAGCCGATGTTCCAGCCTTCGGCGGGATAGAAGTCCATGCCGTAGGTGTGGACGATGCCCTGGCTGTTGTCGCTCGGGTCCTTGAGGAACTGGCTTTCGTTGAACAGGTTGACCTGGTTGGTCAGGCGCCAGCGCTGGCCAAGGGTCCAACCGTTCTGCAGGTCGCGGTTGAACAGCGGATCGGTGGCGGTGGTGTCGGTGCTGTAGCTGTAGGCGCCGTAGATCGTGTGATCGGGCTTGAGGCGGTACTCGGCCTCGACCTTGCCGCCGTGGCCGCGGCTGCCGCTGCTGACTTCGGCGCCGACGCTGGAACGGTCGCCGAACAGGTACTTGGCGCCGAGGGTGACCAGGTTGTTGCGGTCGTAGGCACCGCCGTCGTCGTCGGCGGTGAACTGACCGACGCCGTACAGCTCCAGCGAGGAGCCGAAGCGGCGGCGGTAGCTCACCGCCGCCAACAAGGCGTCGGCGCTGCCGCTGAGGCGCTCTTCGCGCACGCGACGCAGCTCGGCACCGAGCTGGGCGTCGTTGGTGATGCGCCAGTCGGCGGTCAGCTGGCTCTGCTCCAGGGCCTCGGCACCGCGCTCGGCGCGCGAGTACTTGCCGTAGAGGCTGAAGGTCTCGGTGAAGTAGCCCAGGAACTCGGCGCCGTACTCTTCGATATCCAGGCCGGTGTCGGCACGCGAGACCGAGAAGCCGGCGTCGACGTCGCGCCACCAGGCGCCCACGCTCCAGTCGCGCTCGGTCCAGCCCAGTTCCTTGAAGTTGGCGCGGGCTTCGACCGCGCGCGCTTCGCCGCTGCGCGCGGCGGTGGCCGGGTTGCGCTGGACGAAGCTGAGGCCGCCGTTGTCCGAATAGAAGATCGGGGCGACGGTGGACTCGCTGCGGGTCTGTTCGAGCTTGAGGTAGGTGCCGCGACCGGCCTGCAGGGTCAGGTCGACGCCCTTGAGGCTGTAGTCGTCGCCGCGGCGGTTCTCGTCGATGTAGGTGCCGCCGACCGCGACGTGCTCGCCGAACCACTGCTTGCCGCGGAAACCGGCGCTGACGTCGTCGGCGTCGAAGCCGACCGGCACGTATTCGTAGTCGACCAGCAGCAGCTGGGTGTAGCCGTCGAGCGGGTGGTCGCGGGTCAGGGTACGCACGTTCTCGCGCGTGACCTGGGCCAGCGGACGGGTCAGGATCAGGCGGCCCTGGAGCTCGTCGATCTCGTAGTCGGCGCCGCGCTGCAGGTCCACGCGGCTTTCGGTGCGGCCGGTGGTGCGGTCGCGGATTTCCAGGGTGACCTTGTCCGAACCCGGCAGCACGTCGGTGTGCTTGAGGTAGTACAGGCTGCCGCCGGTGCCGAGGAACTCGGTGTGGCCGTAGGCGCTCTGCGCTTCGGAACCGAACGCGCGCACTTCGCTCTTGGGATCGCCCAGCTGGGTGGTGGCGCGCGAACGCCAGGACAGCGCCGCGCCGTACAGCGAGCGGTCGTACTGGCCGTACTCGGTGCCGGTGATGCCGGTGTTGAAGTTGCCCCACAGCGCCTGGTTCTGGTCCCAGTCGACGCGCACGTACAAACGGCCCTGGGTGTCGACGTCGCGGTAGGTGCTGGAGTCGTCGCCGTAGACCGGGTAGTACAGGTCCGGGTCGAGGCGGCGGAACACGTCCTGGGCGTCGGCGTCGAAGAAGCCGTTGAACAGCTGCTTGATTTCGCGCTCGCGGGTGTCGGCCTGGGCGGTGATCAGGTACTTGCCCTTGACCTTGCCCTTCAAATAGAACGCCAGGCGACCTTCGCTGATGAAGTCCTTGTCGTAGCGCTCGTCGCCGGCCAGCGGTTCGATGTTGCCGCTGACGTTGTTCTCGGACACGGTGACGTCGGCCAGGGCGACCAGGAAGGCGTACTTGCCGGTGACGTCGACGTCCAGGCGGTGCTGCAGCGGCGCGGCGCCGCGCGGCTTGATCGCCACGTCGTAGCCGTGGCGGCCGATCGGCTCCAGGAACTCGGCCACGAACTTGCGTTCGAGGTCGATCGGGAAGGTTTCGCCGTTGATGGTCAGCTGGGTGTCGCGCGGGATGTCGCGGCCGTAGATGCGCACCCGCGAGCCGTAGATCGGGATGTTCTGGATGCGCAGCGAGCTGCGGCCGTAGATCGCGTTCTCGATGCCCTGCGATTCGGCTTCGTCGCCGTCCAGGGCCTTGCCGAGGGTGCGCTGGTTCTCGTCGCGCAGCACCTGGATGCCGCGTTCGTAGTCTTCCGGACGCACCAGCTGCACGCGCTTGCCGACGGTTTCGTCGAAGGCGCCGTCCTTGCCGTAAGCGCGGGTGACGTAGATCAGCTCGTCGCCCGGCTGCAGGTTGAGGTCGGCCGGCAGGGCGCCGTCCCACTCCTGGTCGGTGACGTTGGCCACCGGCAGCTCGATCCTGGCCAGCGGCGTGACCAGGTCGGCGTCGCTGCCGCGGTACACGGTGACTTCGATCTTCTCGATGAACGAGGCGTAGTTGGTGTAGCCGTGGAAGCGCAGCGGCTTGGCGATGCGGCCGTTCTCGAAGGGCATGGTCGAACCGCCCTGCACGTCGAGCACGGGGCGGCCGAGGGTGGGATCTTCGGTCGCCCAGATCACGCCGCCGTTGGGCAGGTCGATGCTGAAGCGGCCGGCGATCTTGGCGCTGCCGGGCAGCACGTCCTCGCGCACCACGTCGACGCGGCGGTTGCGCTGCAGGG
>CAMLSB010000183.1 GCA_946482565.1 uncultured Lysobacteraceae bacterium | reverse complement strand
TTCGTCGAGCGCAGGAAGGGCCTGCATGCCGACGACGAGGAAGGGCGCGACCGCATCCACCGCCCGGGCACGCTGTTCTCGGCCGGCCTGATCACCGGCGAGGCGCTGATGGGCATCCTGATCGCGATCCCGATCGTGGCCAGCGGGCGCGCCGACGTGCTGGCGCTGCCGGCGCAATTCCAGTTCGGGCAGTTCGTCGGCCTGGTGGTGCTCGTCGTCGTCGGCTGGCTGCTGTACCGCAGCGGCACGAAGCGCACGCTGGGCGAGGCCGAACCGGGCCCGATGTGACCGGCGCGACGCCATCGCAACGCAACGCACGCAACGCACATGCATGAAGCAAGAGGAACGATCCCGATGAAGGCTGCCATGAAACTCCGCAACGCCATCCTCCCGGCAGCGCTGCTGCTGTCGCTGCCCTCGCTCGCGCTCGCCGCACGCGGCTTCCAGGCCAGCGACATGGTGTCGATGGACCGCTTTTCGTCGCCGGTGCTGTCGCCGGACGGCCGCAAGCTCGTGTTCGCGAAGCGCAGCATGGACATGGCCACGGGCAAGGCGTCGACTTCGCTGTGGATCGAGGACCTGTTCGCGCGCGACGCGGCGCCGCCCGCGCGGCTCACGCCCGAGGGCTGGAACGTGAACTCGCCCGCGTTCTCCAAGGACGGCAAGTCGGTCTATTTCCTCAGCGGCAAGAACGGCAGCTCGCAGCTGTACGCGATCCCGGTCGCCGGCGGCGCGCCCGCGCAGCTGACCGATTTCGCGCTCGACGTCGACGGTTTCGTGCTGTCGCCGGACGGCAAGCGCATCGCCTTCGCTGCGGCCGCGTTCGCCGATTGCGCCGGCGACATGGCCTGCAGCCGCAAGCGCTTCGACGACAAGCCGAAATCGAGCGGCGTCGTGTTCGACCGCGTGTTCATCCGCCACTGGGACACCTGGGCCGACGGTTCGCTCAACCGCGTGTTCGCCGCGACGCTGCCCGCCGTGGGCGCGAAGCCGGCGTCGGCGGCGACGCTGCTCGGCGGCGACCTCGTCGCCGACGTGCCGTCCAAGCCCTTCGGCGACCTCTCCGACTTCGCGTGGGCGCCCGACGGCAAGTCGGTCGTGGTGAGCGCGCGCCTGTCGAACGCCGAGGAGCCGCGCTCCACCAACTTCGACCTGTACCGCCTGAATGCCGACGGCAGCGGCAAGGCGATGAACCTCACCACGGCGAACAAGGCCTGGGACGCGGGCCCGGTGTTCAGCAACGACGGCAGGACGCTGTACTACCGCGCGATGAAGCGACCGGGCTTCGAAGCCGACCGCTTCGACCTGATGGCGATGGACGTCGCCAGCGGCAAGGTGCGCGAGATCGACCCGCAGTGGGACCGGTCCGCCGACAACATCGTGCTCTCGCCCGATGGCCGCACGATCTACACCAGCGCGCAGGACATGGGCAGCCATCCGCTGTTCGCGGTCGACATCGCCAGCGGCAAGGCGACGAAGGCGATCGCCGGCGGCAGCATCGGCGACTTCGCCATCGCCGGCCCGACGACCGTGTTCACCCGCAACTCGATGAAGAGCGGCGCGCAGGTCTTCACCGGCGGCCTCGCCGGCGCGCCGGAACGCGCGATCACGCCCAGCGCCGGCGACATGCTGCCCGACGTGAAGTGGGGCGAGTACGAGCAGTTCTCGTTCAAGGGCTGGAACGGCGACACCGTGCACGGTTACGTCGTGAAGCCCTGGAACTACGAGGAAGGCAAGCGCTATCCGGTCGCCTTCCTCATCCACGGCGGCCCGCAGGGCAGCTTCGGCGACGGCTGGAGCTATCGCTGGAACCCGCAGACGTACGCGGGCCAGGGCTACGCGGTCGTGATGATCGATTTCCACGGCAGCACCGGCTACGGCCAGGCGTTCACCGACGCGATCAGCCAGCACTGGGGCGACCGCCCGCTGGAAGACCTGCAGAAGGGCTGGGCCGCTGCGCAGGACAAGTACGCGTACCTCGACGGCGCCAACGCGTGCGCGCTCGGCGCGAGCTACGGCGGCTACATGGTGTACTGGATCGCCGGCGTGTGGAACACGCCCGCGTCCGGCGCGTGGAAGTGCCTCGTCGACCACGACGGCGTGTTCGACAACCGCATGATGGGTTACGCCACCGAGGAACTCTGGTTCAGCGAGTGGGAGAACGGCGGCACGCCCTACGACAACCCGGAAGGCTACGAGAAGTTCAACCCGATCAACCACGTGAAGGACTGGCGCGTGCCGATGCTGGTCGTGCACAGCGCGAAGGACTTCCGCATCCCGGTCGACCAGGGCATCGCCGCGTTCACCGCGCTGCAGCGCAAGGGGATCGAGTCGAAGTTCCTGTACTTCCCCGACGAGAACCACTGGGTGCTGAAGCCCGCGAACAGCCTGCTCTGGCACGACACCGTCAACGCCTGGCTGCGCGAGCACATCGGCGGCGGGGCGAAGTAACGCGGTGCGATGACCGGCCCGGGCGATCCGCCCCGCGGGGGGCGGCAATGGCTGCACCAGCTCGACGCGGAGGATCGCGCCCGGCTGGTCGCCGCCCAGGTCAAGGCGACGCGTCCGGCCTTCACGGCGATCCTGTTCGGCGGCGCGGCGATGCTCGCCATCGCCGCCGCGCTGCAGGCGCTCGGCGCCGCACAGGGCATCGGCTACCCGGCGTGGCTCGTGTTCGCGATGGCGGTCCTCGTCGTGGTGCTCGCGTGGGCCAACCTGCGCCTGCGGAGCTGGCAGGCGCGCCTCGCGGGCCTGCTGCTGGCCATGCTGCTCGTCGGCGTCTTCCTTTCGGTGCCCGCGCCCGGGACGATGCCTCCCGGCGGGGTTCCGTTGCGGACCAGCCTGTTCCAGATGATGGCGATGGCGCTGCTCGCACTGACCGTGCGCCCGGCGTCCGTTGCGTCGGTCGTCGCGGTGGTGCTCGCGCTGGCGGTGCTGCGGCTGCACGCGCACGGCCTGCCGCTCATGGGGCGCGGCTTCTACTGGCTGCATGTCGCCGCGACGATCGGCTTCGGCTTCATGCTGTCGGGCTACCGTTCCGATTTCGCGATCGAGGCCTACCAGGTGCGCCGGTCGCTGTGGAAACAGGCGGCGACCGATGCGCTCACCGGCCTGGCCAACCGTGCCGGCTGGGACCGCGACGCCGTGCCGGTCTACGCCGATGCCGGTGCGCGCGGCGCGGCGCGCAGCCTGGTGTTCTTCGATGTCGACCATTTCAAGGACGTCAACGACCGCATGGGCCACGCCTATGGCGACGACGTGCTGCGCCGGCTCGGCCAGGTGCTCGCCATGCGCACGGGGCCGGATGGGTATGCGGCTCGCATGGGCGGCGAGGAGTTCATCGTGCTGCTGGTCGACGCGCCGCCCGGCGCGGTGCAGCGCTTCGCGCAGCGAGTGCGCGAGGATTTCGCGAGCGTCGCCGGCGAGCGGACGATCACGCTGAGCGCCGGCATCGCCTTCGCCGCGCCCGATGAGCCGATGGGGGAAGCCTTGCGGCGCGCGGACGCCGCGCTGTACACCGCCAAGCAGGCCGGGCGCGACCGCATCGCGATCGCATGCGACGACGCCGCCGCCGCGCCCGATGCACCCGGCGGGCCAGGCGCTTCCGGCTAGAGCCAGCGCACCT
>CAMLSB010000182.1 GCA_946482565.1 uncultured Lysobacteraceae bacterium | reverse complement strand
AACCTGTGACCCCTACCATGTCAAGGTAGTGCTCTACCGCTGAGCTAACCGCCCGGAATGCCCCGCTTGGGGGCCGGTGATTCTAGCCAGCGGGCGCTTCATTGACAAGGCCGCAGGCCCGGCATCCCGGGGTGGCCGCCCTCCTTCCGCGCTGCCAGGCATGGCGGCGACTGCGGAACCGACGGAGGCCGTTGGTCGTCGTTGCGCAGGACGAACCGGATCGACGAAGCAGGTGCCGGCACCGCTCCCCGCAGTGGCTGGACGATGAAATCGAAATACTCGTCGGACTCGGCCAGGTCGTCGCCCAGCCACGGGATGTCGATGGTGGTCTCGGTTTCGCCGGGGGCGAAGGTCAGCCTTCCGACGACGGGGACGAAATCCACGCCAGCCGTCGCGGAACCGGAAGCCGTGTAGTACGCGATCTCGACGCCCCCTTCCGGCGCGGGCGCCGAGAGCCGCACGACGGCATGGAAGGCATCCCGGGTTCCGGCGGCGCCTTCGTATTGCCGGGCGGCGCCGGACAGCGCGACGGACGGAGGCGGCGCGAGACCATCGTTGTCGCGGATGAGGACGCGGGAACGCGGGATTTCCACGACCGCTCCGACGACGTCGTCGACGTCCACGTAGAAGTCCTCGTCTCCCTCGGCCAGCGTGTCCTGCTCGATGTGCACGAGAACGGACTCCATCTGCGCGCCCGGCTCGATCCTGAGGTTGCCGCTGACGGGCACGTAGTCCGCGCCCGGCTCCGCGCTCCCGGGAGCGACGGTGTAGTGGAACGTCACGCCTTCTGCCGGGGCGGGAGCGGACAGTTCGAACAGGACGACGGCGTAGCCTCCGTCCTGGCCGGGGTTCTCTTCGTCGAAGGCGTCGTCGCGACTGGACACGACGAGCGACGGAAGCGTCGAAAGCTGGATGTCGCTGACGTGGTCGCCGTCGATCCGCTCGAAGACTTTCCGGTAGGGCGCGTAGGGAGGGGACGATGACGTGCTGATCGTCACCTTCGTCCCGGGCGGTGCCAGGTAGTCGAAGGATTCGCCCGGCATCAGCCGCCAACTCGATGCGAAGAATCCCAATCCCTGGTACTGGGTCGTGGCCTCGACTTCGACAGGTTGCTCAGGGGCCAACCCGCCTTGCGGCACCAGAAGTCGCCCGGAGACCCTGGCGCCGAGCGGAATGTCGTAGTCGTGCTGGATGTCGGTATCGACCTGCCCGAGCTGCAGGTACAACGGCGCATACGGGGCAGGTGGCTGGGCTTGCAGTGTCACCGTGAAACCGGCGACGACCGGAATCTCGTACCGGAAATCCGGCGGAGCGACCTGCATGACGTAGTCGCTGTTGATGCCGTCCCCGCTGTACACGACCATCGGGATTGCGGCCCCCGGCTTGCTCCCGGGGAAACGCATCGCGCCACGGATGATCATGCGGGGGTCGTCGTCGTCGATGGTCACGATCGCGTCGGCGCGGGCGACATCGGTGTTGGCATCCACGTGGACGCGGATCGTTTCATCGCCTTCGACCGCGTCGTCCGGGAGGACTGCGATCAGGAGGCTCGCGCTGCGCTCGCCGGCGGGAATGGACAGCGTCGTTTCCGGCTCGGCCTCATAATCGACGCCGGGCGTCGCGGTGCCGCCCACGATCCTGGCCTTGATCGCCACGCCGCCAGCCGGCGCGACGCCGGTCAGCCGGATGGGCACGCTGACCCACCGCGTGTCCCCCGATCGCGGCTCGATGTCCTCGACGTCGGCAATCGACAGGCTTCCGGGGCGATCGCGATACGCCGCGACGGCGGTGGCGATCCGGTTGAAACCGCGGACGACGTCGGCCCTGTCCGCTTCCCCGCATGGCATGCCGAAACAGTCCTGCACCGAGGGGGTGGAAAAGTAGCCCACCCGATCCTTGTAGCAATCGTTGCTGGTCTGGTACGCCATGATCGTTGCGAATCCCCCGTCCCCGACGCAAGCCGTGTAGCCGAACGAGTACGAATAGGCACCGTATGTGGTATTCCCCGCCGCCGTGCTGGTTGCGCGATCGTGCATGGCGCCCAGGTTGTGGCCGAGTTCGTGCGCCAGGGTGTACGGGCCGCACAGCCCTGTCCCGCTCACCGAATACGCGAGCCCGTCGTCGACGTTGCTGCGGTTCTCCATGGAAGCGAGATAGGCGATGCCGCAAGCCGGATCACCCGGCACATAGTTGCGCAGGATGAACACCAGGTCGGCGCCCGCGGCGTCGCGCGCGCTAGGCACGTCCAGCCCCGCAATCTGGTTCGCACGGAGATCGCCCAGCAGGTCACCGCTGTAACGGCCTTCGGGAAAGGAAATGCGGCGCATTGCCGCAAGGTTGAGCCGCACCCGCGAACCGCTGTCGATATGCGCCTGGTTGGCGATGGCCACCATGCTGGCGACTTCCGTTTCCGCTGCGGCCGCGCTGCCGCGATAGGCCACGAGATCATCGCCATACAGGCCGAGCAGGTCGATCCGCACTTCCGGCAGCGTGCTCGCGCCCGGTGCTTCGTCACCCGGTTCACCCGGTCGCAGCGCTTGCCTGCCGCCTGGCTGCCCGGCAAGCGATGCCGGCGTTCCGGGGAGCAGCGCGGCAGCCCGCGCGTGCGCTCTCGTGGAATCGGCATGGGCTGCCTGGCCCGGCACCACGTAGTCGGGAACGGGGCGATCTTCCCTGCCCGGGGGAATGATGCCGCCCGAGAGCGCGACGCCGACGACGCCGTTGGTGGTGCTGATGGACAATGTCCTGCCATCGGGCATGGGCAGCACGCCGAAGACCGCATCGGGGCCGAAGGTCAGCACGGCGGACTGCATGCCGGTCCGCGTCTTCACCCGGCCGACGAATGTCGAACGGCCGCCGAAGTCGCGCCGCTCGCTTTCGATGCGCACCGCATAACGCGTTCCATCGGCCAGCTGGATGGCGAGTTCGCCGCGCCGCAATGCCTGGCGCATGGTGTCGCGATCGAGTTCGATCGGCGCCGGTCGACCGGTCGAGGCGGGAATCGCCATGATCCGCACGACTGCAGGCTTGCTCGCGCCCTGTGCCTGGTCGCTGGCGTGGCCAGTGACGCGCTGCAGGGCGGCGACGCTGCCATCGCGCGATGCGACGCAAGCCATGACCAACAGGCCTGCCATCAGGATGGCAAGCGCCGTACGCACGATGCCGGAACGGACCATCGCTTCTTCCCTGAGGATTCCCCGGACGCATCATAGCGAAGCCGGTGGGCGGCGGTGCCTCAGGAACCGAGCCGGGCTTCCTTGAGCCGCCGCAGCTCGTCGCGGGCCCGGGCCGCTTCCTCGAACTCCAGGTCGCGGGCATGCTGGTGCATCTTCTGCTCCAGCTCCTTCGCCCGCGCGGCCGCCTGGGACGGGCTGAGCAGCGCGTAGTCCTCGGCCACTTCGGCCACGCGGCGGCCACGGCCCTTGCCGACCTTGACCACGCCCGGTTCGGCGCGCGCGCCTTCCATGACGTCCATGACCGCGCGCTGCACGCTCTGCGGGGTGATGCCGTGCTCGGCGTTGTACTCGACCTGCTTCTGGCGGCGACGGTCGGTTTCCTCGATCGCGCGCTGCATCGAGTTGGTGGTGCGGTCGGCGTACAGGATCGCCTTGCCGCGCAGGTTGCGCGCGGCGCGGCCGATGGTCTGGA
>CAMLSB010000181.1 GCA_946482565.1 uncultured Lysobacteraceae bacterium | reverse complement strand
CACGCCACGCGCCCGGCATTGCCGAAGGGCCGCAGGCGCAGGTCGACGCGATGGCTGAAGCCTTCGGCGGTCGTTTCGTCGAGCAGTTTCGCCAGCTGCTGGCCGAGGCGCCCGTAGTACTGCTCGGCCGCGAGCGGACGCGGTCCGTCGCTCTCGCCATCCTCCTCGTAGCCGTAGACCAGGTCCACGTCGGACGAGAAGTTGAGTTCACCACCGCCGAGCTTGCCGAGCGCGAACACGACGAGCCGCTGCGGTGCGCCGTCGTGGCCGCGCACATGGCCATGGCGTTCCGCGAAGTCGTCCTCCAGCGCACCGAGCGCGATCCGCAGGCAGTCATCGGCGAGCGCGGTGCTGCCCGCCAGCGTGGCATCGACGTCGTCGAGTCCGTTGATGTCGCGCCACGCCAGGCGCGCGGATGCGGCCGCGCGATGGCGACGCAGCAACGCGCCCCATTCTTCGCGGTTGCCGGCGTCGAGCACCGGCATCGGCGGTGCCGCTTCGCCCGCGAGCAATGCAACAAGACACGCCGGCTGGCGCGCGAAGGTGGTGATGGCGAAGTCGCTCGCGATCGCGACGCGCGCGACCTGCGCCTCGGCGTCCGGCGCTTCCATCAACCCGTTCAACCGGGGACCCGCGGCGCGCAGGCGTTGCAGCGCGCGTTCGACGACGGCGTCGAGTTCGGCGGCGGCGCTCATCGCGGGCTCATCCGGGCAGCCGCGCCGGTGTTGCCGACCTCGTGCAAGTAAAAAGCCCGCCCCGGACGAACCGGTTGCGGGCCTGCTCCCTCCCCCACGTCGGGATGCAGGGCCATCGTGAAGGAATCGTTAGCGGGGATGCACGCTGCACTGCAAAAGAAAACCGGGCGGTTCAGGATATGGGGAGCGGTCCGCCGCATCGCGCCTTATTCCGGCCTTGGCCCGCGCCGCAGGTCGCGCAGGATCTCGCGCGCGGCATTGCGCCCCGGCAGGCCGGTGACGCCGCCGCCGGGGTGCGTACCGGACCCGCAGAGGTACAGGCCCGGCAACGCACCGCGATAGTTGCCCTGCCCCAGCAGCGGGCGCGCGCTGAACAACTGGTCGGGGCCCAGCGAGCCATGGAAGATGTCGCCGCCGACCAGGCCGAACTCGCGTTCCAGGTCGAGTGGCGACAGCGCCTTGTAGCCGAGCACGCTGCGACGGAAGTTCGGCGCGTACGCGTCGACGGCATCGATCATCAGCTTCGCGACCGTGTCGCGATGCGCATCCCACCCGCCATCGACTTCAGGATGCACGTGCTGACAGAACAGGCTCGCCACGTGCTGTCCCGGCGGCGCCAGCGTGTCGTCGAGCGTGGAGGAGATCACCACTTCGACGATCGGCGCGCGCGCCCAGCCCGCGTTGTACTGCTTCGACTTCGCATCGAAGTAGGCCTGCTCGAAATAGCGCAGCGACGGCCCGACCAGGATGCCGCTCTGGTGGTGCGGCTGCACCTGCGTGCCCGGCGCCGCGATGAAGTCCGGCAGCTCCGACAGCGCGACATTCATGCGGAACGTGCCCGAGCCGCAACGGTAGCGATCCATGCGCTCGGCGACGTCGCTGTCGAGCGATTCGCGCGGCACCAGCTTCTGGTACAGCAGCTTCGGGTTGAGGTTCGACGCGACGGTTTTCGCACGCAGCTCGCGGCCGTCGGCCAGGCGCACGCCGACGGCATGCCCGCCCTCGACCAGCACCTGCTCGACCGCCGCATCGGTTTCGATCGCGACGCCACGCGCCTCGCACTCCCTGCGCATCGCCTGCGTGATCGCGCCCATGCCGCCGATCGCGTGCCCCCACGCGCCGGTCTTGCCGTTGACCTCGCCGAACACGTGGTGCAGCAGCACGTAGGCGCTGCCCGGCGTATACGGGCTGGCGAAATTGCCGACCACCGAGTCCCAGCCGAGCACCGCCTTCAGCGGCTCCGACTCGAAGTACGAGTCCAGCAGTTCGCCGGCGGATTTCGCGAACAGGTCGAGCAGGTCGCGGCGGCCGCGCATGTCGAGATGCTTGAGCTGTTTCGCGACGGTGTACGACGCGAGCCAGTCGGCGAGCACGAAACGGTCCGACACGTTCGGCGGCGTGCGCGGCATCAGTTCGCGCAGCACGGCGACGACGCGGTCCAGCATCGCGTAGTACGCGGGCAGGCGCTCGGCATCGCGCACCGACCACTTCGCCACCTCGGCCTGTCCATGCTCGCCGCCCAGGCGGAAGCTGCGCCCGTCCGGCAGCGGCAGGAAATTCGCGTACGGCCGCTCGACCACGCGCAGCCCGTGCTGCTGCAGGCGCAGGTCGCGGATCACCATCGGGTTGAGCAGACTGACCGTGTAACTGGCGGTCGAATTGCGGAAGCCCGGGTGGAATTCCTCGGTGACCGCCGCCCCGCCGACGATGCCGCGCCGCTCGAGCACGCGCACCTGCAACCCCGCCGCCGCCAGGTAGGCGGCACAGACGAGGCCGTTGTGGCCGCCGCCGATGATCAGTACGTCCGTGTCCGTTCGCGCGTTCATGCCGCAAGGATCGCACGAAGACCTCGCCCAACAAAAAGCCCCGCCGAAGCGGGGCTCTCTGCTGTTGCCTTTGAGCCCAGCCCCCTAGTTGGGGGCGGTCGCCGCCAACGGCGGCGAGGGCTGGGGATGGCGCTGCGTAAAAGTTCTGAGTTCGCGGAGCGAATTCAGAAATCCATGCCGCCCATGCCGCCCATGCCACCGCCGCCGCCCGGCATCGCCGGCTCGTCCTTCTTCGGCGCCTCGGCGACCATCGCCTCGGTGGTGATCATCAGGCCGGCGATCGAGGCCGCATTCTGCAGGGCAGAACGGGTGACCTTGGTCGGGTCGAGGATGCCGAACGCGATCATGTCGCCGTACTCGCCGGTCGCGGCGTTGTAACCGTAGTTGCCCTTGCCTTCCTTGACCTGGTTGAGGACCACCGACGGCTCCTCGCCGCAGTTGGTGACGATCTCGCGCAGCGGGGCTTCCATGGCGCGCAGGGCGATCACGATGCCGTGGTTCTGGTCTTCGTTGGCGCCCTTGAGCTCGCCGATGGCCTGCAGCGCGCGCACCAGGGCCACGCCGCCGCCCGGGACCACGCCTTCTTCCACCGCGGCGCGGGTCGCGTGCAGCGCATCTTCCACGCGCGCCTTCTTCTCCTTCATCTCGATCTCGGTCGAGGCGCCGACCTTGATCACCGCCACGCCACCGGCCAGCTTGGCCACGCGCTCCTGCAGCTTCTCGCGGTCGTAATCGGAGGACGTGTCCTCGATCTGCGCCTTGATCTGCTTGATGCGGCCCTCGATGTCGCTGGTGTTGCCGGCGCCGTCGATGATGGTGGTGTTTTCCTTGGTGACCTGGATCTTCTTGGCACGGCCGAGATCCTTGATCGTGGCCTTCTCCAGCGACAGGCCGACTTCCTCCGAGATCACGGTGCCGCCGGTCAGGGTGGCCATGTCTTCCAGCATCGCCTTGCGGCGGTCGCCGAAGCCCGGCGCCTTCACGGCGCAGACCTTGACGATGCCGCGGATGGTGTTGACCACGAGGGTGGCCAGGGCCTCGCCCTCGACTTCCTCGGCGACGATCAGCAGCGGCTTGCCGGCCTTGGCCACGCCCTCGAGGACGGGCAGCAGGTCGCGCACGTTCGAGATCTTCTTGTCGTGCAGCAGGATGAAGGGATCATCCAGCTCGGCCGACATCG
>CAMLSB010000180.1 GCA_946482565.1 uncultured Lysobacteraceae bacterium | reverse complement strand
AGGGCTGCAACCACCGCTGCAGCTTCTGCATCATCCCGTCGATGCGCGGCGACCTCGCCTCGCGCCCGGTCGACGACGTGCTGCGCGAAGCCGAGCGCCTGGTGAAGGGCGGCGTGCGCGAGCTGCTGGTGGTGTCGCAGGACACCTCGGCCTACGGCGTCGACCTGAAATACGCCGAGCGCGAATGGCGCGGGAAGGCCTACGCGACGCGCATGAAGGCGCTGTGCGAAGGCCTGTCCGAACTGGGCGCCTGGACGCGGCTGCATTACGTGTACCCGTATCCGCACGTCGACGACGTCATCCCGCTGATGGCGCAGACCCACAACGGCATGCCGGTGCTGCTGCCGTACCTGGACATCCCGTTCCAGCACGCCAGCCCGCGCATCCTGAAGCTGATGAAGCGCCCGGGCGCGGTCGACCGCACGCTGGAGCGCATCCAGCGCTGGCGCGCCATCTGCCCCGAACTCACGATCCGCTCGACCTTCATCGTCGGTTTCCCCGGCGAGACCGAAACCGAGTTCGAGGAGCTGCTCGATTTCCTCGACGAGGCGCAGCTCGACCGCGTTGGCGCGTTCGCGTATTCGCCGGTCGAAGGCGCCGCCGCGAACGCGCTGCCCGATCCGCTGCCGGAAGCAGTGAAGCAGGAGCGCCTCGCGCGCTTCATGGAGCGGCAGGCCGCGATCAGCGCCGGGAGACTGGAGGCCAAGGTCGGCACGGTCCAGCGCTGCATCGTCGACGCGATCGATGGCGAGCTCGCGATCGCGCGGTCGATGGCCGATGCGCCGGAGATCGACGGCGTCGTCCAGGTCCAGGATGGGTTTGCGGCCGGGCTGGTGTCGGGCCAGTTCGTCGACGTCGAGATCCTCGGCAGCGACGAGCACGACCTCTACGGCGAAACTTCGCGGTAAGAGCTGCGTCGCTTCGGGGCTGGGCGACGCGAATGCGTGTGTGTGGTCCGCCGCGTCGGTCAGGCGTCCGTGCCTGACTCCGCGGGCGCGGCCATCCATGGCCGCTCGGCCCACACACACGCATTCGCGCCGCCCCCACCGAGCGCGCATCCCCGCTTCGTGGGGAAGGCCCCTCGCGATTCCACCGCCCAACCCCGGAGCCGCTCTCCCGGCATCCCGACGCGGTAGGATCGGCGCCATGGCGACGGACGGCGACGGCCGGGACTTCGAGTGGCGCACGGTGCTGCGGCATCGGGCCCCGCTGCGCTGGATGCACTGGATCAACGTCCTGTGCCTGTTCGTCCTCGTCGGCAGCGGCCTGCAGGTCCTCAATGCCCACCCGGCGCTGTACTGGGGACAGGTGTCCGACTTCGCGCACCCGCTGGTGGCCTTCCGCGACGGCATTCCCGGCTGGATGACGATCCCCGGCTATCGATCGCTGGCGATGGGGCGGCGCTGGCACTTCTTCTTCGCGTGGCTGTGGGTGATCAATGGCGCGTGCTACCTGGCCTGGTCGTTGGCCAGCCGGCACCTGCGCGACGAGCTGGCGATGCGGCGCCGCGACTGGCGCGGCATCGCGCGTTCGATCGGCGACCACCTGCGCTTCCGCCACCCCGTCGGCGAGGACGCGCTGCGCTACAACCCGCTGCAGAAGCTCGCTTATCTCGGCGTGGTGTTCGTGCTGGCGCCGCTGGCGATCCTGACCGGGCTGTCGATGTCGCCGCAGATGGACAGCCTGCTCGGCCCGTGGCTGCAGTTCATCGACGGGCGGCAGTCCGCGCGCGCGCTGCACTTCGCGGCGATGGCGCTGTTCGTGCTGTTCTTCGTGGTCCACGTGCTGATGGTCGTGTACGCGGGGCCGCTGAACCACCTGCGTTCCATGCTGACGGGGCGCTTTCGCGTGCGCTGGCCGCGCGCGGGCGGTGCGATGGGGGAGGGCGGCGATGACTGACCTGCTGGTGTCGCGTCGACGGCTGTTGCACGGTCTCGTGGCCGGCGCGGGCGCCGGCCTGCTGTCGGGCTGCGATGCGCTGTCGCGCAAGCCGCGCACGGTATCGGTGCTGTCCGCCGCGGAGCCGCTGTCGATGCGCGTGCAGCGAGCGCTCACCGGCAACCGGCTCGCCGCCGAATTCCCGGAATCGCTCGTCTCGCCGGTGTTCCGCCCGAACGGATCGACCAATCCGCGAACGCCGGAATACCTCGCGTTGAAGGCGCAGGGATTCGCCGGCTACAGGCTGCGCGTGGACGGGCTGGTGCGGCGGCCGCTCGAATTCTCGCTCGATGCCTTGCGCGCGCTCCCGCAGCGCACCCAGGTGACGCGCCACGATTGCGTGGAAGGCTGGAGCGTGATCGGCAAATGGCAGGGCGTGCCGCTGGCGCACCTGCTCGACCTCGCCGGGCTGCGTCCAGGCGCGCGCTACGTCGTGTTCGATTGCCTCGACGACATGGCCGGCGACGGCTCGCGCTACTACGAAAGCATCGACCTCGAGGACGCGTACCACCCGCAGACCATCGCGGCCCACCGCCTCAACGACGCGCCGCTGCCGGTCGCGAATGGCGCGCCGGTGCGGATGCGCATCGAGCGCAAGCTCGGCTACAAGCACGCCAAGTACGTTCACGCCATCCGCATCGTCGACAGCTACGCTGGCATCGACGGCGGCAAGGGTGGCTTCTGGGAGGACCGGAAGTACGACTGGTACGCCGGCATCTGACGGCAGTCATGAACATGCGCCCCACGGCGCGCGGAGGAGAAGGAATGCGCAAGCTCGGCTGGTTCACCCGCATCGCGAAGGCGGCATCGCGATTCACCGGCCGGCCGCTGTGTTTCGCGCTCGCGGTGGGGGTGGTGCTGCTGTGGGGGATCACCGGCCCGCTGTTCAAGTTCAGCAACACCTGGCAACTGGTGATCAACACCGGCACGACGATCGTCACCTTCCTCATGGTGTTCCTGATCCAGGCCAGCCAGAACCGCGACACGCAGGCGCTGCAGATCAAGCTCGACGAACTGATCCGGGCCACGGAAGGCGCGCACAACAAGCTGCTGGACCTGGAGGAACTCGAGGAAGCCGACCTGGTGGATTTCCAGGCGCGGTACGAGGCGCTGGCGAAGGCCGCGCGCGAGTGCGCGCCGCAGGACGCGGGCGAGAAGGGCATCCCCGAGATCGACCTCGACGACGAAGGCGGGAATCAGGCCGCGTCGTAATCCACGGCCACGATGGCGAAGCGCGCCGCGCCCGCGGGCAATTCGGCCTCGAACTCGTCGTCGATGCGCTTGCCGAGCATCGCCCGCGCCAGCGGCGAGTCGATGCTGATGTACCCGAGCGTGGCGTCGGTCTCGTCTGGGCCCACGATGCGATGGCGCGCGATGTCGCCGGTATCGATTCGCTCGACTTCGACGATCGCGCCGAAGTACACCGCTTCGCGATCGGTCGGCGCCGTGTCCACCACGCGCAGCGCCTCCAGCCGCTTGCCGAGGTAACGAACGCGCCGATCGATCTCGCCGAGCTGCTTCTTGCGGTAAATGTATTCGGCGTTCTCGGAACGATCGCCCTCGGCTGCCGCCGCGGCGAGCGCGCGCACCACCTCGGGGCGGCGCACGCGCCAGAGTTCGTCGAGTTCCGCCTTCAACCGCGCATGGCCCTGCGCCGTGACCAGCGCGGTGGACTGCGCCGCGGGCGGGCGCCAGCGACCCATCGCTTCAGGCGTCTTTCTTCAGGCGATCGGGCAGGCCGGCGGGCAGGCGCTGGCCTTCGCCGTCGAGCACGCGCAAG
>CAMLSB010000179.1 GCA_946482565.1 uncultured Lysobacteraceae bacterium | reverse complement strand
TGCTTGAGCTTGCGCAGGTTGTGCGGCATGACCTGCTGCACGAACTCATGCGCTTCCTCGTACATTTCCGGCGTGTCGACCAGGATCTCGCCGATGTCGGCGCGCATGTAGTCGCGCAGGGCGCGGATGATCAGCCGCGATTCCTGGTAGATCAGGAACGGCGCCGGCTTGCTCAGCGCGGCCTCGGCCACGGCCTTCCACACGCTCAGCAGGTAGTCCAGGTCCCACTGCAGCTCTTCGGCGTCGCGACCGACGCCGGCGGTGCGGATGATCACGCCCATCTCGTCGGGGATCTGCAGCGCGTCCATCGCGCGCTTGAGTTCGGCGCGGTCCTCGCCCTCGATCCGGCGCGAGACGCCGCCGGCGGTCGGGGAGTTCGGCATCAGCACCATGTAGCGGCCGGCCAGCGAGATGAACGTGGTCAGGGCGGCGCCCTTGTTGCCGCGCTCGTCCTTGTCGACCTGCACGACCACTTCCTGGCCTTCGCGCAGCAGCTCGCGGATCGTGCCCTTGTTCGGGTCGACGCCGGCCTGGAAATAGTCGCGGGAGATTTCCTTCAGCGGCAGGAAGCCGTGGCGCTCGCCGCCGTACTCGACGAAGGCGGCTTCCAGCGAAGGTTCGAGCCGGGTGATGCGGCCCTTGTAGATGTTGGACTTCTTCTGCTCTTTGGCAGGTTGTTCGATGTCGATGTCGTACAGCGACTGGCCGTCGACGATCGCGACGCGCAGTTCTTCCGCCTGCGTCGCGTTGATGAGCATTCTCTTCATGGTGGCGTTCCTCGCGCGCTGCTTCGCGCGACGACGCCGTGGGCGTTTCGCCTCTGGACACCACCGACCGCCACTGCGCGAAAACGGACGCGCGGCGACGGTTCGAGTTTTCCAGCGCTACGACACCACGGCGGGCCGCGGGAGCGCTTGTTGCATTGTCCTGTGTTGCGGGCCGGCGTCGCATCCGGGGATGCGACGCGCGGGTCGTGTTCAGCGCCGGTGGCTCTGACGCACCGGGCGATGGCCGGGGTTGCCGGCGAGCCGCTAACATGGCCGCCCCGGGGGCGGTGGTCGCGTGCTGCTGCCGGAGATCGAGGGAGGAGGGCTTTCGGCCCGCGCCCGCCTTTCGCCACCGAAGTGGCGAAGGGGCAACTCCCAGCGAAATCAAACCCTTATCTCGCCCGGCGAGTGTAGCAGATCAAGGCGTCCCGATGGCCCCTCCCGAACCGCCCGATCGCCCCGCCGCGGCCCGCACCGTGCGGGTCCCCGACGACCGTGCCGGGCAGCGGCTGGACAACTTCCTGCTGGGGCAGCTGAAGGGCGCGCCGCGCAGCCTGGTCTACAAGCTGGTCCGCTCAGGGCAGGTCCGGGTGAACGGCGGCCGGGCCAAGGCCGACCGCCGGCTCGAAGGCGGCGACGAGGTCCGGATTCCGCCGGTCCGGCTGGAGGCGGCCGCCGAGCGGGGCACGCCGGCCCGCGGCCTGCTCGAGGCCATGGAGGCCTCGATCCTGTTCGAGGACGCCCGCCTGCTGGTGGTCGACAAGCCGTCGGGCGTGGCCAGCCACGGCGGCAGCGGCATTTCCTTCGGCGCCATCGAGACCCTGCGCGCCCTGCGGCCCAACCAGTCACTCGAGCTGGTGCACCGCCTCGACCGGGACACCTCGGGCGTGCTGGTGGTGGCCAAGAAGCGGTCCGCGCTGTCCGAACTGCAGGCGCTGATGCGCGAGGATTCGGGTCCGGGCCGGGGCGGCGGCCTGCGGAAGCGCTATCTCGCGCTGCTCACCGGCCGCATGCCCGATGGGGTGATGAGCGTGGACGCGCCATTGCACGTCGGCCTGCGCCAGGGCGGCGAACGGCACGTCCAGGTCGATGCGGCCGGCAAGCCCTCGCTCAGCCATTTCCGCATGCTCGAGCGCCGCGGCGGGCAGTCGTATTGCGAAGTGCGCATCGAGACCGGCCGCACCCACCAGATCCGCGCGCATGCGCGGCACATCGGGCATCCGGTCGCGGGCGACGACAAGTACGGCGACCCCGAGGTCAACAAGCGCCTGCGCGACCAGGCCGGCCTGAAGCGCCTGTTCCTGCACGCGGCCTCGCTCGAATTCGCGCTCGATGACGGCAAGACGCCCTACGTGCTCAGCGCGCCGCTGCCCCCCGACCTCCTCGCCGTCCTCGACAACCTCTAGCCGGGATGGAGCGCGGAGGCGCGCGCCGCGCAGATGAAGTCGTTCTCCGAGAGGCCACCGGCGTCGTGCGTGCTGTAGCGGACGACGCAGTGGTCGTAGTGCACCGAGAGGTCGGGATGGTGGTCCTCCGTGTTCGCCATATGCGCGAGCGCGTTCACGAACGACATCGTCCGGTAGTAATCCTTGAAGCGGAATTCGCGGACCAGGGCGCGGCCTTCCTCGGCGGTTTGCCAGCCGGGGACCTGCGGCAACAACTCGCGCACCCGCGCTTCGGGCAGGCGGTGTTCGGTGCCGCTGCGGAGGATGCAATGGGCCTGAACGAGCGGTACGAGGTCGGACATGGGCGGCGTCCTCCGGGCCATGGGGGACCGCTAGAATAGCCGCATGATCCAGATTTCCGAGTCGGCGCAGGCCCATTTCCGCAAGCTCATCGACCGCGAGGCCCTGCCCGGGCTGGGCGTGCGCCTGTCCGCGCACATGCCCGGCACCGCGCAGGCCGACGTGCGCCTGGAATTCGCCGAGCCGGCCGATCTCGGCGGCGACGAGTGGGCCGTCGACTGCGAGGGCTTCACATTGTGGGTGGAGGCGGCCAGCGTACGCTTCCTCGACGGCGCGCAGATCGACTACACGCAGCAGGCCACCGGCGGCCAGCTGCAGATCCGGGCGCCGAAGATCAAGGGCGAGGCGCCGGACGGTTCGGCGTCGCTGGTCGACAGGGTGTACTGGGTGATCGAACACGAGATCAATCCGCAACTGGCGATGCATCGCGGCAACGTGGCGCTGCAGGAAGTCACGTCCGACGGCGTGGTGGTGCTGCGCTTCGGCGGTGGCTGCCACGGTTGCGGCATGGTCGACGTCACCCTCAAGCAGGGGATCGAGAAGACGCTGCTGGCGAAGGTTCCGGGGGTGACGGCGGTGCGCGACGCGACCGACCACGACACCGGCGACGCGCCGTACGTGCCGCGCGGCACGGCGTGACCAGGCCCCGGCACGAGTGTTCTCCTCGGCCGAACTGATCGAAGCATTGCGCCGGCGCTCGCGCCGTTCGCTGCGTCCCGAAACGCCGCCGGGCGAGTTCCCGCCGGGCTGGCGCGCATGGTTCATCGTGATGCGCGAGCGCGTGGGCGCGATCACCGGCGCGCCTGCCGATGCGATCGTCGCGCTGCTCGCCCTGCGCGAACCGCGCATGCCACCGCGCCGGTTGCCGCAACTCAGTCCGCCGCAGGCTTTCGCCGCGCTCTGGCGCCAGGAATGGTTTCCGGCGCCCGACGACGAACGCGCGCAACGCATCGTCGCGTTCGCGATCGCGCTGCTGCTGCAGGTGTTCTTCTCGATCCTGCTGTTGTGGCTGGCGTACGCCCGCTTCGGCGGCGAGCCGCCGGCGCGGCAGGGCGAGGACGTGGTGCAGGTGGAATTCATCGGCGAAGGGACGCCACGGGAGCAGGGCGGTGGCGCGCCGGCCGGGGCGGTGGCGACGCCAGCTGCGGCCGCCAGTTCCAGGCGCGCGGCCGCGGCCGCGTCGGCTTCGGCTTCGCGCGCTTCGTCGCAGGCCGCGCCCGCCGCGGCGGCGCAAGCC
>CAMLSB010000178.1 GCA_946482565.1 uncultured Lysobacteraceae bacterium | reverse complement strand
GCAGGCCGTAGCCGCTGTAGCCGCGGGCGACGTGCACGACGAAGCGCAGGTGCGACATCACCAGCTCGCGCGCGGCGTCGAGGTCCTCGTTGTCGCGATAGCGGCGCGCCAGTCGCTGCTCGTCCTCGACCGACAGCACCGGGATCCGGTGCACGGCGCCGACGTAGGCATCGAGCGAGCCGAGCGCGGAGGGAACCGGCAGGCTGCCGACGGCCAGGGCAGGCGTCAGGGCGGTGGTGGAGGGTCGGGTCGGGGACATGGCGGCCTCGTTCATGGGATCGAGTTTAGCAGTGGGTAGGTATGACTGCTAAGGACGGCCAGGGTTCCGCAGCGTTCCATTCATGGAACGTTTCACGGTCCCGGGGCGGGTTCCGTACACGAATCTCATCACATTCCGTGTCAAGCGGACGTGGCGGGGCTGGCGGGCAACGCCCAGTCGATCGGCCGCTCGCCGCGGCGCGCGAGATATTCGTTCGCCGCGGAGAAATGCCCGCAGCCCATGAAGCCGCGATGCGCCGACAACGGCGAGGGATGCGGCGCCTTCAGCACCTTGTGGCGGCGCGGGTCGATCACCGCGCCCTTCTTCTGCGCGTAGGCGCCCCAGAGCAGGAACACGAGGCCCTCGCGCTCGCGCGCCAACGTCTCGACGACGTGGTCGGTGAAGCCTTCCCAGCCCTTGCCCGCATGCGCGCCGGCGCGGCCGTCCTCGACCGTCAGCACCGCATTCAGCAGCAGCACGCCCTGCTGCGCCCAGGGCAGGAGGCAGCCGTTGCCGGGGCGCGGAACACCGAGGTCGCGCTGCAGTTCCTTGAACATGTTGTCGAGCGACGGCGGGATCGCCGTGCCAGGCTGCACCGAGAAGCACAGGCCGTGCGCCTGGCCGGGGCCGTGGTAGGGATCCTGGCCGAGGATCACCACTTTCACCGCGTCGAACGGCGTCGCATCGAACGCCGCGAAGATGTCGCGCGCAGCCGGGTAGATGCGCGCGCCCGCCGCGCGACGCGCGCGCAGGAATGCCGAGAGCTCCTGCATCTGCGGCGTGCGCAGGTAATCGCCGACGCGCGCCTTCCACGAAGGCTCGAGGTGGATGCGGTCGCCAGCGTCGGCGGCGGCCGTCCCGGCCGCGATGCGGTCGTCGGCCGGCGCGTCGCCCAACTCAGAAGCTCCGCTGTTCCGGCAGGCGCGCCACGCGCAGCTGGAACAGGGTCTTGGTCACCAGCAGGCGCTCCTCGATCGGCTTGAGCACCAGGTCGTTGGCGCCGTCGCGCAGCAGCTGGCTCTGGTTCTCGACGTTGGCGTCGCCGGTCATCACCAGCACCGGCAGCACGCGCTTGGAATAGCCGAGCGGGCCGCGGATCTCGGCGAGCAGCTCGACGCCGCTGAGCTGGCCCTTCAGGTAGACGTCGGTGAGCATGAGGTCGGCGCCGACCACGCCGCGCGCATGGCCGCCGCGCAGGTAGTCGAGCGCGCCTTCGGCCTCGGTGAAGTGCAGCACCTCGAGGTCCTGGCGCTCGAGCATGCGCTTGGTCGCCACCGCGACCACGCGGCTGTCCTCGACGTAGAGCACGCGCGCGCCGGGCACCGGCTCGGGCTGCACGTAGCCGCGGATGAACTCGGCGAGCGCCTGGTGGCCGAGCGCCTTGTCGAAATAGTCGGTGACGTCGTCGTTGAGGCTGCGCGCCTCGAGCCGCGACTGCACGTCGCCGGAGACCACGATCACCGGCACGTAGCTCTGCCCCGCGGCTTCGCGCACCAGGCGCGCGACGGCGAGGCCGTCGCCATCGGGCAACACCAGTGCCGTGGTCACGAGGTCCACGGGCTCGGCGGCAAGCGCGGCGCGCGCACTCTCGAGTCCCTCGCAGGCGATGACGCGCGCGCCGGGCAGCTGGCGCTGCAGCACGTCGCCGATCAACTTGCGGACGAGCTTCGAACCATCGACCACCATCACCCGCGGCGCATCGGTGACGACGTGCCGGAGCTTGGCGAGGCTGGTGGCGGACTGCGCTTCCATGGCGTGATTCTGCACGTGTGCTCGTCTGTCGCGTGTCGTCAGGTGTCGGTGGGTCGCGTCTGGCGCAGGAAATGGCCGGCGACAACACCGCCGCCGAGCCAGCCGAGCACCGCCGAGCCAACCACGACACCGGCTGCGGTGGCGGGCGGGAAGCCGTCGAGCGCGAAATCGCTGCCGTAGCTCGCCGCGAGCGTGGCGAGCGGCGCGCGCAGGGCGATCGCGGCGAGCGTGAGCAGGCCGATCGCGACCGCACCCGCGCCCAGGCCGTACCACGCGCCGAGGTAGAGGAACGGCCGGCGGATGAAGCCGTCGGTCGCGCCCAGATGCTGCAGCACCGCGATTTCCTCGCGGCGCGACTGGATGTCCAGGCGCACCGTGTTGCCGACCACGAGCAGTGCTCCCAGGCCGAGCAACGCCGCCAGCACCAGCGCGACGCGGTTGCCGAAGCGCAGCCAGCCGTCGAGTCGCTTGCGCCACAGCGCGTCGTGCTGGACCAGGCCCGCCTCCGGCAACGCCTGCAGCGACGAGGCGAGCAGCGTTTCGTCACCCGCGGGCGTCACGATCAGCAGGCTCGGCAGCGGGTTCGCCGCGTCGTCGCCCAGCGCGTCGATGGCGTCGCCGAGGCCGGCCGCGCGCAATTGCTCGAGGCCCTGTTCCGGCGTGCGCAGTTCGACCTTGGCCACGTCGTTGCGGCCGCGCAGCGTGTCGGCGAGCGCGCTCGCGTGCGCGGCATCCACGTCCTGCTTCAGGAACACGCCGATCTCGCGCGACTGCTGCACCTGGCCCGAAAAGCGCGCGACGTTGCCGAGCACCAGCCACAGGCCGAGCGGCAGCGCGAGCGCCACCGCCATCACGCCCACGGTGAGCGCGCTCGACCACGGCTTGCCGAGGAAACGGCCGAGGCTCGCGACGAGGCTATAGACGTGATGGTCCAGCCACGCGCCCAGACCCGAGTGATGCGGGTTCGACTGGCGACCGCCCGATCGCATGTCGTCCCCCTTCCCCATTCCCTCTTCCCCATTCCCGCCGTTGCTACTCATCCGCCAGATCCTCCGGCGAAATGTCGTCGACGAGCTGGCCGTGGTCGAGGACCAGTACGCGGCGCCGCATGCGCTTCACCAGGCCGAGGTCGTGGCTGGCGACCAGCACGCTGGTGCCTCGTTCGGGGAGCGAGGCGAACAGCGCCATGATCTCCGCCGACAGGGTGGGATCGAGGTTGCCGGTGGGTTCGTCGGCGACGAGCAGGCGCGGCTCGCCGACCAGGGCGCGGGCGATGCCGACGCGCTGCTGCTCGCCGGCCGAAAGCTGGGTCGGCAGCGCGCGTTCGCGCGCCGCCAGGCCGAGGCGGTCGAGGACCGAGCGCACGCGCTTGCCGATCTCGCCGCGCTTCATGCCGCGCAGGATCAGCGGCAGCGCGACGTTCTCCTGCACGCTGCGGTCGGCCAGCAGGCGGTGGTCCTGGAACACCACGCCGACCTCGCGCCGATGCAGCGGCACGCGCCGGCCGCGGACCTTCAGCAGGTTCGTCCCGCCGAACAGGACCGCGCCGCGGCTGGGCCGCTCGGCGAGGTGGATGAGCTTGAGCAGGGTGCTCTTGCCCGCGCCCGAGTGGCCGGTGACGAAGAGCATCTCGCCGGGCTGGACCTCGAAGCTGACGTCGCTCAGGGCGGCATGGCCGCCCGGATATTGCTTGCTGACGTTGTCGAAGCGCAGGACGGCGGACATGCCGCGATTCTAGGCCGCG
>CAMLSB010000177.1 GCA_946482565.1 uncultured Lysobacteraceae bacterium | reverse complement strand
GCCGGCGAAGGCCAGGCGCAGGCGGGCGAGGACGGCGTGCAGCTGATGACGCTGCACAGCGCCAAGGGGCTCGAGTTCCCGATCGTGTTCCTGGCGGGCCTCGAGGAAGGCCTGTTCCCGAGCGGCCGTTCGCTGGAAGAAAGCGGGCGGCTCGAGGAGGAACGGCGCCTCGCCTACGTCGGCATCACCCGCGCGCGGCAGAAGCTGGTGCTGTCGTATGCCGAAGCGCGGCGCATCCACGGCTCCGACATGTACGGCATCCCGTCACGCTTCCTGCGCGAGATCCCGGCGGCGTTGCTGCACGAGGTGCGGCCGCGCGTCCATGTATCGCGGCCGATGGCGGCGGCGATGCCGTCGCGCGCGCGCAATGCCGGCCACGCGTCGCTGGAATCTCCGGCGATCCGGCTCGGCCAGAACGTGCGGCATCCAAGCTTCGGCACGGGCTTCGTCACCGATGTCGAAGGCAGCGGCGCGCATGCGCGCGTGCAGGTGAATTTCGACGAAGCCGGCAGTAAATGGCTGGTGCTCGCGTACGCGAACCTGACCGGGCTCTAGCGAACAGACCTGGCGGTGCGCTCACGCCGCTTGGACGCCCTCGTGGCGACGATCGTCGCCCGGAGGCCCCCATGGCGACGAAGAAACAGGCAACGGCGCGACAGCGCGCGATCCAGCGCGAAGCCGATGCGCGCAATGCGCCGACGCAGGCAAGCAAGGCCGCGAAGAAGTCCGCCGTGAAAAAGGCCGGCAAGCCGGCGAAGAAGGCCGTGCAGGCCGGCACCCGGCGCCAGCCGGAGAACCCGATGCCGAAGCAGCACCAGCGCAAGCCCGGCGAGGAGCATGCACTCGATCCGCGGCCCCGTTTCCTCGCGCCCGATTACGCGGGCAGCGGCAAGCTGGAAGGCATGGTGGCGCTGGTCACCGGCGGCGACTCCGGCATCGGCCGTGCGGTGGCCGTCCTGTTCGCGCGCGAAGGCGCCGACGTCGCCATCGCCTACCTCAGCGAAGACCGCGATGCCGAAGAGACGAAGCGCGCCGTCGAGAAGGAGGGCCGTCGCTGCATCGCGGTGGCGGGCGACGTGAAGGATCCCGCGTTCTGCGAGGACCTCGTGGCCCACGTCATCGAGGCCTTCGGCCAGCTGGACGTGCTGGTGAACAATGCCGCGTTCCAGCAGCACAGCGCCCGGCTCGAGGACATCACCGACGAACACCTGCAGGAGACGCTGCAGACCAACATCGCCGGCTACTTCCACATGGCGCGCGCCGCGCTCCCGCATATGCGCAAGGGCGCCAGCATCATCAACACGGGGTCGGAGACCGGCCTGTTCGGCAGCAAGCACCTGCTCGATTACGCGGCGACGAAAGGCGCGATCCACGCGTTCACGTTGTCGCTGGCGAGCAATTTGCTGGAGCGCGGGATACGCGTGAACGCGGTCGCGCCGGGCCCGGTGTGGACGCCGCTGAATCCCGCCGACCAGGCGGCGGACAAGGTGGCGAAGTTCGGCCAGGACAGCGACATGGGGCGGCCGGCGCAACCGGAAGAACTGTCGCCTGCGTACGTGTTCCTCGCGTCGCCGGCATGCGCGTCCTACATCAACGGCGTGGTGCTGCCCGTGATGGGCGGCCCGCGCGGCTAGCGCGCCCGCGCCCTCACCACGAGAACAGCTTGAACCACGTCGTCGGCACTTCGCCCTTGGCCGGGTCCATGTGGCCGTCGCCGTCGCGATCCACCAGGTAATAGGCCGGGCCGCGGAACGGAACGACCTTCACCATGCGCAGCTGGCCTTGCACGCGGTATTCGGTGACGACGTCGCCGTTGTCTTCGGTGCGCACGGCGGCGACCGCGTCGTCGGGAATGGCGGGAACGTCGCCCGCGGCCTGCGTTCCCGGAAGACCGGCGCCACCGGTCGCGCAGGCGCCCAGCAGCATCGCCAGCAGCAGCGGCACGGCGAGCCGGAACGCAGGGGGCAGGGCAGGCGTGGCGGGCTTGCGCATGGTGTCGGTTCCGGTGGGGCCTGCGCCGAGTATGCGCCAGTGCCATGCATGCGGCGCGCAAACCGCGGCGTACAGGGCAGGTGCCGCCCGGTAGAATCGGCCCATGCCCGAACAGACCGCCCACCGCCTCGTCCTGATCGACGGCTCGTCCTACCTGTACCGCGCGTTCCACGCGCTGCCGCCGCTGACCAACGCGGCTGGCGAACCGACGGGCGCGCTGTTCGGCGTGGTCAACATGCTGCGGGCCACGCTCAAGGAGCGGCCCGACTGCGCGGCGTTCGTGATCGACGCGCCCGGCAAGACCTTCCGCGACGACCTCTATCCGCAATACAAGGCCAACCGCCCGCCGATGCCCGACGAGCTTCGCGCGCAGGTGCAGCCGATGTGCGACATCGTGCAGGCGCTCGGCTTCCCGATCCTGCGCATCGCGGGGGTCGAGGCGGACGACGTGATCGGCACGCTCGCGGTGGAGGCGGCGCGCGAGGGCAGCGCCGTCACCATTTCCACGAGCGACAAGGATTTCGCCCAGCTGGTGGGCGGGTACGGCGAGGGCGGCCGGATCGAGCTGGTCAACACGATGAGCGGCAGCCGCCTCGACGGCGACGAAGCGATCGTCGCGAAATTCGGCGTGCCGGCGGCGCGCATCGTCGACCTGCTCGCGCTGATGGGCGATGCGATCGACAACGTGCCCGGCATCGACAAGGTGGGCCCGAAGACCGCTGCGAAGTGGCTGAACGACTACGGCGACCTGGATGGCGTGATCGCCGCCGCGCCCGGCATGAAGGGCAAGATCGGCGAGAACCTGCGCGCCGGGGTCGAGCGCCTGCCGTTGAACCGGACGCTGGTAACGATCCGCACCGACGTCGAGCTCGAGCTGCCGGCGCGCGCGCTGGCGCTGCGCGAGCGCGACGTCGCCGCGCTGCGAGAACTCTACGGACGCTATGGCTTCAACCAGGCGCTGCGCGAGCTGGAAGGCAACGTCGCGGCGGAACCTGCGCCGGGCGCCGCGGGTGGTTCCGGAGGCGGCGGCGCGATGCGCGGCACCGCGGCCGGCTACGCGCGTGCCGCCGCCGTCGCGCCGGCCGGCGAGGCGGCCGTGGACCCCGCGCTGTCCGCGCCGGGCGAATACGAGGCGATCCTCACCCGCGACCGCCTCGACGCCTGGATCGAAGCGCTGCGCGCCGCCGACGGGTTCGCCTTCGACACCGAAACCGATTCGCTCGATGCCCTGTGCGCGAACCTCGTCGGCCTGAGCTTCGCGGTCGAGCCCGGTCGCGCCGTTTACATCCCCGTCGGCCACGCGTATCCCGGTGCGCCGGGGCAACTGCCGATGCAGGAAGTGCTGGACGCGTTGCGCCCGCTGTTCGAGGACGCCGGCAAGCGCAAGGTCGGGCAGCATGGCAAGTACGACCTGCACGTCCTGCGCTGCCACGGCATCGACGTCGCGGGTTATACCGACGACACGATGCTGGAAAGCTTCGTGCTCAACGCGACCGCGACGCGCCACGACATGGATTCGCTGGCGAAGCGCTATCTCGGCTACGACACGATCAAGTACGCCGACGTGGCGGGCAAGGGCGCGAAGCAGATCCCGTTCGCGCAGGTCGCGATCGACGACGCGACCCGCTATGCCGCCGAGGATGCGGACGTCACCCTGCGCCTGCATCGCGTGCTGGGTCCGCGCCTGGCCGCGGAGCCGGCGCTGGAGCGCGTCTATCGCGACATCGAGATGCCGCTGGTGCCGGTGCTCGAACGCATCGAAGCCAATGGCGTGCTGATCGACATGG
>CAMLSB010000176.1 GCA_946482565.1 uncultured Lysobacteraceae bacterium | reverse complement strand
GCAAGCTTTTTCTGCCATGTTGACGGCGTAGCGATGCAATTTCGGCTTGAACGCATTGTTAGGCCGCATGCTCGGATGCCACAAACTCCGCTGGGCTGTACACGCTGACGCCGATCTGCCTGGCAATTTTTGCCATGCCATTGTCCGTTGTGACCAGCGGGAACTGATTGACGTGAGCCAAGACCAAGTAGATGTGATCCCCGGCTTTAGCATACGGAATTTGGATGTTCCCGTACTTGCCAATGAACTTGTCATCTATGTGGATTAGCTCAATTGGAAAGGTCCATTGGCCATTGATACTTACACCTTTGAACGTTTTGTCGATCTTCTCGACGCGCTTGACGTTGCACCAGACCTCGAACCAACCGTGCGCCGGCATTGTCATGGGTGTGCCAGATCTCTCTAGGCACTCAAGGAAGGCCACGCACTGATCTCGGTGCACCGAGTCCTCTTTCATGGCGTTGATAAAAACGCAAGAGTCAACGAGGATCTTTTTCATGCGGCCTAACGCTTAAGTTAAGCCGAATTGCAGCGCGTAGCTGGCAACATGGCAAGCTCTTTCTGCCATGTTGACGGCGTAGCGATGCAATTTCGGCTTGAACGCAATGTTAGAGCTCAGACAGCGCCGGAGGGGGAATCGACGCTGCAATCGTTGAGGGTCCCGTAACTTCATCTATGTGTGGCCACACTAGAAATGCGGTCCAATCTGTGGATCCATCTGGCGAGCAATAAACCAAAAATTCGCTATCGACGTTATAGCGGGGTTTGTACACGTAGACGCCACATCCATGGGCCTGGTGATGAGCCAGAGATCTTGTGATATCTCCGCGAATGTCAGTGTGCCAAGGACCCGGATATTGCTCGGCGAAGGTCAACTCCTTAGGTGCTGGTTGATCTTCGCCCGACGAGCAACCAGCAAGCACAAAAACGAGAGTTGCGCTTAGGAAGAGGTTGAGCATCTTAGAATCTCCAATGAGCTCTAACGCTTGAGTTAAGCCGACTCGCCGCGAGATGTTCCCCAAGGCGATAACGGCATGGAACGGCCCGGAGCAAAGTCGTACCGGGGCGAGTTCGGCTTGAACGATTTGTTATGCGCAGGCTACGCCGCAGAACCAGGACCGGGCAACTGCGAGACCGCCACCGAGGGCAGGCACGGCTGGCAGCACCTGGAAAGCGAGGGGCGAGCCCTGCTGGTCCGAAGCGATGGCCGCCGATCCGGCGCCTGGACCCGCCGGCCGCCAGCGGCGGCCAGCTGCATTCGAAGGTGGCTATCCCGAAGCGAGGTCGAGCCAGGACTGGGGCGAGAACCTCCGGCCGATGGCAGCCGAAGCGAGCTTGTAAAGCCGGCAGCACGAGAATCTGCACGATCGCGCGAATGCGCGTGAATTGCAGAATGCCGCCCCCGCATAACAACTATTCGGTTTCAAAGTGGGGTGTAGTACGGCCATCTAGTATGGGCGGACGCGGTTTTGGGACGCGGGAAAACCCCACAAGATCAACCTCGTATCCCCGACGGTGCAGCCTAATCCTGCGGCCTAATCTCGCCATGTGGTCCAGGTCGATCCGCCCTCGAAGGGATACTCCCACCGCCACGGAGCGGCAGCAAGCCATGCCGAGCCGCCGGCTGGCCCCATGGACGGGCACGCGGCCCCGCGGCTGCTGGACCAGGTCCGCGAGAAGTTGCGGCGGCTCGGGCTGGCGCGTCGCACCGAGGAGGCCTACGTCGGCTGGATCCGGCGCTTCATCATCGCGCACGACCGCCGTCATCCCTCGGCGATGGGCGCGCTCGAGGTGGAGGCGTTCCTGACGCACCTGGCCACGCACGGGCAGGTGGCGGCGGCGACGCAGAACCAGGCGCTCTCGGCACTGCTGTTCCTGTACCGGGAGGTACTCGGCATCGAGTTGCCGTGGATGGACGAGATCCGGCGCGCGAAGCGCCCCGAGCGCCTGCCGGTGGTGCTCACGCGATGCGAGGTGGATGCGGTGCTGGGCGAATTGCAGGGGATCGCCTGGCTGATGGCGAGCCTGCTCTACGGAAGCGGGCTGCGGCTGATGGAATGCGTGCGGCTGCGGGCCAAGGACATCGACTTCGCGCGGCATGAAGTGACGGTGCGCCAGGGGAAGGGGGGCAAGGACCGGCGCACGATGCTGCCGGCGCGGCTTGCTGCACCGTTGCGTGCGCAGCTGGACGAGGCGCAGCGGGTCCACCAGCGCGATCTGGCGGCGGGATTCGGCGAGGTGTGGCTGCCGCACGCGCTCGCGCGCAAGTACAAGGGCGCGGCGCGGGAGTGGGGCTGGCAGTACGCGTTTCCCGCGGACCGTCGCAGCGTGGATCCGCGCTCGGGCGTGGTGCGACGCCATCACGTGGACGAAAGCATGTTGCAGCGCGCGGTGAAGAACGCCGTTCGCCGCGCGCGCATCGCCAAGCCCGCGACCTGCCACACGCTGCGGCATTCGTTCGCCACGCACCTGCTCGAGGCCGGCTACGACATCCGCACGATCCAGGAACTGCTCGGCCACAAGGACGTGGCGACGACGCAGATCTACACGCACGTGCTCAATCGCGGCGGTGCGGGCGTACTCAGCCCGCTCGACCGCGGCTGATCGGCCCGCGGCTGATCAGCCCGCCCCCGTCAGCCAGTGCGCGAACGCGAGCCAGCCGGCGGTGCCGGACATCCAGAGGCGCAGCGGCCACGACAGCGCGACCAGCGCCAGGCCCCAGCCGAAGGCGGGGTGCAGGCGCCGGTTGCGCCAGGTGTCCCAGGCGACGCAGGCCAGCGCGAACGAGATCGTGATGCTGCAGGCGAACAGTACGTTGGAGGAGACCAGCGGCGTGCGTGCGATCGCGGCGGTGAGGATGCCGACGACGGCCAGCAGCATCAGCCGCTTGTGCGTGTCGCTGCGGCGGCGCAGGGCGAGTCCGGTGCCCGCGAGCAGTGCGAACACCACCATGTCGGTCAGCGGGATGGCGAGGAAGACCAGCGGCGGCGGCCCGGGCGAGTGTCCGAGGCGCGCGCCGGTGATCGCCACGGTGGTGCCGGCCACGAACACCGCGATCGCGAGCACGACGCCGGCGACGCCGAGGCGGCGGTGCATGCGCAGGTTGCGGACCGAGGCCAGTTGCGCCTGCACCAGGAACAGCAGGAACCAGCTCGTCATGATCACGCCATGGATGACGAGCAGCACCGTGAGCGGCGGCGGTTTGTGGAACAGCGGCTTGAGGAAGAAGCTCGGGGCGAACCCGGCGAACATCACCAGCAGCGCGATCACGGCGACGATGCGATAGAAGCGCGTGTGCCGGCGCCGCCCGGCAAGGGCGGAGGGGGGCGGACCACCGTCGATTGCGGGATTCAGGGCCATGGAGGCAGTCCGGGACAGGGCGGGCGCACGGGCGCTCATTTCCCACAACGCCGTCGTGCCCGGCGGCCGGCCAGCGCCGGGGGGCGCTCAGTCCAGGAACTGCAGTTTCGCCAGCTCCGAGTACAGCCCGCCCTGGGCCATCAGCGCGTCGTGGGTGCCTTCGGCGACGATGCGGCCGCGGTCCATCACCACGATCCGGTCGGCCTTGAGCACGGTGGCGAGGCGGTGGGCGATCACCAGGGTGGTGCGGCCTTCCATGAGGTTCTCGAGGGCCTGCTGCACGGCACGCTCGCTCTGCGCGTCGAGCGCACTGGTGGCTTCGTCGAGCAGCAGCACCGGGGCGTCCTTGAGCAGCGCGCGGGCGATCGCGACGCGCTGCTGCTGGCCGCCGGACAGGCGCGCGCCGCGTTCGCCCAGCTCGC
>CAMLSB010000175.1 GCA_946482565.1 uncultured Lysobacteraceae bacterium | reverse complement strand
ACGAAGCTGCGGTCGATCTTCAGCGACTGGATCGGGAACCGGTGCAGGTAGGACAGCGCCGAGAACCCGGTGCCGAAGTCGTCCAGCAGCGCCAGCACGCCGCGCGTTCGCAGCTTGTTGAGCATGCGCAGGGCGCGCGGCGCGTCGTCGAGCAGCGCGACCTCGGTGATCTCGATGCGCAGCCGGCGCGGATCGGCGCCGGCGACGTCGAGCATGCGCAGCAGCCGGTCGGCGAAGTCGTCGGAACGGAAATGACGTGGCGAGACGTTGATCGACACATAGGCATCGCCACTGCGGCGCAGCCAATCGATCACGCGCTCGTAGACCAGCCAGTCGACCTGCTCGATCAGGCCGCTGTCCTCGCCCACGCCGATGAACTCGGCCGGCGGCAACGCGCCGTGCAGCTCGTGTTCCCAGCGCAGCAGCGCCTCGTAGCCGACGATCGCGCCGTCGGACAGGCGCACGATCGGCTGGAAGTGCGGCACGAAGGATTCGTTGATGATGGCGCGGCGCAGGTCCGCCTCCAGGTCGAGCAGGCGCGTGGCGTGCGCGCGCATGTCCTCGTCGAAGACGGCGCTGCGGTCGCGGCCCTCGGCCTTGGCGCGGTACATCGCGGCATCCGCATCGCGCAGCAGCTCCTCGCCGAGGCGATAGCGCGGCGCCCAGTGGGCGATGCCGATGCTGGCCGACGGGAACAGCTCGCGGCCACCCAGCCACAGCGGCCTGCCCAGCACCTCGAGCACGCGCGCGGCGAGCGCGGTGCTGCCGGGCGGCTCGCACACGCCCTCGGCCAGGATCGCGAACTCGTCGCCGCCGAAGCGCGCGACGATGCTGCGCTCGTCGAGCACGCTGGCGATGCGGCGGCCGATTTCCACCAGCATCTCGTCGCCGGCGGCGTGGCCGATCGAATCGTTGATCAGCTTGAACCGGTCGAGGTCCAGGAACAGCACCGAGAAGCCGCAGACCTCGTCGGCGCGCGCACGTCCGATCGCCGCGTCCAGGCGCTCGAGCAGGTGCGCGCGGTTGGGCAGGCCGGTGAGCGCGTCGTGCCGCGCCTGGTGGGTCAGGCGCTGCTCGGCGCGCACGCGCTCGCCGATCTGCGCGCGCAGCTCGCGGTTCGCGTCGGCGAGCTCCTGGGTGCGCGATTCGACCCGGAATTCGAGTTCGGCGTGCGCCGACTTCAGGTGCTCCTGGGCGCGCTTGCGCGCCAGGCCACCGCCGATGTGGTGGGCGACGAAGGTCAGCAGCTCCTGGTCGGCCTCGTTGAACACGATCTCGTGCGAATAGGTCTGCACCGCGATCGCGCCGACGACGGTGTTGTCGCGCAGCAGCGGCACGCCCAGCCAGCTGTACGCCAGCGCGCCGTGGCTGCGCACTTCGCCGCTGGCCTCGAGCTCGGCGATGCGCGCGCGGTCGGCGAGCAGCGGCTCGCCATGCACGATCACGTATTCGGTCAGGCCCTTGCCGAGCTTGCGGGTGGTGCGCGCGGCGTCGCGCTCGTCGACCGAATAGGGGAAGGCGATCTGGTCCCCTTCCGGCACCAGCAGCGCGATGTAGAAGTTGCGCGCGAACAGCAGCTCGCCGACCACGGCATGCACGTCGGCATAGAAGCGCTCGAGGCTGCCGGCAACCACCGACAATTCGGTGATGCGGTACAGCGCGCGCTGCAGGCGCTCGGCGCGCTGGCGCTCGAGGATCTGCGCCTGCAGCACCAGGTTGGCCTGCGACAGCTCGAGCGTGCGCTCGTCGACGCGGCGCTCGAGCTCGTCGCGCGCGTGCTTGCGGTCGAGCGCGGTCATGATGTGCTGGGCCACGTATTCGAGCAGTGCGCGGTCCTCGTCGCTGTAGCTGGCCGGGTGGTCGTAGCTCTGCACCACGATCGCGCCGGCGACGCGCCCCTCGCGCCGCATCGGCACGCCGAGCCAGTCGGCGCTGTCCGGCCCGCTGAGGCCGTCAAGCACCACGCCCATCTCGCGGCGCAGGCGCGCCGAGGGGCCGTACAGCGGCTCGCCGTGGCGCAGCAGCGCGACGGTGAGGCTGTTGGACATCTCGGAGATCGCGATGTCGACCTCGGGTTCCGCGACGTAGGGATCGAGGCGGTCGGCGAAATACAGGAAGCGCACCGCGTCGCGCACGTCGTCGTACAGCACGATGTAGAAGTTCTCGGCGTACATCAGGCGGCCGACGACGGCGTGGATGCGGCCGAGCATCTCCTGCATCTCCAGGCCGGAGCCGGAGAGGTCGGCGATCTCGTAAAGCGCCTGCTGCAGGCGTTGCGATTTCTGCAGGGCCTCGACGCGTGCCTCGGCGGCGGCGGCCGCCAGCGTCGCCGCGACCGTGCGGCGCGCCAGCGCGAGCCAGGCGTCGCGCGATGCGGCCGCCAGGGGCGTGCCGGGGAGCGCGGCCACGACCACGCGCAGTCCGTCGGCGTCGTCCCAGGCTTCGTCGAGGATCGCCATCACGTCCCCCGGCGACGTCCGTCCGTCGAGCAAGGCTTCAGCGTGCGCGTGCAGGGCAGTGGGCACGCCGGCGCTTTCCGACAAGCCGTCGCCGCTGCGCGGATCGCGCCAGCGCACGACCACGGCCGAACCACCGGGGAGGGTTTCGGCAAGGCCGGCGGCCAGGCTTGCCGGCGCGGGCACATGCGCAGGCGTCGCCGGCCGTTCGGCTTCGGCGCCCGCCATGACGTTGCCCATCCCCATGTCCGCAGGATAACGCCCCGGGCCTGCGGGACGGCAAGCCCTTCCCGCCCCGCAGCACAGGGCTTACCCTGAGCCGGATGGACGACCGCCCTGCGCAAAGCCCGGCCGGACCGCGGCCGACGCCCGGGGCGCCGGGCGCGGCCGACCCCGCCGACGACGCGTTGATGCTCGCCTGGGCCGGCGGCGATGCCAGCGCGTTCGAGCGGCTGTATGGCCGCCATCGCACCCGCCTCTACCGCTATTTCCTGCGCCAGGTGCGCGATGCGGCGCTCGCCGACGACCTGTTCCAGGACACCTGGCAAAAGGTGATCGCAGCGCGGCATGAATGGCGGCCCGACGCGCCGTTCGCGGCCTGGCTGTACCGGATCGCGCACAACCGGCTCGGCGACCACTGGCGCGCGGCGCGCCTGCGGCCGCCGACGCCGGACGACGCCGAGGCCCGGCTGGCGCGCCTACCCGGCCACGACACGCCCGAGCGCATGCTCGGCGAATTCGAGCAGCGCCGGCAATTGCAGCTCGCGCTCGAGTCGCTGCCGCAGGAGCAGCGCGACGTGCTGCTGCTGCGGCTCGACCAGGAACTCACGCTGGAACAGATCGGCGCGATCACCGGCGCGGGCCGCGAAACCGTGAAGTCGCGGCTGCGCTACGCGATGGACAAGCTGCGCCTGCAATTGCCGGCCACGAGCGAACCATGACCCAGCACCACCACACGCCACCGCCCGACCCGATGCCGCTCGATCCCGAGGAGCGCGCGCTCGCCGCGCGCCTGGCACGGATCGGACCGCACGGTGAACCGTCGCCGTCGCTGGATGCGCGCGTGCTCGCCGCCGCGCACGCCGCGGCGACGGCGCACGACGCGCGGCGCGCGCGCGGACACGGCTGGCGGCGCGCGCGCTGGCCGGTCGGCGTTGGCGTGGCCGCGTCGGTCGTGCTCGCCGCGGGCATCGCGTGGCAGATGCGGCCGCTGCCGGCGCCGCAACTTGCGGCGGGTGCGTCGGCGCGCGCCGATGCCGCGATGACCGAAGCGCCGGAGCGCGCTGGCGCGCCTGCACGGACCGTCGCCTCTCCGGCGCCGTTGCCGGTGCGCATGCTTTC
>CAMLSB010000174.1 GCA_946482565.1 uncultured Lysobacteraceae bacterium | reverse complement strand
TAGCTGCGCAGCAGCTTCATCGAGCCGAGCGGGTTCGCGTGCGACCAGTCGAACTTCGGCGCGCGCTTTTCCGGCGGCAGCGATTCGGGCAGCACGAACAGGCCGTAGCAGAAGTTGACGAGCGCCAGCCCCGCCGCGAACCAGAACGGCAGCCGCAGGTCGATGCCGCCGAGCCAGCCGCCGATCATCGGTCCGACGATGAAGCCCAGGCCGAACGCGGCGCCGATCATGCCGTAGCTCTTGGCGCGCTTCTCGTGCGGCGTGACGTCGGCGACGTAGGCGTTCGCGGTGGTGAAGCTCGCCGCCGTCATCGCCGAGATCACGCGGCCCACGAACAGCCAGGGCAGCGTGTTCGCCAGCGCCATGAAGCAGAAATCCAGCCCCAGGCCGAGGCAGGACATCAGGATCACCGGGCGCCGCCCGAAGCGGTCGCTGAGCGCGCCCTGCACCGGCGAGGAGAAGAACTGGATCGCCGCGAACACGGTGCCGAACACGCCGACCCAGTACGCCGCGTTGACGGTGCTGCCGCCGACGAAGTCCTCGATCAGGTGCGGCAGCACCGGGATGATCAGGCCGAACGACAGCACGTCGATCAGCACGGTCACGAAGATGAAGGCAAGCGCGGCGGTGCGCACGCGCGGTGTCGTCTGTGCGTTCAAGGGGGCGGCCGTGTGGTGGGCGATCAGTCGCGCAGGGCGCGCGCGGCGAGCATGGTCGCATGCTCGCGGATGTCCTGGGGCCAGTCGGCGATGGCGTCCTCGAGCTTGCCCAGGTCGCCCGCGAACAGCGCGCGCGCGGCGGCCTCGAAGCCGGGCTGGTCGCCGGCGATCGCGTGCATGAAGCGGTACACCGCTTCCTGGCCGGCGCGGCGGCGGTCGCCATCGCCGTTGCCGCGGCGCGCCGCTTCGACCAGCTTGCGCAGGGCGACCGATGCGCCGCCCGGTTGCGCGTTGAGCCAGGTCCAATGGCGCGGCAGCAGGGTGACCTCGCGGGCGACGACGCCGAGCTTCGGGCGGCCGCGGCCGCGCGGCGCCGCCGGCGCCTCGGGCTTCGCGGCTGCGGCTGCGGCTGCAGCTGCGGTCGTGGCCGTGGTCGCGCCTGCGCTGCCGCCGGGCGTCGGCTTCGACGTCGCGTCATCGGGCGCCGCGGCGAGCCGCTGCACCAGCTCGGCCATGCTCCCGCGGAGGTCGATCTCGACCTGGCGCTGCTCGGCGTCATCGAAGATGAGGAGGTTGGCGGCGGGGTCGACGTCCAGCACCTGGCGGGCCGTCAGGGCCACGCTGCGCAAGGGACCGCCGGCGATCAGGCGGTCGCCGGCGAAGGCCGTGACACGGGTCGAAAGGGGGTGTGAACTGATCATGCCGGGCAATTTACCCGGATTTAATTTGCCTTGTCAATATCACCCGGGCAATTTTATCGGGCCGTCGGAGCCTGGACATGGACCGTGGCGGTCCGCACCAGCGTTCCGAACGCCGCGGCGATCTGCGCGTCGGTGAAATTGCAGTGCTCCTCGCCGGCCGGTGCGAGGACCGTCAGCCATTTGCCATTGCCCGCCGCGCGCACCTGCTCGGGATAGACCGGATGGAAACGCGCCGGGATGGTCTGGTCGAAGGTGTTCCACTGCATCACCAGCGGCACGCCGATGCGGCCGGTCAACGTGACGTTGTCCCGGGCATAGGCCATGGCAGCCTCCGAGCCGGCATAGCGGCGCACCTTGCGATTGAAGGCTGCGTCGTCGCCGAAGCCGTGATAGGCGGTGCTGCGGTTGTCCACCGGCATGCCGCCCGCACGCTGTTCGAACTCGCGCAGGATCATGTAATACAGCGACAGCGTCGGCAACGTGTCCGCGGTTTCCTGCAGGCGCTTTTCCAGGATGGCGGCCTGCTCCGGGTGCGCTTGCAATGCCTTGGCGAAGACGCCCGGCGGAACGAACGGCGGCGAATCGGGAGCCGCCGGATCCGGCAGGACTCCGGGAATCAGCGTATCGAACGCCAGCAGCGGTTCGACCAGGGCGCGCGACATGAGTTCGGGCGTCGATACGGTCGCACCGCACATGACCAGCGCGCCCGAGTAGGCGTGCGGATAGCGCTCGATGCTTGCCGCAGCGCCCAGGCCACCGAGCGAGAAGCCGTAAACATAGGTGTGCGCAGGACGTGCGAACGCGCGCGTGAATTCCTCGCGGAGCCGTTCGTTGTCGACGATGGCGTCGCCCACCGCCCAGCCTTGCGAGGCATATGCGCTCTGCGCGACGGCATAACCCCGCGCAAGGAAGATGGACGTGGCATCGGCCGCCTTCATCGGTGTCGCCTGTGGCGCACCGGCGGGCTGGTAGCCGTGCATCAGCATGACCAGGTCGCCGTTCCAGCCTGCCGGGATATCGATGCGGTAGGGAGCGCCCTGCAACGTACCGGTGTGGGTGCCCGGCTCCAGGCCGGTTGCAAGCGCAGGCGGCGAGTCGGTCCCGGTGCAAGCCGCCAATACGAACAGGCCGAAGGCCACCCGGCGCAGCATCGCAAGGTTCATGTCGTCGCTCCTGGTTGGCAAGCCGGCGGCAAGGCGCTCAGCGGCGTTGGCCGATCATAGCTCGCGGGTTGGCGGGCAGCCGGTTGTGGACGGCGGTGGCGGCGATGGCGGCGTGGCCGACGGCGACCGCGATCTGGTTGAGCGCGCTGACCACGTCGCCGATGGCGTAGAGGCCGTCGACCGAGGTCTGCTGGTGGGCGTCCGTGCGCAGCGCGCCCTCGTCGTCGACGGCCGCACCGAGGGCCTGCGCGAGCTGCGATTGCGAGTCGCTGCCGAGCGCGGGGTACAGCGTGTCGTATTCGCGCACCGGACCGACGGCGCCATCGCCGGTGCCATCGCCGTCGAGCGCCGCGGTCTCGATGCGGCAGCCGCCGGCATCGCATTCGAGCCGGTAGGGCGCGCTGCTGTCGATCGCATCGACCGTGCGCGAGAACGTGCGCAGGAACGCCGCATGCCGCCGCGCTTCTTCGCCGGGCGCGAGCACGGCGATGCGGCTGTCGCGCGCTTCGTACGCGTCGCACACGGCACACAATCGCAGCGTCCCGGCTTCGATCGCCGCGGCCAGCGCCTCGGGGCCACCCTCGACTTCGGGCAGCCTGTCGACGATGCCCGTCGCCAGGATCACCGTCGCTGCGCGCCAGGTGTTGCCCGCCGCGTCGCGCGCGACGAACACGGAACCGCCATGGCCGTGGGCTTCGCGCAGCAGCCAGTCGATGCGCCCCGGCGTGACCACGACGCCATGTTCCTCCGCCTGCTCGCGGAGCCGCGCCAGCAACGTCGTCCCGCTTACGCCGAGCGGAAATCCGGGACAGTTGTGGCTGGTCGGGATCCAGCGCGCGCGGCTCGCGCCCGAGTCCACCACCGCGATGCGGCGGCGGAAGCGCGCCAGGTAGGTTGCGGCGACGAGTCCTGCCGGGCCGGCGCCGACGACGAGGCAATCCAAGGTTTCGGCCATGGCCGGCACTGTCCGTGCCCGGCCGTGGCGACCGCGTGAGATCAGCGGCCGATGAAGCGCAGGAACTCGGCGCGCGTGCGCGCGTCGTCGCGGAACGAGCCCAGCATCTTCGAGGTCACCATGCTCACGCCGCGCTTGTGCACGCCGCGCGTGGTCATGCACTCGTGCGCGCCCTCGACGACCACGCCGACGCCGCGCGGCGCCAGCACGCGCTGGATGCAATCGGCGATCTGCGCGGTCATCTTCTCCTGCACCTGGAAGCGGCGCGCGTACGCGTCGACCACGCGCGCGAGCTTGCTGATGCCCACGACCTTGCCGTCGGGCAGGTAGC
>CAMLSB010000173.1 GCA_946482565.1 uncultured Lysobacteraceae bacterium | reverse complement strand
AGCGGGTGATGGGCGCGGGGCGCCTGCTGGTGCTGTTCCTGCTCGGCGGCGCGGTGGCCAACCTGGCGGCGGTGCTGGCGATCGACGGGCCGGACCGCCTGCTGATCGGCGCCAGCGGCGCGGTGTCGGCGCTGATCGGCGCGTACCTGGCGCTGTTCCCGCGGGCGCGGCTGGGCGTGGTGCTGCCGCTCGGGCTGTTCCTGCAGTTCGTGCGCACGCCGGCGTCGCTGCTGATCGGCGTGTGGGCGCTGCTGCAGGTGGTGTTCGCGTATGTCGGCCCGGCGTTCGGCGCGGTGGCCTGGGTCGCGCACGTGGCCGGCTTCCTGTTCGGCGTGCTGTTCGCGCTAGTGGTGAAGGCGGCGATCGCGCGGCGCATGCGGCGCGAGCGCGGGTACTGAAAAAGGCCTGCTGCAGCGCAGCATCGAAAGTGCCGTACGGCACCGAACGGGACGTTACCATTCGGTTAAATTGCCGCTATAGTGGCATACGCCGTAGTACGTCACGCCGAACAAACATTCAACGCCACCAGGCCCTGTGCCGGAGATCGACACGATGCATACCGCTTCCCGCCTCACCTTCACCGCACTCGCGCTCGGCGTCGCCGGCATCCTGGCCGCGGGCCAGGCCGATGCGTCCGGCTTCCAGATCCGCGAGAACAGCGTCAAGAACCTGGGCCGCGCCAACGCCGGCACCACGGTCGCCTGGGGCGACGCGTCGGTGGTGCTGAACAACCCCGCCGCCATGGTCAACCTCAAGCAGACCACCGTGCAGGCCGACGTCACCGTCATCGACCTCACCGCCGACTTCAAGGGCAGCGGCACGACCGCGCTCGGCACGCCGGCCGGCCCGCTCACGGGCGGCAACGGCGGCGACCCGGGCGACGCGACGGCGGTCCCGGCGATGGCCGCGGTGTTCCCGCTGCACGGCTCGCTCGAGGGGATGGTCCTGGGCGCCAGCATCAGCGCGCCGTTCGGCCTCAAGACCGAGTACGACCCGACGTGGATGGGCCGCTACGACGCCATTACCTCCGACGTGAAGATCGTCGACCTCACGCTGTCCGCCGGTTATGCCTTCACCGACCGCTTCTCGCTCGGCGTCGGCGTGATCGCGCAGCGCGCCGACGTGACGCTGTCCAAGGCGATCGACTTCGGCACCGCGCTGTGCGCGGCGACCAATCCGGCGAACTGCTTCAACCCGGCGTATCCGTTCCACCCGCAGAAGCAGGACGGCAGCATCGAAGTCTCCGGTGCCGACACCGACTTCGGCTTCGTGCTCGGCGCGCAGTTCAAGGCCACCGACAACCTGACCTTCGGTTACGCGCACCGCACCGAGATCCACCACACGCTGACCGGCACCGCCGACTTCACCATGCCGGCGAGCGTGGCCGCGACCCTCGGCGCGCTGCACAACCACGGCTACGACGACGGCCCGATCTGGGCGAACCTCGACACGCCGGCCACCGACACGGTGAGCGTGCTGTGGAACGTGCACCCGGGCTTCCGCCTGCTGGCCGATGCGCAGCTGACCGGCTGGAGCTCGCTGCAGTCGGTGGACATCTACCGCGACGGCGGTGCCCCCGTGGGCAACGAAGCGTTCGACTGGAAGGACAGCTGGTTCTATTCCGTCGGCGGCGAGTGGGACCTGAGCGACGCGTTCACCTTCCGCGCAGGCATCGGCTACGACGAGACCCCGACGCACGACGACACGCGCACCCCGCGCCTGCCCGACAACAACCGCACCGTATACACCGCGGGCCTGACCTGGAACGTGACGCCGCAGCTGAGCGTCGACGCCGCGTACATGCGCGTGCAGATCGACAGCCCGACCGTCAACACGACCTCGAGCAGCCAGTCGCACCTCCACGGCGAGTTCACCGGCCACGCGGACCTGCTGGGCCTCTCGGCGCAGTACCGCTTCTGATCGCACTGATGTAGAGCCGACCCATGGTCGGCTCGCACGCAAACCGGAAAACCCCGCCTCGCGCGGGGTTTTTCTTTTTTGGCACAGCGGCAGCTATGGCTACCGCGTACGCGCCTGCGCCTGCGCCGGCGCGGGCACCGGCAACTGCAGCGCGTACTCCACGATGGGCACGGTCACGGTCACGGTCGCGATCCCGCCGCCGCCCGTGACGCTCACGCGCAGCTTCAGCTACAACGGCTACCAGGAACTGTCCGGACGCCAACGGCAACCAGAGCTACCTGGTTATCCGCATTCACCACGGCAGCCGTCCGATCCGGGAAGGACTAGAATGGACAGGAGCCAATCAGGAGCGTCGACATGGTCAATCTGAGCCAGCAGGTTCACGAGCTCGCCGACCGTCTTGGTCCGGAAGCGACCTGGGACGACGTGATCGAACAGGCGCGATTCCGGAAGGCAGTCCAGGACGGTATTGCGGCCGCCGACCGAGCCGAATTCGCCAGCGAGGACGACGTGCGACGTGCCTTCGCCAAATGGGGCGTGGATGTTACGGCTTGAGTGGTCGGTCAAGGCGCTGATCGACTTCGACGAAGCCCAAGGCTATATCGCCCGGGAAAGTCCGCTCGCAGCCCGGGCGGTCGCGGAGCGGGTCCGGCAAGCGGGCCGACAATTGGCCGAATCGCCCTATCTCGGTCATCCCGGACTCGAACCGGGCACTCGGCACTGGCGCGTGCAACGCACGCCTTATCTGATGATCTATCGCGTCAATGGTGAAGCCGTCGAAATCCTGCGTCTATGGCACGGCCGGCGCGACTGGATGCACGAGAGGCTGGCCGTGAACGAAGCGCGCTGAACCGGCGGTTTCGCCGTCAGTCGCCCAGCGTGAGGAGCGACGCGTTGCCACCCGCCGCCGTCGTGTTCACGGTCACGGTCTTCTCGGTCGCGAAGCGCGGCACGTAGTGCGGGCCGCCGGCCTTCGGGCCGGTGCCGGACAGGCCCTGGCCGCCGAACGGTTGCACGCCGACGACGGCGCCGATCTGGTTGCGGTTGACGTAGGCGTTGCCGACCTTCGCGCGCTGGACGATGCGGTCGATCGTGGCGTCGATGCGCGAGTGGATGCCGAGGGTGAGGCCGAAGCCGGTGGCGTTGATGGCGTCGACGACCTGGTCGAGTTCGTCGGCCTTCCAGCGGATGACGTGCAGGGCGGGGCCGAAGTTCTCGCGGTGCAGCTGGGCGATCGACTGCAGTTCCCACGCGGAAGGGGCGAAGAAGGTGCCGTGCGCGGTGGCGGCGGGATCCATGGAAGCGCGCGCGATGAGCTTGCCGGCGGCCTGCATGCGGCCGGCGTGCTCGTCGAGCAGGCACAGCGCGTCCTTGTCGATGACGGGGCCGACGTCGGTGGCGAGGTCGGCCGGATCGCCGACCTTCAGCTCGGCCATGGCGCCGGCGAGCATCGCGATGGTCTTGTCGGCGATGTCCTCCTGCACGTACAGCACGCGCGCGGCCGAGCAGCGCTGGCCAGCGGAGGTGAACGCGGAGGCGAGCGCGTCCTTCACCAGCTGCTCGGGCAGGGCCGACGAGTCGCCGATCAGCGCGTTCTGGCCGCCGGTCTCGGCGATCAGCACGGCGAGCGGGCCGGCCTCGCGCGCGGCGAGCGCGCGGTTGATGGCGCGCGCGGTGTCGGTGGAGCCGGTGAACGCGACGCCGGCGATGCGCGGGTCGCTCGTCAGCGCGGCGCCGACGGTGGCGCCGTCGCCCGGGACGAACTGCAGGACGGTGTCCGGCACGCCGGCTTCGTGCAGCAGCTTCACCGCGTAATAGCCGGTGAGGTTGGTCTGCTCGGCGGGCTTGGCGATCACGGCGTTGCCGGCGGCGAGCGCCGCGGCGACCTGGCCGGTGAAGAT
>CAMLSB010000172.1 GCA_946482565.1 uncultured Lysobacteraceae bacterium | reverse complement strand
AGGCCAAGCGCATCCTCGGCGCGACCGCGACGCTGGAATACCGCGGCGTGGTCGAGGCCAATGCCTACGATGCCGTGCAGCACGGCACGATCCCGCCGGAAGGCAAGCTCTACTACCGCAAGGACATCGGCCCGGACGGCAAGCCGGTCCCGATCATCCTCAACAAGCGCGTCATCGCCACCGGCGACCAGCTGGTCGATGCCAAGTCGTTCTACGACCAGCAGTCCGGCACGCCGGCGGTCCTCGTCCACCTCAACGGGATCGGCGGGCAGCGCATGTTCGACTATTCCAGCGAGCACGTGGGCAAGCCGATGGCGGTGGTCTACGTCGAGCGCGTGCCCGAAGTCACCAAGGACGCGAACGGCAACGAGGTGCGCACCAGCCGGACCAACGAGCAGGTGATCTCGGTGGCCACGATCCAGGGCGTGCTCGGCAAGGAATTCCAGACCACCGGCCTGGAAAGCCCGAAGGAAGCCGCGGACCTGGCGCTGCTGTTGCGCGCCGGCGCGCTCGCCGCGCCGATGGACTTCGTCGAGCAGCGCGTGGTCGGCCCGAGCCTGGGCAAGGAGAACGTCGAGCGCGGCCTGACCGCGGTGAAGTTCTCGTTCCTGTTCGCCCTCGGCTTCTTCCTCGTCTACTACCGCATGTTCGGCGTGATCACCTGCGTCGCGCTGCTGATCAACCTGCTGATGGTGGTCGCGGTGATGTCCTTCCTCGGCGCGACGCTGACCTTGCCCGGCCTGGCGGGCATCGCGCTCACGGTCGGCATGTCGGTGGACGCGAACGTGCTGATCAACGAACGAATACGCGAGGAATTGCGGGCCGGAGTCCCGCCGCAGGCCGCGATCGCGGCCGGCTACGAGAAGGCCTCGGGCACCATCGCCGACGCCAACCTCACTGCCATGCTCGCCGGCATCGCGCTGTTCGCCTTCGGCACCGGCCCGGTGAAGGGCTTCGCGGTCTCGCTGATCGCGGGCATCGTGACCTCGATGTACACCGCGGTCTCGGTCTCGCGCGGCATCGCCACCCTCATCTACGGACGCCGGCGCAAGCTGAAGTCCATCGCCATCTGACGGAAGACGACGGCCATGCAATTCAACCTCTTCCCGCACAGCCCCAATGTCGACTTCATGCGCCTGCGCTGGGTGTCGTCCACGCTCTCGGTGCTGTTGCTGGTCGTCGCCATCGGCGCGATGGCGACCAAGGGCTTCAATTTCGCGCTCGACTTCACCGGCGGCGTGGGCGTGGAGCTGCGCTACGACAAGGCGCCGGACGTCGACGACGTCCGCGCGAGCCTGGAGAAGGCCGGCTTCGACAGCGCCGTCGTCCAGACCTTCGGCGCGGGCACCGACCTGCTGGTGCGCCTGCAGGCGCCGAAGAAGGAGGGCACGACCGGGGCCGACACCGAGAGCATCGGCGACGCGGTGGCCAAGGCGGCCTCGCTGCCGGGCAATGCGGCCGAGAAGCGCAGCAGCGCCGAGATCAGCCCGCAGGTGGGCAAGGAGCTCGCGCAGAACGGCATCTACGCGATGCTGTTCGTGGTGATCGGCTTCCTGGCCTACATCTCGTTCCGCTTCGAGTGGAAGTTCGCGGTCGCGGCGATCATCGCCACGCTCCACGACGTGGTCGTGGTCGCGGGCTGGTTCGCCTTCAGCGGGCACGAGTTCGACCTGACGGTGCTGGCCGGCGTGATGTCGGTGATGGGCTACTCGATCAACGACACCATCGTGGTGTTCGACCGCGTCCGCGAGAACTTCCGCGGCATGCGCGCGACGCCGCGCGAGATCCTCAACGCCTCGGTCAACCAGACCCTGTCGCGCACGGTGATCACCTCGTTCGTCGCGTTCCTGACGGTGCTCGCGCTGTACCTCTACGGCGGCGGTTCGCTGCGCGGCATGGCCGAGTCGCAGATGATGGGCATCATCATCGGCACGCTGTCGTCGATCTTCGTGGCCTGCCCGCTGCTGCTGTGGTTCGGCGTGAGCAAGCAGGACCTGATGCCGAAGGCGCGCGACGACGCGGCGCTGGCGCGGCGTCCCTGAGCCGGGTCGACCAGCGCTTTCGCGCAACGAAAAAGGGCGCCCACCGGGCGCCCTTTTTTTTCGTGATGCCTGGTCGTTCCAGCGACCAGCGCGGGGCTCAGGCCAGGCCTTCCTGCTCCAGCGCGCGCCGCACGCCCGCGTCCGCCTGCATCGCGTTGAAGAAGCGCTCCAGGTTGCCCAGGCCCGACAGGTCCACGTTCATCGCCTTCGCCCAGCGCAACACGACGTAGAGGTAGGGGTCGGCGATCGAGCGCGTGCCCGCCACCCAGTCGCGCCCGGCGAGCTGCGCGTCCACCCGCGCGAAGAGGTCGCGCAACGAAGCGCGCGCCACGTCCTTGCCCTTCGCGATCAGCGCCTCGTCGCCGATCCAGGCGATGGTGCCGAACAGCGGCTTGAACGCGGGGTGGATGTCGGAATTGACCACCGCCAGCCATTTGACCACCTCGGCGCGTCCACGCGGGCTGCCGTCGCCCAGCAGGCCCGCGCCGGGATTGAGGTCGGCCAGGTAGTTCAGGATCGCCGAGTTCTGGGTCAGGACCCAGCCGTCGTCCTCGAGGACCGGCACGGCGCCGGCGGGATTGAGCGCCAGGTAAGCGGGGGTCTTGCGGTCATCGCCAGACACGCGCACGGCTTCGTAAGGCTTGCCGATCCACTCGAGCACGATGTGGTCGGCCAGGGAACAGGCACCGGGGGAGTAATACAGCTTCATCACGGACTCCTTTCGCAGGGGAATCCGGCACTATGCGGCGGCGCGCGAAGACGCGGCAACCGGCCCCGGTGGAAAGCAGCGTTGCGCGGGCGACGTCGTTCGCCCCGGCGGCCCGGGGCGCAACGTCAGGACTTGCGCGGCTTGAGCGACTGCACCTTGAAGAAAGTGTGGTCGCCGATCGTCGCCACCTGGTAGGCGGTGCGCCAGCTCGGCGCGGCGATGGCCGTCGCGGCGAAATGGCTCGCGCCGGGCACGATTTCCTTGCGGCGCGACGGCGGCAGCGCCCAGTTGCGCTCGGACTCGAGCGCCACGGTCACGGCCTCGGCCCAGGCGTCGACGTTCGACAGCTGTGTCCGCGGCGACACCAGCGACGGCGCGAACTGCTTGCGCGCGGTGACGACCGAGCACAGGTCGGCGCCCCACAGCCCGCTGTCGCGGCGGCGCATGACGACTTCGGCCACCGCCTGCTGTCCCTGGACCGACTGGTCGCGGGCTTCCAGGTACACGGTGGTGCTCAGGCACAGCGAGTCGGCTGCGGGCGGCGGGAGGACGCTCGCGAGCCAGAGGATCCAGGCCAACTTCATCGGGGACTCCTTGCTCCGTTGCGCCGGCCCGCGATGCTGTTCCCGTGCGTGTGCAGGAGGGATCAGCGACGGGACGACCTGGCGTACTGGGGAGGGCGGCGGCTCTGCGGCGCGCCTTGTGCCCGGGCGCAAGGGACCGCGGGATTGCGGTCTGGCGCCGGTGCCCGCTCACGAGGCGGCGGGCAAAAAAAGTTGGCGCAAGGTAAGGGCCGGAAACCCAACCCAGCCTGAACAGGGGCCACGGGACCCAAGGGCTTGGGGCGCCGGGCAATGGCGGCCACAACCGGTCGGAGGACGGTCCGGCCCCCGCGAATGCGGCAAAATAACCGGCTCTCCCCCGAGCCGAGCCCAGCGCATGAGCCACCACGACGCCCGTTCCGCGATCCGTCCCCAGCCCGACCAGCCCATGGTCGACATCGCCGATTACGTCGTCGACTACCGGATCGACTCGCAGGAGGCCTACGACACCGCCCGCTACATGCTGCTGGACTCGCTGGCCTGCGCGATGCTGGCGATGAAGTTC
>CAMLSB010000171.1 GCA_946482565.1 uncultured Lysobacteraceae bacterium | reverse complement strand
GCGTCGGCGATCTGCACGCGGCCGCGCCCGTCGACGATCGGCTCGTGCAGCGTCGCGACCTGGCCGACGAGCGCCGCGGTGCGGCGGTTGAGCGTCGGCTTGTCGCCCTGCGGCTCGCGGCCCTTGAACCAGCGCCGGTAGGCCTGGATCGAGACGAAGCTGAGGACGATGAACGCGGCCACCTGCGCCAGCAGCGGAATGCCCGGAACGAGCAGCACGCCGACGAAAACCACCGCCGACGCCAAGCCCAGCCATAGCATGAACGCACCGGGCGCCATCGCTTCCGCCGCGAACAGCAGCAGCGCCAGCGCCGCCCAGCCGAACACGTCCCAGCGCATGGTCAGGCTCCCGCGTTGCGCGGCGCGGCGACCGCGGCGCGGGCGGAAGGCTGCTGCTGCATCGCTTCCTTCGCCAGCTCGGCGATGCCGCCGAGCGAGCCGATCACGCCGGCCGACTCCATCGGCATCATCACGAACTTCTGGTTCGGCGCCTCGGCCAGCGCCTTGAACGCCTCGATGTACTTCTGCGCGACGAAGTAGTTGATCGCCTGCACGTTGCCGCCGGCGATCGCGTCGGACACCGACTTCGTCGCCGCCGCCTCGGCTTCGGCCAGGCGCTCGCGCGCCTCGGCCTGGCGGAACGCGGCTTCCCGGTTGCCTTCGGCTTCCAGGATCGTCGCCTGCTTCTCGCCCTCGGCCTTGAGGATCGCCGCCTGGCGGAAGCCCTCGGCTTCGAGGATGTTGGCGCGCTTCTCGCGCTCGGCCTTCATCTGCCGCGCCATGGACTCGATCAGGTCGCGCGGGGGCGCGATGTCCTTCAGCTCGATGCGGTTGACCTTGATGCCCCACGGGTGCGTCGCCTGGTCGACCGCGACCAGCACCTTGGTGTTGATCTCGTCGCGCTTGGACAGCGATTCGTCGAGGTCCATCGAGCCGATCGCCGTGCGGATGTTGGTCATCACCAGGTTGAGCACGGCAATCTCCAGCGTCGCCACCTCGTACGCCGCCTTGGCCGCGTCCAGCACCTGGAAGAACACGATGCCGTCGACCTTGACCACGGCGTTGTCCTTGGTGATGACGTCCTGCGACGGCACCTCCAGGACCTGCTCCATCATGTTCACCTTGCGGCCGACGCCATAGACGATCGGGACCAGGAAGTGCAGGCCCGGGTTCAGCGTCTGGGTGTAGCGGCCGAAACGCTCCACCGTCCATTCCCACCCCTGCGGCACCACGCGCACGGTCTTGAACAGGATGATGACGCCCGCGAACAGCAGGACGACGGCGAGCGCGGAACCGAAACCGAACATGGCGAATCTCCCCGGAAGAGCCGCCAGTGTACCCGCGCAGCCAGGCCGGGGCCGGGCCGCGGGCAGCGGCCTCGCGGGCCAGTGCGCGCAGGCTGCGACGATCCAGCGTCCTGGCGCATCCTGTCCATCGAATGACCGCCACCACCGCGCCCGCCTCGGCCTTCGCGATCGACGTGCCCGCAGCCCTGCTCGCCAGGGCGCGGTGCGGCGAACGGGCGGCGTTCGAGCAGCTCTACCGCTGGTTCGAGCGGCCGGTGTTCACCCTGGCGCTGCGCTTGTGCGGCGACCGCGAGGAGGCTTCGGACGTGTTGCAGGACACCATGCTCAGGCTGTTCGACCGGATCGGCGATTACCGCGCCGTTGACGGCGCGCCGTTCTGGGGCTGGCTGCGGCAGGTGGCGGTGAACGAGGCGCTGATGCGGATGCGTCGCGCGAAGGCGCGCGGCGGCGCGGCGTTCGAGCTGCCGGACGACGACGGCCTGCCCGACGACCTGCTGCCGCCGCCCAGCGCCGCCGCCGATGCGGCGGTGCTGCAGCGCGCGCTCGCGCGACTGCCCATCGCCACCCGCAGCGTGCTCTGGCTCTACCACGCCGAGGGCTACACCCACGAGGAGATCGCGGCGCTGATGGAGCGCACGCCGAGCTTCTCCAAATCGCAACTCGCGCGCGGCGGCCGCCGGCTCCGCGCGCTACTGGAGGAACCCGTCCATGCCTGATGCCAGCGATCCGCGCGGGCGCGCGCCCTTTGGCTGGGGCGAGGCCTTCGCTGCCCTGCCGCTCGAATCCGCGCCGGCCGACGGCTGGTCACGCGTGGCCGCGCAGCTCGATGCGCGCGCGACGTCAGCGACGGCGGCGCCCGTCGCCGCCGCCGCGCGCCGCCACGGCCGCCGGCGCTTCGCGCGCAACGCCGGCTGGCTCGGCGCAGCGACGGCCGCGGCGCTGGCGCTCGTCGTCGCGTGGCCGCGAAATGACATCCCGGAAGCCGTCCCGGCATCGAACGACGCAGTGGCCGCTTCGATCGCGCCGGCTGCAGACGCGACTTCGGAACCGTCGAACGCCACGACCCGCGCGCCTGCGATCGACCGCGCGCTGGCCGCAGGCACTAACGCGCCGAAGAACGACGCCACCGCGATCGCCCTGCCCAAGGTGGTGGAAGCCGCCCGCAAGCCGCGCCTCGCCTCGCGTCACGCTCCGGCGCACGACCGCGCTTCGCGCCCGCAAGCGCCCGCCGCCGGCGCGCAGGGTGCCGCGGCTGCGCAACTCGATGCCCTGTACGCGGAATCCGCGCAGCTGGAGGCGCTGCTGGCGCTGGCGCGCGACGACCGCGTCGCCAGCGCCAGCGCCGCCATCGTCGCGAGCGCGCTCGACGCGCAGGTCGCCGGCATCGACGCGCGCCTCGCCCAGCCCGGCCTGGACGCGGCCCAGCGCAACGCGCTTTGGCAGGCGCGCGTGGACGTGCTGCGCCAGGCCGCCGGATTCGAAAGCACCCAGCGCGTGCTCGCCTCGCAGGGCGACGTCGGCGCGCTGCTGGTGAGCGTGGATTGACCGAACGCGACAAGAAACCCCGACATGACCCCACACCACACGACAACCGAGGTACGCCCATGAAACTGTCCCCCACCCGCGCCGCGCTGTTCCTCGCGGTCGCACTCGCACTGCCCGCGGCCGCGCAGGAATGGACGCTTGCCCCGGATGCCAAGGCTCCCACTGCCGAGCAACAGAAGCAGCTCGATGCCGCGAAGGCGCAGCTGGACGCCGCGGCCAAGCGCTACGCCGAACTCGCCGGCCGGTACGGCGCCGATCCCGTGCGCTTCAAGGTCGAGCAGCACCTGATGCGCAAGCCGGTGATCGGTGTGGTCCTGGCGCCCGACGACACCGCCGGCGTCCACATCGCGGGCGTCACCCCGGACAGCGCGGCAGCGGTGGCCGGCGTCCGGAGCGGCGACCGGATCATCGCCATCGACGGCAGGACGCTCGCCGGCGGCAACGCGGATGCGCGCCTGGACGCGGCGCGCGCCGCGATCGGTGCGCACGACGAAAAATCGCAGGTCAAGTTGCGCCTGGTGCGCGACGGCAAGGAAACGGCGGTCGCGGTCACGCCGAGGCCGGGCGAGCGGATGATCTTCATCCCGGAAATGCGTCGCAAGCAGCTCGACGGCAACGTGCGGATCACCGAACTCCCGGGCGGTGGCTTCGACATCGACGCCGACCGGATGAGCGGAATGATCGCCCCGGTCGCGCCGGACGTGCGGCGCGAGATCGTCCTCATGCAGCCGGGCGCCGCCGCGTGCAAGGGCGAGCACTGCAAGATGCCGGTGATCGCCGACGCGCTGCGCTGGAACGGGCTGAACCTCGCGTCGGTCGACGGCGGCCTCGGCCGCTATTTCGGTGCCGACGAGGGCGTGCTGGTGGTCAGCACGGGCCCGGAGCTCGAAGGCCTGCAGACCGGCGACGTGATCCGCAGCGTCGACGGCAAGCCGGTGAAGTCGCCGCGCGACGTCATGGATGCGCTGCGCGGGCGCGAAGCCGGCAGCAAGGTCGCCGTCGGCTACCTGCG
>CAMLSB010000170.1 GCA_946482565.1 uncultured Lysobacteraceae bacterium | reverse complement strand
CTCGGCGGCACCGACCAGAAGTTCAACCTGCTGATGGGCCGCGGCCTGCAGGAGCACTTCGGGCAGAAGCCGCAGATCGTGCTGACGATGCCGCTGCTGGAAGGCCTGGACGGCGTGCAGAAAATGTCCAAGTCGCTGGGCAACTACATCGGCATCGACGAGCCGGCGATCGACATCGTCACCAAGGCGATGAAGATCGGCGACGAACTGATGTGGCGCTGGATCGAGCTGCTGAGCTTCGAGATCGGCATCGACGAAGCCGCGCGGCTGAAGCGCGACATCGACGCCGGCCAGCTCAACCCGCGCGACGTGAAGCTGCGCCTGGCACGCGAACTCGCCGCGCGCTTCCACGGCGCCGCCGCGGCGGAACAGGCCGTTGCAGGCTGGAACGCCGCGGTCCGCGGCGAAGGCGACACCGCGCAGCTGCCGCTGCAGGACGTCCCGGTGCCCGCCGAAGGCCTGCGCATCGCCGCGCTGCTCACCGCCGCCGGCCTGACGCCGAGCAACTCGGAGGCGAACCGCAAGCTCAAGGAGCGCGCGGTGAAGGTCGACGGCGAGATCGTCGAGGATCCGCAGCGGGTGTTCGCGCCGGGCTTCGAAGGCCTGCTCGCGGTCGGCAAGCGCACGTTCGCGCGCGTGCGGCTCGTCGCGGGCGGCTGAAGCGCACGGGTGTGATGCTCAATCGCTGCCCGGCGGGTAGCGACCGCGCGTGATGAGCGTTCGCAGTCGGACGGAAGCGGGCAACCAGTCGTCCGGCGGCGGCCAGCGATGCCGCGCGATCGCCGCACGGCGCATCGTTTCGACTTCGCCGGCCGACAGCAGGTCGAGCGGATTGCCCGGCATCAGCGTTGGCGGCGCCGCGAGGAACAGGTACAACAACCGGCGATAGCGTTCGCGATACGCGAGTCCGGCGGCGGAATTGCCCTCGAGCTGGATCAGCAGCGGCAGCGAGATCGACTGTTCGACCAGGGTGTCTCCGCCCGCGAGTACCGAGAGGGCGGCGATGCAGTTTTCGCGCCGCCGGGTGGACAACCGCCCGGCGTCGCGTTCGCGGCAGCCCGAGAACGCGGAAAAGGAAGCGACAGGGTTCCCCGCGAGTTCATACGACCAGGCCTCGACGGACGCCCAGTCGGAATCGGTCGGGGCGTGTCCGAGCGCCTTGGCCAGTTCCGCGGCGTCGTCGGCGCGGACGCATTCGCCCCCGATCGGGACGCGGGACAGGAGCGGCTGCAGCGCGAGGAAGACGCTGCCCGTGCGCGTGTCGCTGCCGCGCGCCGCGGCGGCATGCGCCAGTGCGTCGTCGTAGGCCAGTCCGTCCCCCCGTTTCCATGCGTCACCCATCGCCAGCCACCACCCGGCCGCGTTGTCCGGGTCGAGCGCCAGCAGGTGGTCGAGCGCTTCCTCTTCATCACAGCCGGACTTCTCCATGCACTTGTGGGCGGCTTGCCACGCGATGTCGATATCGCGCGGCCATCGCTGCCGCGCCGCTTGCCACTCGGCCTCGAGTCGAATCCATTCGCGGCGCTGCGCATCCTCGTCGCGCTCGCGCAGCGCGAGCAACTCGCCAAGGACGGCATGCGCGAAGGCGTCCTGCGCCGAGCGGCCCGGATCCAGCGCGTCGCGAAGCCCGCGCAGGCCTGCGTATCGTGCCGCCTGGCAGGCGTTGCCTTCGTCGGAACCCGCGACTTCGTTCGCTGCCTGGCCGGCGGCGGACGACCACGAATCCGCGCCGCGGCCGACGGCAAGCGGGGAAGCGGAAGTCGCACCTTTGCGCGTGACTTCCGGGGACTTCGCAGCGGGCCAGGCCTTTGCGACATGCCGCGGCCATAACCACCAGCCCAGCAGCGCAAGTGCCGCGATGGCGATGACAAAGACAGTGCGGCGCGATCCTTGTGCCGTCATGCGTGGAACTCCTGCCTACGCGATGGTGGTCGCCGCCAGCACCATGAGCCAGATCACGCAGGCGTAGCCGAGTGCCCAGGCGAGGCTGCGCAGTGCGTGGACGTTGGCGACGTAGAACACGCCATGCAGCACCCGCATCACGACGAAAACGATCGCCAGCTGCGAGATGCGCGCCGCGTCGACGCCGGCGAACTGCGCCATCAACACCGCGGCCGCGAACGCGCCGAAGGCTTCGAATGCGTTGTACTGCGCGTTGTTGGCGCGGCGCGCGCGGCCTTCGGCCAGTTGACCCATGGCCAGGCGCGGATCGTGGTTGTCGACGCGGCCCGCGAACGCGCGGGCCGCGCCATACCAGAGGTACGGGAGGACGGCGGCGGCCAGGATGCACCAGTAGGCGATGGACACGAGCGATTCCCCCAGGCGCGGACGATTCCGCGCCGCCGATCCTACCCCGCGGCCGGACGCCGGTGGGCGGCCAGCCGGGAGTCGACGGGCAACGCTACTTCGCGGCGCGGCCGGCCATCGCCTTGTCGCGCAGGGCCTTGAACGCATTGCCCTCGTACCAGTCGGGCCACTGCGTCGAGCCGGCGAGCTCGCGGCCGACCGCGTACTCGGCCTCGAGGTCCTGCATCGTGCCGTCGAGCTTCCAGGTGGCGGCGTCGTACTGGTCGCCCGGGGCGTGGTAGCGGTGGTCGCCGTAGTCCTTCGCGGCGGCTTCGCCCGCGGTCTTGCCGCCCTCGACCAGGTCGTCGCCGCCATCCATGTACAGCGCGGGCACGCCGGCCTTGGCGAAGCTGAAATGATCGGAGCGGAAGTAGCCGCCGGCCTCCGGGTGCGCCTCGGAATGCATCGTGCGGCCCTGCTTCTCGACGATCGGCTTGAGGATGTCCTCGAGCTGCGAGCTGCCCATGCCGACCACGGTGACGTCGCGGGTGCGGCCGGCCACGCTCATCGCATCGATGTTGACGACGGCGACGGTGTGGTCGAGCGGGATCGCCGGGTGCGCGGCGTAGTACTGCGAACCGAGCAGGCCGGATTCCTCCAGCGTCATCGCGACGAACAGCACCGAGCGTTCCGGCTTCGGCGCCTGGTGCGCGAACGCATCGGCGATCTCGAGGATGCCGGCCACGCCGGTCGCGTTGTCGACGGCGCCGTTGTAGATGATGTCGGCGGTGCCCGCGGCGTTCTGCTCGTCGTCGTGCTTGCCCAGGTGGTCCCAGTGCGCCATGTACACGACGGCCTCGTCGGGATGCGTCGCGCCCGGCAGCAGGCCGACGACGTTGCGCGAGGACTTCTCCGCGATCGTGCTCTTGAGGTCGAGCGAGAGCTTCGCCTTCATCGGCACGGCCTTGAAGCCGCGCTTGTTGGCGGCGGCGCGCAGCGCGTCGAGGTCGAGGCCGGCGTCCGCGAACAGCGACTTGGCCGCGTCGCCGGTGATCCAGCCCTGCGCGGGCAGGCGCGGCGCCGGGTCCGCCGACGCGGGCAGGTCGTACTGCACGCCCGACCAGGAATTCTTCACCACGTCCCAGCCGTACGACGCGCCGGCGGTGTCGTGGATGATCAGCGCGGCGGCGGCGCCCTTGCGCGCGGCTTCCTCGAACTTGTAGGTCCAGCGGCCGTAGTAGGTCATGCGCTTGCCTTCGAACAGCGAGGCATCGCCGGCGTGGAAGCCCGGGTCGTTGACCAGCACGACGACGGTCTTGCCTTTCACGTCGACGCCGGCGTAATCGTTCCACTGCTGCTCCGGCGCATCCACGCCGTAGCCGACGAACACCAGGTCGCTGCCGTCGATCTTCACTTCCGGCTGGCCACTGCGCGTGCCGATGACCATGTCGTCGCCGGCTTTCAGTACGCGCGGCTTGCCGTTGACGTCGAGGGTCAGCGTGGTGCCGGGCGCGGCGGTGGTCTCCACCATCGGCACGGTCTGGTACCACTCGCCGTGGTTGCCGGGCTGCAGGCCGATGCGCTGCATCTGCGCCTTGATGTATTCGACCG
>CAMLSB010000169.1 GCA_946482565.1 uncultured Lysobacteraceae bacterium | reverse complement strand
TGGTTGCCGGGCTGCAGGCCGATGCGCTGCATCTGCGCCTTGATGTATTCGACCGTCCTGTCTTCGCCAGGCGTGCCGGGCCCGCGGCCCTCGAACGCGTCGGAGCTGAGGGTTTTCACGTGCTCGGCGAAGTCGCCGGCGTCGATCGCCGGCTTGAACGCGTGTGCCGGCGCGGCGGCGGTCGCCGCGGCGGGCGGCGGCGTTGCGGCATCGCCGGGGGCGGCGGGCGCGCCGCGCTGGCAGGCGCCGAGCGCAGACGCGCAGGTCAATGCGGCGGCGAGGAGGGCGATCTGGTGGCGCATCGGCGGTTCCCGCAGTGGAAAACCCCGATGCTACCGCGCGGAGCCGACCCGTGGTCGGCTCCGCGATGGCCGCAGCCGACCGTGGGTCGGCTCTACGGCGCTTACCCGGCCGGCGGCGTGGCGCCCGAATAGCGCTTCGCGGTGGCGCCGGTGACGGCGCCGATGCGCGCGCTGGCATGCACGTACAGCACGACCTCGCGCTCGAACACGAGCGGGCCGTCGACCACGGCGTTCGGGCCGATCACGATGCGCGGCGGCTCCTGCTTCTTCCAGTTCCAGTTGAAGCCGCTGCGGTTGGGCTTCTCGACGTGGATGCGGCCCTTGACGTGCGAATCGGCTCCGACCGTGATGTCGCCGGCCACGGTCTCGATGTTGCCGCCGACCTCGGTGCCGACCAGGCCGATGGCACCGTTGACGTTGGACACGTCGTCGCGCACCACGCTGCCGCGGTCGAAGTAGATCGAGCCGTTCACCGTCTCGACGTTGCCGTCGATCTTCGCCTTGCGGCCGAGCCGGATGCCGCCGTTGACCGTCTCCAGGCTGCGCGCGGACACGTTGTCGCCGCCCTGGATGCCACCGTTGACGGTGGAGGCTTCGTCGGCGCTGGCGCCATCCTCGAGGCGGATGCTGCCGTTGACGGTCTCCAGGTCGCCGTAGCGCTGGCCGGATTCGGCGGTGATGCTGCCGTTGACCTTGTCGATGCTCTGCTGGGCGAAGGCGGGGCCGCTCGCAGCGCCGGCGCACAGGACCGTGGCCAGCGTCAGGGCGAGGATCGCCCGGCGGTTGTGGGTGCGGGTGCTGCGGGTGGGGGCGTAACTACCGGAGCGGGTCATCGCGGTGCTTCCGTTGGCGGGGTTGTAAGGACATGGATGCGGCCAGGGCGCGATCGGTTTAACCGGGTTCGCAGGACCGGTGCCGTTAGAATCGCCAGCGTACGCCTGCCCATGGACCGATCGCCTTGCCCAGCCCCGCCGCCCCCCGCCCCAAACCCGTCGTCCTGATGATCCTGGACGGCTGGGGCCATCGCGACGACCCGGCCGACAACGCGCTGGCCCAGGCCGACCTGCCGAACTGGCGCGCCCTGCTGGCCAGCTGCCCGCACACCCTGATCCACACCGAAGGCCGCCACGTCGGCCTGCCCGACGGGCAGATGGGCAACTCCGAGGTCGGCCACATGAACCTCGGCGCCGGCCGGATCGTGTACCAGGACCTCACCCGCATCGACGCGGCAATCGACGACGGCAGCTTCTTCGGGAACGCAGGCCTGCTGCGCGCCTGCCGCGCGGCGATCGAAAGCGGCGGCACGCTGCACGTCATGGGCCTGCTGTCGCCCGGCGGCGTGCACAGCCACGAGCGCCACATCTTCGCGATGCTCGAGCTGGCCGCGCGCGCCGGCGTGCCGCGTGTGGCGGTGCATGCCTTCCTCGACGGCCGCGACATGCCGCCGAAATCGGCGCGGCCGAGCCTCGAGTCGCTGCAGGCGAAATGCGAGGCCCTCGGCAACGCGCATGCCGTGGACATGCATGTCGCGAGCGTCGGCGGCCGCTACTACGCGATGGACCGCGACAAGCGCTGGGACCGCGTGCACCTGGCCTGGGACGCGATCGTGGAGGCGCAGGCCGCGCAACATGCGCCGGATGCGCTGGCCGCGCTCGAGGCCGCGTACGCGCGCGGCGAGAACGACGAATTCGTCGCGCCCACGGTGATCGACGGCGCATCACCGATGGCCGATGGCGATGCCGTCGTGTTCATGAACTTCCGCGCCGACCGCGCGCGACAGCTCACCGCCGCGTTCGTGGATCCGGCGTTCAAAGGCTTCCAGGCGCGCCGCCCGAAGCTGTCGTGCTTCATGTGCCTGACCGAGTACGACGCGAAGCTGCCGGCGCCGGTCGCGTTCGCCCCCGACGACCTGACACACACGTTCGGCGACGTGCTCGAGGCGAACGAACTGTCCCAGCTGCGCATCGCCGAAACCGAGAAGTACGCGCACGTCACCTTCTTCTTCAGCGGCGGCCGCGAGCAACCGTTCGCCGGCGAGGAGCGCATCCTCGTGCCGAGCCCGAAGGTCGCGACCTACGACCTGCAGCCGGAAATGAGCTGCCCGGAACTCACCGCGAAGCTGGTCGATGCGATCGATGCGCGTCGCTTCGACGCGATCGTGTGCAACATCGCCAACCCGGACATGGTCGGCCACACCGGCGACCTGCAGGCCGCGATCCGCGCCGCCGAAGCGGTGGACGTCGCGATCGGCGCCGTCGCCGCAGCCGTGCGCGAAGCGGGCGGCGCGCTGCTCGTCACCGCCGACCACGGCAACCTCGAGATGATGCGCGATGCCAGCACCGGCCAGCCGCACACCGCGCACACCGTCGGCCCGGTGCCGCTGCTGTACGTCGGAACGCGCGCCGGTGCGAGGTTGCGCGCCGGCGGCGCATTGCGCGACGTCGCGCCCACGCTGCTCGACCTGCTCGCCCTGCCGCAGCCGGTGGAAATGACCGGCCGCAGCCTGTTCGAAGGCGGCGCAGGCTGATGCGGCGGGCGCTGGCCCTGGCGTTCGCGCTGGCCGTGCTGCCCGCGCTGCCGGGCATCGCGCACGCGCAGAACACCGGGGACACCCAGCGCAAGCTCGACCAGGCGCAACGCGAACTCAAGGCCGTCGCCGCCGAGCGCAGGCGGATCGAAGGCCAGCGCGGCGCCGCCTCGCGCGAACTGCGCAGCCTCGACGAGAAGCTCGGCGATTCCAGCCGCGCGCTGCACGACACCGAATCGCGGCTCGCGCAGCAGCGCGCCGAGCTGGCGGCACTGCAGCGCAAGCGGGAGGACCTGCAGGCCAGCCTCGCCGGGCAGCGCAAGGAACTCGCGGCGCTGTTGCGCTCCGCCTACACGATCGGCAACGCCGCGCCGCTGAAGCTGATGCTCGCCCAGGACACGGCCGCCGCCGCGGCGCGCATGCTCACCTGGCACCGTTACCTGCAGGCCGATCGCAGCGCGCGCATCGCCAGGCTCACCGCCGACCTCGCCGGTCTGCAGCAGGTCGAAGCGCGCATCGCCGCCGAGCAGGCCGCGCTCGACAGCACGCGCGGGCGCCAGCGCACGCAGGTCGCGCAATTGAAGGACGCGCGCCAGGAGCACGCGCAAGCCGTCGAGAAGCTCGACGCGCGCTACCAGGACAAACGCAGCCGCGAACAGGCGCTGGGCAGCGATGTCGCCGGCCTGAAGAAGCTGCTGCAGCAGCTGCGCGCCGCCGCCGCGCGGGCCGAAGCGGCGCGCCGCGCGGAAGCCGAACGCGCCGCGCGCGCAGCCCGCGAGGCCAAGGCTGCCGGCAAGCCCGCACCACCGCGTGTCGCGCCGCCCGTGGTTCCGGCCGGCCCCGCGCTTCGCGTGGGGGGCCTGAACTGGCCGCTCGCCGGCAACCTGCTCGCGGGCTACGGCGGCAAGCTGCCCGACGGCGGCCGCAGTTCCGGCCTGCTGATCGCTGCGCCTGCCGGCACGCCGGTCAAGGCGGTCGCCGACGGCACCGTGGTGTTCGCCGACTGGATGAACGGCTATGGCCTGATCCTGATCATCGACCACGGCAACGGCTACATGAGCCTGTACGCGCACA
>CAMLSB010000168.1 GCA_946482565.1 uncultured Lysobacteraceae bacterium | reverse complement strand
TGGCCACGTCGCCCTCGCGCAGGTGCTCGTAGTCGCCCAGGACCACGGCGCCGACGGAGTCGCGCTCGAGGTTCAGCGCGAGCGCGTACGTGGACGCACCGGTAGAAGCCGGCGGCAGCTCGATCATCTCGCCCTGCATCACGTCGGCGATGCCGAAGATGCGCACGATGCCGTCGGACACGCTGGTCACGGTGCCTTCGTTGCGCGCTTCGGCGGCCAGCCCGGCCTTCTCGATGCGGCTCTTGATCAGTTCGCTGATTTCGGACGGGTTGAGCGTGGTGTTGGCCATCGGTATATCCCTTGGATGCCGGCGTCGCCGCCGGTGTTGCTAGGTTGTCAGTTGGCGAGCGCGGCCTGGAGCCGCTCGAGCTTGCCCTTGAGCGAGCCGTCGATGACGACGTCGCCGGCATCGATCACCGCGCCGCCGATCAGGCTGGCGTCGACGGCGGTCTCGACCTCGACGTCGCGGCCGAAGCGGCGCTTGAGCGACGCCTTGATCGCGTCGAGCTCGGCGGCCGGCATCTCCGCCGCGGAAGTGACGGTGGCCTTGAGCACCCGTTCGGCGTCCGCGCGCAGCTGCTCGTACAGGCCGGCGATTTCCGGCAGCAGGGCGAGGCGGCGGTTGTCCGCCAGCATCGCCAGGTAGCGGCCGAACGACGCCGGCGCCTGCGGCGGCGACAGCAGCTCGACGGCCGCGGCATCGCCCAGGCGCGGATCGCCGAGCAGGCCGGCGACGCGCGGATCGGCCGCGACCTGCGCGGCGAAGCCGAGCGCCTGCGACCAGCCGGCATAACCGCCGGACGCGGCCGCCGCTTCATCGCGCGCGATGCCGAAGGCGGCGCGGGCGTACGGTCGGGCGAGGGTCAGGGCCTGGGTCACGTCAGATCTCCGCGGCGAGCTCGTCGAGCAGCGCCTTGTGCGCGCTGGCGTCGATCTCGCGGCGCAGCAGCTTCTCGGCGCCGGTCACGGCGAGCGCGGACACCTGCTTGCGCAGGTCCTCGCGCGCGCGGTTGGCGGCGGCGGCGATTTCCGCATCCGCCAGCGCCTTCTGCCGGCCGGCCTCGGCGATCGCGTCGTTCTTCGCCGCGTCGACGATCTGGCTGGCGCGCTGGTGCGCCTGCTCGATGATCTCGTTGGCCTTCGCGCGCGCATCCTTGAGCGCCTCGTTGGCCTTGTCCTGCGCCTGCGCGAGGTCCTTCTGGCTGCGGTCGGCAGCCGCCAGGCCTTCGGCGATCTTCTGCTGGCGCTCTTCGATCGCACCGATGATGTGCGGCCAGCCGAATTTCATCACCAGCCAGGCGACCGCGAAGAACGCGAGGCCCTGAATGACGAGGGTGAGGTTGGGTAGCATGGGTCTTGCTCCTGGTGCCGGCGGCGGGTGCCGCCGGCGATGCCGTTACCGTTTGCGGTTCGCTGCGGGCCGATCAGCCGGCGAGCGAGCCCAGCAGCGGGTTGGCGAACAGCAGCAGCAGCGCGATCGCGACGCCGATCATCGGCACGGCGTCGAGCAGGCCGGCGACGATGAACATCTTGGTCTGCAGCATCGGGGTCAGTTCCGGCTGGCGCGCCGCGCCCTCGAGGAACTTGCCGCCGAGGATGGCGAAACCGATCGCGGTGCCGAGGGCGCCGAGGCCGATCAGCAGGCCGGCCGCGATGACCGTGAACTTCAGGACTTCAGCGATGAGGGCAGCGTGTTCCATGGTGTACTCCGTTGGATCCGATTGCGTGTTGCGGGTGGGAAGGAAGGGGGAACTTGTAAAAAGGGTTGCGGGGCCGCGCCGTCAATGGCTCTCGGCCGACATGCTGAGGTAGACGATCGTCAGCATCATGAAGATGAAGGCCTGCAGCGTGATGATCAGCACGTGGAAGGCGGTCCACAGGAAGCCCGCGACCAGCTGGCCGAAGCCGAGCAGGTAGGTGCTCACGTGCGAGAAGCCGGCGCCCAGCGTCATCAGCGCGATCAGGATGAAGATCAGCTCGCCCGCATACATGTTGCCGAACAGTCGCAGCGACAGGCTCAGCGGGCGCACGCCTTCCTCGATCACGCGCAGCAGCACGTTCGCCGGCGCCAGCGCGATCTTCATCGGCGTGGATTCGGCATGGAACGGGGCGGTGAAGATTTCCTTCGTGAAGCCGCCGAGGCCCTTGTGCGAGATGCCGAACACCTGGATCAGCAGGAACACCGCCAGCGACAGGCCAAGCGTGGTGTTGAGGTCGGCGGTCGGCACGACGCGCAGGTAGGCGTGCGCCGGATCCATGCCGGCGGCGGCGTGGCCGCTCATCCAGGCCCACGGCAGGAAGTCCACCGGCAGCATGTCCATGAAGTTCATCAGGAACACGAGGCAGAAGATCGTGATCGACAGCGGCGCGATCAGCTTGCTGCGGCCGTGGAAGGTCTCGCGCACCAGGCCGTCGACGAAGCCGACGACGATCTCGACCAGCGCCTGGAACTTGCCCGGCACGCCGGCCGTGGCCTTGCGCGACGCGCGCAGGAAGAAGAACACGAACAGCGCGGACAGGACGAGGGTGAAGAACAGCGTGTCCACGTTCAAGGTCATGAACGCGCCGTCGCCCACGCTGACCTGCAGGTGGTGCAGGTGGTGGTTGATGTACTCGGTCGAGCCGGCGCTGGCCGGTTCGCTCGCGGTGGTAATGGCTTCAGTCGGATTCAACGCTGCCGTCTCTCGTTCATCAGTGCCAACAGGTAAGCCAGCATTCCCGCCGCCAGGCCCGCCAGGAGCGGCAGCGGAGGGAGCCGCAAGGGCCCCAGCGCCACCACGATTACCGCCAGTGCCACGACCCACTTGCCCAGCGTGCCCAGCAGCAGGCGCGCGAACGCGGCACCCGCCGGCTGGATCCCGCCACCCAGCGCCACCGCGACTGCCAGCGCATTGCCGGCCAGCATCGCGATGCCCCCCAGCGCCGCCGACAGCCCCTGTCGCGGACCTGCAGCGACCAGGGCCACCAGCGCGACCAGCACCGCCGCGGCGGCCTGGATGGCTACCGCGCGCGTTGCGGCGCGGCGACCCGTGGCGATGGGATCGTGCACGGCTTGCCGTCGTCAGTGGAGGGTGGCTGCGGGTAGCCAATAAAACGGCCCCGCCGAGCCGCAAAATTATAGCAGCGCGCCCATTTCAGCGGCAACCGCCGGAAGCCACTTCGCGGGTGAATGGGGCGGGGGCGGGACAGGACACCGGCGGGCGGGCCCGGGCGGGACCCGTCCTGCCCGAACGGGCCGCGATCGGGCACGGAACCTTTCACCCGGGAGGAGGGTCATTCCCTGCAAGGCCTGTCCCCTTCCTCGTCCGATTCCCCGCAGGCCCCGAAGCCCCGGTCCCCAGGCTGGGGCTTTTTTTGCCCGCCGCAGCCTGGGCCAGGCCCGGGCGCCGCGCTCAGCGCTTCTTCGGGAGGTACAGGTCGGTGATCGTGCCTTCGAAGGCCTCGGCCGCCATGCCCACCGACTCGCTGAGGGTCGGGTGCGGATGGATGGTGTGGCCGATATCGGTGGCCTCGGCGCCCATCTCGATGGCGAGCGCGAGCTCGGCGATCAGTTCGCCCGCGTGCACGCCGACGATGCCGGCGCCGACGATCTTGTGCGTGGCGGCGTCGAACAGCAGCTTGGTGAAGCCTTCGGTGCGGCCCAGGCCGATCGCGCGGCCGGAGGCGGCCCACGGGAACTTGCCGACTTCGATCGCGAGGCCCTTGGCCTTCGCTTCGGTCTCGGTGACGCCAACCCAGGCGATTTCCGGATCGGTGTAGGCCACCGACGGGATCACGCGCGCGACCCACTCGCGCTTCATGCCTGCCGCGACTTCCGCGGCGAGGTGCGCTTCGTGCGTGGCCTTGTGCGCGAGCATCGGCTGGCCGACGAGGTCGCCGATGGCGAAGATGTGCGGCACGTTGGTGCGCATCTGCGCGTCGACCG
>CAMLSB010000167.1 GCA_946482565.1 uncultured Lysobacteraceae bacterium | reverse complement strand
GACCCGATGACCGACGGCCTGAGCCGCGACCAGCGCTTCTTCATCAACTGGGAAACGGTGTGGCGCGACAAGATGGCGCCGGACTACATGAAGGTGCTCGTCAACACCAACCCGCACGCACCGGGCGAGTTCCGCGCGATCGGCGCGCCCTCGAACATGCCGGCCTTCGCGGCGGCGTTCCAGTGCAAGCCCGGCGACGCGATGGTGCGCCCGGACGACAAGCGCGTGGTGATCTGGTAAGGCAACCTGCAAGCCCGCGCGCGGCGCCTGCCGCGCGCGGCTCTTCATCCACTGGGGAATTTCCGATGAACCGCAAGATCCGTGCGCCGCTGGCGCTCACCGCGGCGATCGCCGCCGTCCTTGCGCTGCCGGCTTCCGCGCAGCACCACGCCGCCATGGGCCACGCGGCTTCGGCCAAGGCCGCGCCGGTGTACGACGTGTCCGAGCTCGATCCGTCCGTGTCCGCCTGCCAGGATTTCAACGCCTACGCCAACGGCAAGTGGGTCGCGGCCAATCCGATCCCGGCCGACCGCACCCGCTGGGGCGCGTTCGACCAGCTCAGCGAGAAGAGCCTCGACGCGCAGCACGCGCTCGTCGTGTCCGCCGACAAGGCCGCCGACAAGGCTCCCGCGGGCTCGGTCCGGCAGAAGATCGGCTGGCTCTACCGCTCCGGCATGGACGAGGCCGCCATCGAGCGCGCCGGCTACGACCCGGTCAAGCCGGAACTGGCGGCGATCGCCGCGCTGCAGGACACGAAGGACATCGTCGCGTGGCTCGGCAAGGCCTTCGCCGACGGCCGCGGCGCCGGCTTCCGCTTCGGCGCCGAAGCCGATTACAAGGACGCTTCGCGGCAGATCGCGTTCGCCAGCCAGGGCGGCCTCAGCCTGCCGACGCCCGACTACTACACGAAGGACGAGTACAAGGACCTGCGCGCCAAGTACGTCGCGCACGTCGCGAAGCTGTTCGAGATGACCGGCACGCCCGCCGCCGACGCGCAGGCGAAGGCCGACGGCGTGCTCGCGTTCGAGACGAGGCTGGCGAAGGCCTCGCTGTCGCGCGTGGAGCTGCGCGACCCGAAGAACACCTATCACTTCGTGACCGTGGCCGAAGCCGACGCGATCACCCCGCATTTCGACTGGGCCGCGTTCTTCGGCGCGCTCGGCGTGCCGGCGGGCGACGGCTTCTCGCTGTCGCAGCCCAAGTTCTTCGCCGAATTCGACGCCATGCTCGCCGACGTGCCGGCGGCGCAGTGGCGCGACTACCTGGCCTTCCATGCCATCGACGGCGCCTCCAACGCGCTGTCGAAGGCGTTCCAGGACGAGAACTTCGCCTTCTACGGCAAGACGCTCAACGGCCAGCCCGAGCAGCAGGCGCGCTGGAAGCGCGTGCTCGGCTCGGTCAACGGCAGCATGGGCCAGGGCCTGGGCCAGCTGTACGTGGCGGAATACTTCCCGCCGGAAGCCAAGGCGCGGGCGCAACAGCTCGTCGACAACGTCCGCAATGCGCTGAAGTCGCGCATCGAGCACCTGGACTGGATGGGCGACGAGACCAAGGCCAAGGCCCTGGAGAAATGGGGCACGTTCCTGCCCAAGATCGGCTATCCGGACAAGTGGCGCAGCTGGGACGGCCTGGAGGTCGCGCCTGGCACCTGGTTCGCGAACCTGCGCGCGGCCAGGCGCTTCAACGTCCGCTACGACCTCGACAAGATCGGCAAGCCCACCGACCGCTACGAATGGGGCATGACCCCGCAGACGGTCAACGCCTACTACGACCCGAGCACCAACACGATCAACTTCCCGGCCGCGATCCTGCAGCCGCCGTTCTTCTACGCGAACGGCGACGATCCGATCAACTACGGCGGCATCGGCGCGGTGATCGGCCACGAGGCCGGCCACGGCTTCGACGACGAGGGCAGCCAGTTCGACGGCGCCGGCAACAACGCCAACTGGTGGTCGCCCGAGGACCGCAAGCGCTTCGACGAGCGCACCGCGAAGCTCGTCGCGCAGTTCGACGGCTACGCGCCGATCCCGTCCATGCCCGACAAGCGCGTCAACGGCAAGCTGACCCTGGGCGAGAACATCGGCGACCTCGGCGGCCTCAACTTCGCCTACGACGCGATGAAGACGGCCACCGCCGGCACGCCGGACCCGATGATCGACGGCCTGGGCCGCGACCAGCGCTTCTTCCTCAACTGGGCGCGGGTGTGGCGCGGCAGCATCCGCGACGAGGCGCAGCTGGTGCGGCTGAACAGCGACCCGCACTCGCCGGCGCAGTTCCGCGCGATCGGCGCGCCCTCGGACATGCCGGCGTTCGCGGCGGCGTTCCAGTGCAAGGCGGGCGATGCGATGGTGCGGCCGGAGGACAAGCGCGTCATCATCTGGTAACGCCTGCACCCAACCGCGGCGCGCGCGACCGCAGTCACGAAAGGCCCGGCATTGCCGGGCCTTTCCTTTTCCCCGCGTGCAGCGCCGGCACCGCCCGCGATCGCACGGCCCGTTCACGGAAGCCGCGCGACGCGTTGCTACACTCGCCGCGAACTTCACGGACACCGACGAATGCCGAAGCTGCGCATGCTCGCACTCTCCATCGCGCTGGTCACGACGACAGCCATGCTCGTTGCCCCGTCCGCCGACGCGGCGAAGAAGAAGGCAGCGCCGAAGAAGCCCGCGATCGCGCCCGCCTGCCAGGATTTCTATTCCCAGGCCAACGCCGACTGGCTCAAGGCGAACCTGATCGTTTCCGGCAGCGGCATGACCTCCGTGCTCGGCCAGCTCGCCGACCGCGCGCACCAGCAGCAGGTCGACCTGCTCGACGAGGACATGCGCGGCGCCCAGGGCGGCGTCGCCAAGCTGCTCGGCGATTTCTGGGCGAGCGGGCTCGACGAGGCCGCGATCGAACGCGACGGCGCCAACCCGATCGCGCCTCTGCTCTCGCGCATCGATTCGATCCGCAAGACCAAGGACGTCCCGGTGGCGGTGATGGCGCTGCACCAGGTCGGCATCCCGGTGCTGTTCAACTTCGGGCCGGACGTGGACCTGGCCGACCTCAGCCACCACGTCGGCTACTTCAGCCAGGGCGGCCTCGGCCTGCCCGATCCCGCGTATTACACGCGCACCGACGCCGACGCGAAGGCCCTGTTCGACCGCTATCGCGACTACGTCGGCAAGCTGCTGACGCTCGCCGGCAGCAAGCCCGCGCAACTGCAGGCGGACGTGCAGGCGGTGATCGACCTGGAAACGCGCATCGCCAGGGCGTCGCGCCCGCCCACCCTGCTGCGCGATCCGCGCGCGAACTACGTGCCGGTTCCGGTCGCGGGCCTCGACCGGCAATTCCGGCACCTGCAGCTGCAGGCATTCCTGAAGGCGCAGGGCGTCAGCGACGACACCGTTTCGATGGCCGACGCCGGCCTGTTCGCGCAGCTCGACGCGCTCGCCGACGGCGTCAAGCCCGCGCAATGGAAGGCCTACCTGCGCTACCAGGTCGCGGCCGCGATGGCGCCGTACCTGTCGAAGGCCTGGCGCGACGTGGACTTCGCGTTCCGCGGCACCGTGCTGCGCGGCGAAACCGCGCCGGCGCCGCGACGCGAGGCGGTGCTCGCCGCGATGAACCTCGCCGCGGGCCCGATGCTCGGCCACGAATACGCCACGCGCTACCTGCCCGCCGACACCCGTGCCCGGGCGCAGGACATCGCCACGCGGGTGCGCGACGCGCTCGGTCGCGGCATCGACCGCGCGGCATGGATGGCGCCCGCGACGCGCGCGCAGGCCAAGGCCAAGCTCGCGCAGCTGAAGATCGAAATCGGCGTGCCCGCGCGCGATCTCGACTACACCGTGCAGCCGATGGGCCGCGGCAGCTTCGGCGGCAACATGCTCATCGCCTCGACCTGGCGCCATCGCGAGGAAATGAAGCGCATCGGCCGCGGCAACGCCGACCG
>CAMLSB010000166.1 GCA_946482565.1 uncultured Lysobacteraceae bacterium | reverse complement strand
AGCACGATCGCGTGCGACAGCGCCTTGCACATGTCGTAGACCGTGAGCGCGGCGACGGTCGCGCCGGTCAGCGCCTCCATCTCCACGCCGGTACGGTGCGTCGTCTTGACGGCGCATTCGATGCGCAGTTCGCGCTCGCCGTGCCAGTCGATGCCGATGCGGCAACCGTCGATGGGCAGCGGGTGGCAGAACGGGATCAGCTCGTGCGTGCGCTTCACCGCCATCGTGCCGGCGATGACCGCGGTCTCGACGATGCCGCCCTTCGCGCTGCGCAGGCCGCTGGCGCGCAACTGCGCAGCGACCGCGGCCGGGAAGCGCACGCGGCATTCGGCGACGGCCTCGCGCGCGGTCGTGGCCTTCGCGGACACGTCCACCATGGCCGGAAGTCCCCGCGCATCCAGGTGCGTCAGCGCGCCGGCCCCGGCCTTCCGCCTGCCCGCGCCGCCACCTTTCGCCTTCGCCGCCATCAGCCCCCCACCAGGTACATTTCCACGCGCTTGCGCGCGGGCACGACGGAAGCCGCGCCGCGCAGCTCACTGTAGCGATCGCCGCGGCCGCGCCAGATGTCCTGCACGCGTGCCACAACCGCGTCCTCGCCGGCAGCGGCGGCGGCGCGCAGATCGTGGCCCTCGCCCGCGAACAGGCAGGTGTACAGCCGCCCGTCGGCGGACACTCGCGCGCGATGGCAGTCGCCGCAGAACGGCGCGCTGACCGAACTCACGAAGCCGACTTCGCCCGCGCCGTCGGCGAACGCATGGCGCGTCGCGACTTCGCCTCGATAGCCGGGTTCCAGCGCGCGCAGCGGCCAGCGCGCGTGCAGCCGGTCGCGCAGTTCCGCGGACGGCACGACGCGCGCGCGATCCCAGCCGTTGCAGGTGCCGACATCCATGTATTCGATGTAGCGCACCACATGCCCGTTCCCGCGCGCGAATTCGGCCAGCGGCAGGACCTGGTCGTCGTTGGCGCCGCGCTGCACGACGCAGTTCAGCTTGATCGACTCGAAACCAGCGCGTTGCGCTGCGTCGAGTCCCGCGAGCACGTCCGCGACCTCGCCACGGCCGCCGGACAGCGCGCGGAACAATGCGGGGTCCAGCGCATCCAGGCTCACCGTCAGCCGACCGAGGCCGGCGTCGCGCAAGGCGCGTGCCTGCGCGGCGAGCAACGAGCCGTTCGTCGTGAGCGCGAGATCCTCGATGCCGGGGATCGCCGCCAGCCGCGCCACGAGTTCCGGCAGCCGCTTGCGCAGCAGGGGTTCGCCGCCGGTCAGCCGCAGCTTGCGCACGCCGGCGCGCGCAAAGGCGCGGGCGATGCGCTCGATCTCGTCGAAGGACAGGCGCGAGGCGCTGTCCATGCCGTGGTCGTCGGCGATGCGGTCGGCCGGCATGCAGTACGGGCAGCGGAAATTGCAGGCTTCGATCACCGAGAGCCGCAGGTCGCGCAGCGGGCGTCCGAGGCGATCCGACAGCGCGGGCGTCGCCGCCGTCCCGGTCGCCGGCGAAGCGCCGGACGCCGACGGCGTTGCGTCGGAATGCATGACGGCGGCCATGACCTGCTCGGCCACGCTCAGGTGCCCTGCAGCCACACGGCATCGTAGGCGCGGCGCAGGCGCGCGAAATCGCGCAGAACCGCGCCTTCGTCGCGCGCTCCGCGCAACTTGAGCAGCGAGCGCCGCAAGCGCGCCAGGTTGGCTTCGCGCCAACCGGTGGCCGGGATCCGCAGCGCGGACTTGTCGAAGTCGATGAGCGAGCCCTTGCCGAAGGCGTCGAACAGGATGTTGTCGGCGTTGAGGTCGGCGTGGTCGAGTCCGGCGCGATGGAAGCGCGCCAGCAAGCGCCCCGCCGATTCCCACGGCGCGCCGTCGCCCTGCTGCGCGGCGAGCGTGCCGAACGAACTCGCGCCCGGCAGGCGCTCGATCAGGATCGCGGCGCGATAGCGCACGCCGTCGCGCCAGTAGCACGCGGCCAGCGGCCGCGGCACCGGCAGGCCGAGCGTGTGCAGCGCCCGCGTGAGGCGGAACTCGGCGAAGCTGCGGGTGAGGTCCGCGCCGCGCCACCAGTACGCGTCGCGGCTCAGGTGCGCGGCCATGCCGCCGCGCAGGTAGTGGCGCAGCACCCCGGCCCCGAACGGGCCGTCGACGAACCAGGCAGCGCCGCGCCCGCCTGCGGCCACCGGCTCGGCCCGCTCGCCCCACCACCGGGGGTCGAACCAGTCGGCCCTGGCTTGCTGCACCTGCCGCGCGTCGAACAGAATCGCCCCATAGCCTCCCGATCCCGCCGCGCCGCCCGCGCGCCGGACTTCGAACGGCGTCAGTTGCTCGCTGGCGTCGAAGGCGACCATCCAGCGAGTCTAACAAGGCATGCACGCAGGTTCCGCTCCGTCCGTCACCGTTCCCGCGCCTCCCGCCTCGGCCTGCCTGCTGCGGCTTTCGGCGCTGGGCGACGCGACCCACGTGGTGCCGCTGGTCCGCACCCTGCAGCGCGCCTGGCCCGGATTGCCGATCGCCTGGGTGATCGGGCGCGGCGAGCACCGGCTGCTGGAAGGCCTCCCCGGCGTGGAATTCATCGAATACGACAAGCGCAGCGGCCTGGCCGGCATGTTCGCGCTGCGCCGCGGGCTGCACGGCCGCCGCTTCGGCGCGCTGCTGCAGCTGCAGGTGGCGGCGCGCGCGAACCTGCTCTCGGCCTTCCTCCCGGCGCGCCGGCGCATCGGATACGACCACGCGCGCTCGCGGGACCTGCACGGCCTGTTCGTGCGCGAACGCATCCCGGACCGCCCCGGCATCCACGTGCTCGACGCGATCGGCAGCTTCTGCGAGCCGCTGGGCCTGGTGCAGGACCGGGTCGAATGGAACCTGCCGGTACCCGGCGACGCGCACGCCTGGGCGCGCGCGCAGTGGCCGGACGATGGCACGCCGGTGCTGATGGTGTCGCCCTGCTCGAGCCACGTGCTGCGCAACTGGCGCGCCGAGCGTTACGCCGCGCTCGCCGACCACGCCGCCGCGCGCGGCTGGCGCGTCGTGCTCTGCGGCGGGCGCAGCGCGCTCGAGCGCCAGACGACGGACGCGATCCTCGCCGCGATGTCCACGACGGCGGCGCTCGACCTCGTCGGCAAGGACACGCTCAAGCAGCTTCCCGCGCTGCTCGCGCGCGCCGACCTGGTCGTGACGCCGGATTCGGGGCCGATGCACATCGCCAACGCGATGGGCGCGAAGGTGCTGGGCCTGCACGCTGCCAGCAATCCCGCGCGCAGCGGCCCGTATTCGGATCGGCGCTATTGCGTGGACCGCTACGACGACGCGGCGCGCAAGTACCTCGGCAAGCCGGCGTCGGGACTGCGCTGGGGCACGAAGATCGAGCGCGAGGGCGTGATGGACCTCGTCACCGTCGATGATGCGATCGCGGCGTTCGAACGGTATTGCACCGATACGGGACGGTAATGCCCCCGCGCCAGGCGGATTCCATCCCGCGTTGCGACGCGCCGGGTCATGCCGCCAAACGAGTCACTCGCGGCGCGGGCCGGCGCCGTAGTCCTCGTACGACTTCTCCTCGACGTAGGTCGAGCCCAGCGCAAGGTTGATGTCCTTCTTGATCCGCGCGCGCTCGTCGTTCTCGACGTACACGCTGCGCGCCAGGCCGATGAAGCCGTCGTCGAAGGCCTGCGCCTTCTCCTTGATGCGGATGTCGTCCTCGATGACCCACAGCCGCTCGTTCACGGCCTTGAGCCGCGCGCGCAGCTCGGCGATGTCCTTGCCCGCGGCCGCATGCGCCATCCAGGTGCGCTCGAGCGCCGACAGTTCGTTGCGCACGTTCGCCAGCTTCGCCGGATCGGTCATGCGCTCGGACTTGATCTGCAGGATCGCGATCTTGTCGAGCAGTTCGCCGTAGGAGACGGGGACGAGCAGTTCTTCGGTCATTCGCGCAGTCTAGGAAAAAAGGGGACGGAGGTGGTTAATTTTGGGACAGGGCGCGCCCTGTCCCAAAATTAA
>CAMLSB010000165.1 GCA_946482565.1 uncultured Lysobacteraceae bacterium | reverse complement strand
GTCTGCTGGCCGCAGTCGGCGTGGCCGGCGTGCAGCGCGTAGTCGCTGATGTTGGAGATGGTCGAGTATTCGCGCGCACCGGCCCACGGGATGCGGTCGACGGCGGCGTAGAGCTTCTGCGCGATCCGCCAGGGATTCTTCTCGTCGCCCACCACCTGGCGCGAGAACGCCCGCAGGTCGTCCGTGAACACGATGTGCGGCGCGCGCTCGGCCACGAACAGCGCGAGTTCCGGCGTGATTTCCGCCGGCGCCACCTTGTCGGCGTCCACGTCGAAATGGCGGGCGCTGATGGTGACGTCGTAGGTCACCTGGAATTCGGTCTTCTTGCCCGCCACCGCGGGCTTCTCGAAGTACACCGTGCGCTGCAGCGTGGACTCCGGCGCGATGCGATGCGCGGCGGGCTCGCTGGCGACGTAGCGGATGTCTTCCTGCTGCCCGGGGATCGCGCGCGGGTACGGGATCCATGCGCGCACGGTCTCGCCGGCCGGCACTGCGTCGGCGTCCACCACGAGCGACTGCACGATGCGCATGCGCCGCGGCAGCACGCTGTCCGAGTGCGTCGCGCGCGCGGCCGCAACGGCGTCGCGGTGGTGCGGGTTGGTCGATTCGAGCGGGCTGGCGGTGAACGGCTTCGGGTCGGCACGGCGCGCGCGCGCCTCGGCGCTGACGCGGAACAGGTTCGAAGCGGTGCGGTTGAAATATAGCCGCTTGCCGTCGATGTCCATGCGCTCGAGCAGGCCCTGCGCATCCCAGCGCGCGAACTCGGCGTCGGTGAGGTCGGGGATGTCCTTGCGCAGTCGCGCGCGCACCTGCGCGGCGTCCTGGGTGAAATCGAGGAGGATGCGGCGCATGCGCTCGCGCTGGAAATCGAGCACGCGCCTGTCGATCGGCGACGATGCGGGGAGCGCCGCGTCGATCGCGGCGTTGGCGCCGGCGAAGTCGCCGCGGTCCACGAGCGCGGTGGCCACGACCACGGCCGGGCTGCGCGACACTTCCGAACCCGCCGCGACCCCGCTCGTGCCCGTCATCGTCGCAACCGCCGGCACGGCGAGGCCGCGGCCTGCCAGCAGCACCAAAGCCAACGGTGCCCAATGGCGAAGCCGGCGCTGCCGCACCGGTGTCGCCCTGGCAGTTGCAGCATGGATCGGACCCGCTCTCACCCGGAACGTTCCCCGACGTCGGCAAAGTGGAGCTTGTGTAGCACGCACTCCAGGGCTGGTCAATAATTTATTCTTGGCGTATAAGTTTTAAGAATCAGCTATTCCGCACTGCACAATAAAACTTGCTCCGCGCCATGTTGCAGTGCGGAAAAAACGGGGACACAACGCGATGATCCAGACCGTCTGGCCGTACCTGGCAGTGATGCTGCTGGCGGCCGGCATCTACACCTTCCTCGAGCGGCGCACGGGGTGGAAGCTCTTCTCCTTCGCGCCGCCGATCGTGCTCGTGTACCTGTCGGTCACTGCGCTCGCCGTCCTCGGACTCTGGCAGGTGACGCCGGAGATCAAGGCGGCCCAGGGCCTGCTGATCAAGCAGCTGGTGCCCGCGCTGCTGTTCCTGCTGATGATCAACTGCGACCTGCGCGCGATCTTCGCGCTCGGGCCGCGCGTGCTCGCCGTGTTCTTCTGCACGTCGATCAGCCTGTTCATCGGTTTCGTCGCCACCTACCTGATTTTTCGCCACGCGTTGCCCGCGCCGGACGGCTGGCAGCCGCTCGCGGCGGTGAGCGGCAGCTGGATGGGCGGCAGCGCCAACCTGATCGCGGTGAAGACCGCGATCGGCATGTCCGACGACGCGTTGGCGCTGGCCTTGCTGACCGATGCGGTGTGCTACTCGATGTGGGTGGCGATCCTGTTCTCGCTGGCGAAGACGGCGCCCGCGTTCAACCGCTGGACGCGCGCGCGCTCGAGCGCCGAATACGTGACCGCGACGGTGCGCGCGCAAGGGCCCGTCACCACGGATGGCGTGCTGCTATGGCTGGGCATGGCGGTGGCCGTCGCCGCGGCGTCGGCCTGGCTCGGCGCGCGGATGCCGGTGTCGGGAATGATCAGCGCGACGACGTGGTCGATCATGATCGCCACGGTCGCCGGCCTCGTCATCGCGCACACGCCGCTGGCCCGTTATCCAGGCGCCAGCCCGATCTCCAGCGCGCTGCTGATGACGGTGGTCGCGGTGATGGCTTCGCAGAGCAATTTCGAAGGCATCTCCACCGCCCCGCTCTACCTGCTGTGCGGCATCACGATCCTCGCGATCCACGCGGCGATCATGCTCGTCGCCGCGCGCCTGTTCCATTTCGACCTGTACCTGTGCGGGATCTCCTCGCTGGCGCACGTGGGCGGCGTGGCCGCCTGCCCGGTGCTGGCGGCGACGTATTCCGCCGCGCTCGTTCCCGTGGCGGTGCTCCTGGCGCTGCTCGGCTATATCCTTGGCACCGGCTACGGGCTGTTGATCGCCCAGGTGCTTTCTTCCCTGGCTCCGACCTGAGGCCTTTCGAGGTGCTGCGCATGCGACTCCGGACCCCTGCTCTCACCGCGCTGGCGCTTGCGCTGGCGCTTCCCGTCGCCTTCACCGCCGCGCCGGGACTGGCGCGTGGCCAGGCCGCGACGGCCGCTGCGGCCACCACGTCGCCGACCGGCGTGCCCGGCGTCGAAGCGGCGTACTTCTCGTCCGACTTCTGGGTGGCGCGGACGAAGGACGCCGACGCCGTGCTCATGACGCCGGCCGCGATCGCGGCGCGCAACGCGCGGCTGTTCCAGGTCGACGATTCGATGCACGATCTCGCCGCGTTGCCGTCGACGCTGTCGCGCGCGCAGGTCGCCGGCTGGATCGAAGGCCTGGCTTCGCCGCCGTCGCGCCCGCTGTGGGACGAAAACGGCAAGCCGGTGCCGAAGGCCACGCTCGACGCGATCGTCGGCAACCGCGCGATGGACGCGATTCCCGCGAGCCAGTCCACCCGTTACGGCATGGCGGTCGAGCGCGCGATGCTGCGCACCTTCCCGACCGCGCTGCGCGTGTTCAGCAGCGAGGACGATGGCGACATCGACCGGTTCCAGGAAAGCGCCCTGTTCCCCGGCGCGCCGGTCGCCATCGTCCAGGCGAGCGCCGACGGCAAGTGGCTGTTCGTGGTGAGCGAGCGCTACGCGGCGTGGGTCCAGGCCGATGCGATCGCCGAAGGCGCGCGCGACGCGGTGCTCGGCTACGGCGCGAAGGCGCCCTACCGCGTGATCACCGACGCCAAGCCGCGCACGGTGTTCACCCGCGAGGAGCCTCGCGTCTCGGAACTGCAGATCGACATGGGCGTGCGCGTGCCGCTGGCGCCGCCGCCTTACGACAAGCCCGTCAACGGCCAGTTCCCGTACACCTCGTGGGTGCTCGAGCTGCCGGTGCGCAATGCCGACGGCAGCCTCGCCTTCGCGCCAGCGCTCCTGCAACGCAACCAGGGCAGCGCGGCCGACTACCTCCCGCTGACCCGCGGCAACATCCTGCGCCAGGCCTTCAAGTTCCTGGGCGAACGCTACGGCTGGGGACATTCGTACAACGGCCGCGACTGCAGCGGCTTCGTGTCCGACGTGTACCACAGCATGGGCGTGCAGATGCCGCGCAACACCAGCGACCAGTCGGTGAGCCCGGCGTTCCAGCGCACCCACTTCGAGCCCGGCGACAGCCGCGAAAAGCGCATGGCCGCGGTCGCCGCGCTCGACGTCGGCGACCTGATCTACATCCCCGGCCACGTGATGATGTTCGCCGGCCGCATCGACGGCCAGCCCTACGTCATCCACGACACCAATGGCGGCAGCTTCATGGGCGCCGACGGCCAGCCCCGCTCGCTGCACCTCAACGGCGTGTCGCTGACGCCGCTGCTCCCGCTGCGCTTCGGCAAGGACCACGACTACGTGGACCGCATCACCAACATCGTCCGGGTGGCCCAAGACAAATGAAGATCACTGACATCCGCTTCGGGATGCTGCGGGTCCCGCTGAAGACGCCGTTCAAGACCGCGCTGCGC
>CAMLSB010000164.1 GCA_946482565.1 uncultured Lysobacteraceae bacterium | reverse complement strand
CCGCGACCTGCGCCTCGCTGCGCGCCTGGTGCGGCAGGTTCTGGCGCGAGAACACGAGGCAGCTGGGGCCGTCGCGGCGTTCGATCGCCGCGCGCCACGCCACCGCCGTCTCGACCGCGTCGCACGGGCGCCAGACGTCGTTGCCGGGGATGTAGCGCAGCGAGGCCATGTGCTCCACCGGCTGGTGGGTCGGCCCGTCCTCGCCGAGGCCGATCGAATCGTGGGTGTAGACGTGGATCGCGCGCGCGCCCATCAGCGCGCTCATGCGCACGGCGTTGCGCGCGTAGTCGCTGAACACGAGGAAGGTCGCGTCGTAGGGAATGAAGCAGCCGTGCAGCGCCAGGCCGTTGGAGATCGCCGTCATCGCGAACTCGCGCACGCCGTAGTGCACGTAGTTGGCGTCGGCGTCATCGCCGGCGACCGACTTGCTGCCCTTCCACAGCGTGAGGTTGGAATGCGCGAGGTCGGCCGAGCCCCCCACGAGTTCCGGCAGCAGCGGTGCGAACGCCTCGATCGCCATCTGCGAGGCCTTGCGCGACGCGACCACCGAGCCGTCGGCCTGCAGCTTGGCGATGTACGCGCCGGCCGCGGCTTCGAAATCCTCCGGCAGGTCACCGCGCGAACGGCGCACCAGTTCGTCGGCCTCGGCCGGATAGCGCGCGGCGTAGGCGTCGAACACCTGGCCCCACTGGTGCTCGCGCACCAGGCCCGCGTTGCCCGCGCGCCAGCCGGCGCGGATGTCGTCGGGAATCTCGAACGGCCCATGGTTCCAGCCCAGCGCCGCGCGGGTGGCGGCGACTTCATCCTTGCCCAGCGGCGCGCCGTGCGAGGACTCCTTGCCCGCCTTGCCCGGCGAACCGAAGCCGATGGTGGTCCGGCAGCAGACGAGCGTGGGCTTGTCCTGCGACTGCAGCGCCTGCTCGATCGCGGCCTTGATCGCATCGGCATCGTGCCCGTCGACGTCGCGGATCACGTTCCAGCCATAAGCCTCGAAGCGCGCGGGCGTGTCGTCGGTGAACCAGCCGGCGACGTCGCCGTCGATGGAGATGTGGTTGTCGTCCCAGAACGCGACCAGCTTGTGCAGGCCCCAGGTACCCGCGAGCGACGCGGCTTCGTGCGAGATGCCTTCCATCAGGCAGCCGTCGCCGAGGAACACCCAGGTGCGGTGGTCGACGATGTCGAATTCGGGGCGGTTGAAGCGCTGCGCCAGCAGCTTTTCGGCGAGCGCGAAGCCGACCGCGTTGGCGACGCCCTGCCCCAGCGGCCCGGTCGTGGTTTCCACGCCCGGCGTCATGAAGTTCTCCGGGTGGCCGGGCGTCTTCGAATGCAGCTGGCGGAACTGCTTCAGCTCGTCCAGCGGCAGGTCGTATCCGGACAGGTGCAGCAGCGCGTACTGCAGCATCGAGCCGTGGCCGTTGGAGAGCACGAAGCGGTCGCGGTTGAACCACTTCGGATTGTTCGGGTTGTGCTGGAGGTAATCGTTCCAGAGCACCTCCGCGATGTCCGCCATGCCCATCGGCATGCCCGGATGCCCCGATTTCGCCGCCTCGACGGCGTCGATGGCGAGGAAACGGACGGCATTGGCGAGGTCGCGGCGGCTGGGCGTCGGCATGGCGGGGAACGGGTCCGAGCGGCAGCCGGCGGGCTGCGGGATGCGTATTGTCCCATAGCGAAAAGCGGGGAACGGGGAAGGGGGAACCGGGAACCGATCGGCAAGGCGCGCCGCGCGGCTCCGGCCGGCGAGCCCCGCCTCAGCTTTCCGCAAGGCCGTGCGTATCCTCTTCGCCGCGCGATACGACGGCCGCGGCCACCAGGTCGCCGGTGACATTGAGCGTGGTCCGGCACATGTCCAGGAACCGGTCGACGCCGAGGATCAGGCCGATGCCCTCCGGCGGCACCCCGACCATCCCGCAGATCAGCGCCACGACGGGCAGCGAGCCGGCGGGCACGCCCGCGGTACCGATGCCGCCGAGGATGCAGACGAACATCACCGTCGCCTGCTGGCCCAGCGACAGATCCACGCCGAAGAACTGGGCGAGGAACAGCACGGTGACGCCCTCGAACAGCGCCGTGCCGTTCTGGTTGGCGGTCGCGCCGACGGTGAGCACGAAGCGCGACACCTTGTTCGGCAGGTGCAGTTCCTCTTCGGCCACGCGCAGCGAGGTCGGCAGCGTCGCGTTCGACGACGCCGTCGAGAACGCCATCAGCATCGCCTTCTGCACGCCGCGGAAGAACGCCAGCGGCGACCAGCCGGCGAACTTCAGCGCCAGCGAATACACCACGAACATGTGGATCGACAGCGCCAGCACCACCACGCCGACGTAGGCACCCAGCCGCACCAGCAGGTCCCAGCCGAACAGCGCGGCGAGGTTGAACATGAAGCAGAACACCGCGTAGGGCGCGAGCCGGATCACCAGGCCGATCAGGGTCATCGAGACCTCGAACAGGCCCTCGATGCCGCGCAGCAGGACGCGCGCCGACGGCGCCGGCGTCAGCACCAGGCCGATGCCGAGCATCAGCGCGAAGAACATCACCGCCAGGATGCCGTTGGAAGCGGCCGCGCCGACGATGTTGTCCGGCACGATCGACAGCAGCATGTCCAGGCCACGCGGCTGCGTCCCGGCGCCGCTCACGATCGCCTGGGCGCGCGATGCGCCCTCGCTGAGCAGCTGCTGGGCGGTCGCCGGGTCGACGCCCGCGCCCGGCTTCAGCCAGTTCACCAGGCCCAGGCCCAGCAGCACGGCGATGCCCGACACGACGACCGTGTAGGCCAGGGTCTTCCAGCCGATCCGCCCGAGCGAGCGGATGTCGCCCATCTCCGCGACGCCGACCACCAGCGCCGAGAACAGCAACGGCAGCACCAGCATGAAGATCAGGCGCAGGAACAGGGTGCCGATCGGCTGCGTGACCCACGTGGTGAGGCCCTGGACCCAGCCCGCATCGGCCCCGCCGGTGGCATGCACGACCATCCCCAGCACGAGGCCGGCGAAGAAGCCGATCGCCATCTTCCAATGCAGCGGCATGCCGCCCTTCGAGCGGGCGGGGGTCTCGTTTTCGCGCATCGGCGGCTCCCTCGGGTTCGCCGCAGCTTACACCACGCCCCCTGCCGGTCCGCCCGCGTGAAGACCGCGTGGACGGATGAAGTGAAGGCCCGGGCTACCTTACCGTGTTGGGCCGAACCGTCCGAACCATCCCGGCCCGCAGGGGGCGCAATTGAACGAACCAGCCACCACCACCCGACGCCGCACCCGCGCGGCCAGCGGGGCCGCGGCGACGCCGGCACTCGACGACCGCGACGCGATGGCGCAACTGCTGGCCGCGATGCAGGACGTCAACGCGGGCGACTTCTCGGTGCAGTTGCCGCTGCACTGGGAAGGCATCGCGGGCAAGCTCGCGCTCAACTTCAATGAACTGGTGAGTTCCAACCGGCGGCTGGCTTCGGAGCTGGCGCGCGTCGGGCAGAAGGTCGGCCGGCAGGGCCAGACCCGCCAGCGCATCGCACCCGCCAACCGGCAAGGCGAGTGGGCCGAGATGGAACGTGCGGTCAACCAGCTGATCGACGACCTCGTGCGCCCGGTCGAGACCATGACCGAGGCGATGGCCGGCGTGTCCAAGGGCGACCTGACCCGCACCGTGCCGCTCGAAGCCGACGGCCGCCCGCTGCAGGGCGAGTTCCTGCGCTCGGCCAACATCGTCAACCGCATGATCGAGCAGATGGGCGAGTTCTCGTCCGAAGTGACGCGCGTCGCGCTCGAGGTCGGTACCGCCGGCCTGCTCGGCGGCCAGGCGAAGGTCAAGGGCGTGTCGGGTGTCTGGAAGGACCTGACCGACTCGGTCAACCAGATGGCGAACAACCTGACCGCGCAGGTGCGCAACATCGCGGACGTGACCATCGCGGTGGCCAACGGCGACCTCTCGCGCAAGATCACCGTGGACGTGCGCGGCGAGATCCTGCAGCTGAAGGAAGCCATCAACACGATGGTGGACCAGCTGCGCGGCTTCGCCTCGGAGGTGACGCGCGTGGCGCGCGAGGTCGGCACCGAGGGCAAGCTCGGCGGCCAGGCGATCGTGCCCGGCGTCGCCGGCACCTGGAAGGACC
>CAMLSB010000163.1 GCA_946482565.1 uncultured Lysobacteraceae bacterium | reverse complement strand
CGATCACCGCCTGCAGCCAGTACGGCAACTGCGGCAGCAACTCGGAGCGATAGCCATCGGCGAACGGCGCGCCGAGGTCGCGTTCGACGTGGCGCACCGCAGCCGCGAGCAGCGCATCGGCCGGGCGATCCTGGCGGACGAAGCGGCCTTCGCCGTCGAGCGCGACGTGTTCCTCGAACACCTCGCCGTCGCGCAACGTGAAGCGCGGCGTCGGCAGCGCGTCGATCACCTCGTTCGCGAACACCACGCCCGACCACGGTTCCTGCACGGGCGCGTCGAGCCATTCGACCAGGTCGCCGAGCAGCGGATTGAGGCGCTCGCGCAACCGCGCCCGCTGGCGTTCGCGCAGGTCGGCGCTGGGCTCGAGGATCGCGTAGCGCGCGGGCAGTGCGTCCAGCGCGAGCAGGCGCTTCAGCACGACTTCGGCGAAGGCACCGCTGCCGCCGCCGATCTCGACGAACTGCGCGTCCGGCCCGAGCTGCCGCAGCACCGGCGCCAGCGCGTCGGCGACGCAGGCCGCGAACAGCGGCCCGAGTTCCGGCGCGGTCACGAAATCGCCGGCGGCACCGAACTTCGTCGAGCCCGCGCTGTAGTAGCCCAGGCCCGGCGCGTACAGGCACAGCTCCATGAAGCGCGAGAACGGGATCGCGCCCCGCGACGCGATGATGTGTTCCTGGATGACCTCGCGCAGGTGCGCGCTGTGCGCGCGCGCCTCGTCGCCGGGTGGGGGAAGCGAGGTCACGGGGCGGTCAGGCCTTGCGCTGGAAGGCGTTGCGCAGCAACGCGCCGTCGAAGCCTGCGGGCGCATCGCCCGCCACCGCGAACCGGTACAGCGCCGCCGAATAGATGCCGGACAGCGCCGCCTGCACCAGCGCGAGCAGCAGGATCGCCACGACCAGCAGGCAAGCGACCACCACGGCGGTCACTGCCAGCTGCTGCGTCCCGAGGAACACCACCAGCGCGATGCCGGCCAGGCCGACGACGGTGTACACCAGCGCGAACACGACGCCGATGCCGCCCTGGCCGATCAGGTTCTCGCCCCAGGTGCGGCCGAGCAGCGAGGCGCTTTCCTTCACCGCTTCGATCGGGCCGACGTCGCGCGCAACCAGCACCGGCACCGCCAGGAAACTCGCCACGGTCCACGCCGCGCCGATCAGCCCGACGACGATGCGGCCGAGGAAGCCGGCGCGTTCCTGCAGCGCGCGCAGGAGCATGCCGACGGTCGCCGCGATCGCGGCGTAGCCGAGGATCGTCGTCCACTTGCCGGCGGCGATGCGCAGGCCCGCGCCGACGGTGGGGTCGCCGCCGTCGAGCCGGATCATCGCCGCGCCGACCAGCGCGGTGTTGAAGAAGAAGATCACGAAGTACTGCACCAGGTAGAAGGCGAACAGCACGACGTACAACGCCACCGTCGGCCCGCCGCCACCCTCGATGCCGCGCAGCAGGCCCAGCCCCCAGATCGGCAGCAGGAAGCTCGCCGCCACCACGAGCGTCACGATGCTCGAGACCAGCGGGAACACCAGCAATTCCTTGTCGGCGCGCAGCACGTCCATGCTCGCCTTCACCAATGCCCAGCTACGCGCGAACTTGCCCATTTGGTTTCCCCGGCTTGCTTGAAGGATGGTGGGTGGATGGGTGGAGCGTGTTGGAGAAGTCAGCCGCCGCGTCGCCACGACATCGCGGCGCCCTGGCCCGGCCCGGAGGCGACATCCACTTCCAGCGATTCGAGGCCGAACGCGTCGACCTGCGCGCGATCCTCGAGCAGGCGCCCGAGGAACCAGCGCGCCAGTTCCTCGACGCTGATGTTGGCCAGCGGCAGCACCTTGACGTCCGCCGCCAGGAAGGGGATGCGCTCCGCGCCGAACACCGCGTGCAGCAGCGCGCCCTCGCGCTCGATGCGCAGCAGCGGCGACTCGCCCGGCAGCAGCATCCACTCGTTGAGCTCGCGGCACAACTCGACGATGCGCTGCTTCAGCAGCCCGTAGTCGAAGCACAGTCCGTTGTCGCCCACGCGCGCTTCCACGCGCACGCCGACGCGGAAATCGTGGCCGTGCACGCGCTCGCGCTCGCCGGGCCCGAAGATGGTGAAATGGCCCGCGGAGAACTTCATGTTCTCCTTCGCGAGACGCAAGGTGATGGTCTGTCCGGGCATGCGTCAGTCCGAAGGGATGTCGCCGAGCATCGGCCGCAGCAGGATGTCCTCGACCACGGTGCGCGGCGACAGGCGCCAGGCCATGAACGCCGCTTCCGCGACATCCTCGGCAGGCATGAAGCGTTCGTCGGGCAGGCCAGCGCCCGCCCACGAATCCGTGAGCGTCGCGCCCGGCAGCAGCGCCACCACGCGGATGCCGTGCGGCTTCATCTCGGCGCGTAGCGTGCGCGAGAAGCCGTAAAGCGCGTGCTTGGCGATGCCGTAGGAGCCGCCGTTGGGATACGGCGTGATCGATGCGGTGCTGCACACGTTGATGACGGTGCCGCTGCCGCGCGCGATCATGCCGGGCAGCAGCGCGCGGGTCAGGTGGTAGGCGCTGGCGACGTTGACCGCGATCATCGCCTCGAACGTGCCTTCGGCTTCGTTGCCGATGCCGCCGGGCAGGAACGCGCCGGCGTTGTTCACCAGCACGTCCGGCGCGCCGCCTTCGGCCAGCACCGCGGCCGCGAAGCGCTCGACGTCGTCGCGCCGCGCCAGGTCGCAGGCGTGAGTGCGCAGTCCCGGCATCGACGCGCGCGCCGCATCGAGCGCCGCCTCGCCGCGCGCGCACACCGTCACCCGCGCGCCGTCGGCATGGAAGCGCCTGGCGATCGCCAGGCCGATGCCGCGCGATGCGCCGGTGACGACGACGGAAACCCTGTTTGCGGCGCTGCTGTCGGACATGCGGCTAGAGTACGACATCCACCTGCGCCGGCGGATCGCGATGGCGCGGATGCGCCGCCCACAATTGCGCCAGCGTCTTGTTGCGGATCGGGTCGACGAAGTCCGGTGCGATGTCGGCCAGCGGCTTCAGCACGAACGCGTGGTGCAGTTCCGGGCGCGGCAGCTGGAAGTCGCCCGGGCCGTCGAGCACCAGCTCGCCGAAATAGATGATGTCGATGTCGAGCGGCCGGTTGCTGTAGTCGGCGTCGCGCGCGTCGCGGCCGTGCGCTTCTTCCAGCGCGTGCAGCCATTCGTCCAGCGCGAACGGGTGGATGTCGCTGTCGATGCCGATGATCGCGTTGAGGAAGTCCGGCCCGTCGAAGCCGTCCGCCGGCGAGCTGTAGACCGGCGACACCACGACGTCGCCGAAGCGCGCGCGCAGCGCGGCGACGGCGGCGGCGAGGTTGGCTTCCGGCTCCAGGTTGCTGCCCAGGCTCAGGTAGGCGCGGCTGCGCGGGCGCGGGCGGCGATCGGTCGCGCGACGGCGCTGCATGCCGCCGGGGAGCTGGGCGAGGCGCGCGGCCAGCGCGTCGACATCGACGCTCGGCGCGGCGGTCCGCGACGTCGCGGCATGCGTTTCCGACGCGCCAGTCGCCGTGTCACGCGCGGAACCGCCCGCGCGGGCGCCAGCCGCGGAAACGCCGGCACCACCGGCACCATGCAAATCGGCTCGACCGCGTTCGATCGATACCCCCGCCGTGCGCGCGCCGCGCACCGCGCCGGGCTTGCCGATGCGCAAGCGCAGCCACTCGGCGCCGAACTCGCGCAGCAGCGCCTGCGCGCAGCGCTCGGCGAAGGTCTCCAGCAACTCGCAATCCGATTCCGCGGCCAGCGCCGCGATGCGCAGCGCCACCGCCTCGTAGTCCACCGCATCGGCGAGCGCGTCGCTCGCGGCGGCGGGGCGGTTGTCATGCGCGAGCTCAAGGTCCACCACCAGCGGCCGCGGCCCGCGCCGCTCCCACGGATGGCAGCCGATCGTCGCGGAGACTTCCAGCCCTTCGATGAATACCCGGTCCATGGACGCAGCTTATCGTGCCAGCGGGAATGGACGCTGCTCAGATCGCGGGCAGGGCCGCCATGTCCCACCGCGGCGTCGCCCGCACCGCGGCGTCCTCGCGCTGGCCCGCGGCCAGGCGCAGCGCGCCGGCGAAGGCGATCATCGCGCCGTTGTCGGTGCACAGCGCCGGGCGCGGGAAGCGCACCCGGCC
>CAMLSB010000162.1 GCA_946482565.1 uncultured Lysobacteraceae bacterium | reverse complement strand
CAGCCCGACCAGCATGAACACCGAGCCGAGGAAGGTGTACAGGAAGAACTTGAGCGACGCATAGACGCGGCGCGGGCCGCCCCAGACGCCGATCAGGATGAACATCGGGATCAGCATCGCCTCGAAGAACACGTAGAACAGCATCGCGTCCATCGCGGCGAACACGCCGATCATCACGCCTTCCAGCATGAGCATCGCCGCGACGTACTGGTTCACGCGCTTCTGGATCGGGGTCCATGCGCCAATGAGCACCAGCACGGTGGTGAGCGTGGTCAGGCCGATCAGCGCGACCGAGATGCCGTCCGCACCGAGGTTGTACTGGATGTCGTAGGCCGGGATCCAGGCGTGCATCTCGACGAACTGCATGCCGGCGTTGCCGAAGTCGAAGGCCGTGAACAGCGGGATGTTCACCAGCAGGGTCGCCAGCGCGAACACCAGCGCGGTCCAGCGCGCCGCCTGCGCGCGCGTGTCGCCGAGCGCCAGGCACAGCGCACCGCCGACGATCGGGAGCCAGACCAGCAGGCTGAGCAGCGGGAGTTGGGTCATGGTCGACATGCGGTCAGTGCCAGTAGCGGAGCAGGGCCGCCAGCAGCGCGATCAGGCCCAGGATCATCGCGAAGGCGTAGTGGTAGAGGTAGCCCGACTGGGTGCGGCGCAGCACGCTCGCGACGATCGCCACCAGGCGCACGCTGCCGTTGACGATGGCGCCGTCGATCACGCGCTCGTCGGCCAGGCGCGAGGCCTTGCCCAGCGCGACGCCGCCACCGGCGAAGCCGCGGATCCACAGTGCGTCGAAGCCGTACTTGTCCTCGAGGATGCGCACCGGCCACGCAAACGCGTGGCGCGCGCGCCCGGCGAGCTCCGGCTTCCACCAGTACATCGCCGTCGCCAGCAGGAAGCCGGCGAAGGCGAGCCAGAAGGCCGGCGCCATGAAGCCGTGCAGCGCGAACTGGACCGGGCCGTGCCAGGCTTCTTCCGCGATCTTCGCGACCACGTCGCGGGCGGCGTCGACGTCGATCGATCCCAGGAAGTACGGCAGCTGCTTCGCGTGGCCCATCACGTCGGTGCCGAACAGCATCGGGCCCGCGGTCAGGAAGCCGATGATGACCGACGGGATCGCCAACAGCACCAGCGGCACCGTCACGACCCAGGGCGATTCGTGCGGCTCGTGCGCGCCGTGGCCATGTCCATCGTCGTGGGCGTGGTCGTCGTGCGCGTGCGCCGCATGGCCATGGCCGTCGTCGTGCGCGTTGCGGAAGCGCTCCGGGCCGGCGAAGGTCATGTACATCAGGCGGAAGCTGTAGAGCGAGGTCACGAACGCGCCCAGAAGCACCGCCCAGTAACCGTAGGTCGCAACCCAGCTGCCGGCCTCGTGCGCGTGCTCCGCGGCCGCCTCGATGATCGTGTCCTTCGAGTAGAAACCCGCGAAGAACGGCGTGCCGACCAGCGCCAGCGTGCCGACGAGCATCGTCCAGAACGTCACCGGCATGTACTTGCGCAGGCCGCCCATGCGGCGCATGTCCTGCTCGTGGTGCATGGCGATGATCACCGAGCCGGCGCCCAGGAACAGCAGCGCCTTGAAGAAGGCGTGGGTCATCAGGTGGTAGACGCCGGCGCTGTAGGCCGACACGCCGAGCGCGACGGTCATGTAGCCCAGCTGCGACAGGGTCGAATACGCGATCACGCGCTTGATGTCGTACTGGACGATGCCGATCAGGCCGGTGAAGAAGGCCGTCGTGGCGCCGATGAACAGAACAAAGTCCAACGCAGTGTCGCTGAGCTCGAACAGCGGCGACATGCGCGCCACCATGAAGATGCCCGCCGTCACCATCGTCGCGGCGTGGATCAGCGCCGAGATCGGGGTCGGGCCTTCCATGGAGTCGGGCAGCCACACGTGCAGCGGCACCTGCGCCGACTTGCCCATGGCGCCGATGAACAGGCAGATGCAGATGATCGTCGCCACCGACCATTCGTGGCCGGCGAACACCGCGACCGTCATGCCGTCGATGGTCGGCGCGTTCGCGAACACCGTGGCGTAGTCGAGCGAGTTGAACCAGTACAGCACCGCGGCGATGCCGAGGACGAAGCCGAAGTCGCCGACGCGGTTGACCAGGAAGGCCTTGAGGTTGGCGAAGATCGCCGTCGGCCGCTTGAACCAGAAGCCGATCAGCAGGTACGAGACCAGGCCCACCGCTTCCCAGCCGAAGAACAGCTGCATGAAGTTGTTGCTCATCACCAGCATGAGCATCGAGAAGGTGAACAGGCTGATGTAGCTGAAGAAGCGCTGGTAACCCGGGTCCTCGGCCATGTAGCCGATGGTGTAGACGTGGACCAGCAGCGACACGAAGGTCACCACCACCATCATCATCGCCGTCAGCCTGTCGACCATGAAGCCGACGTGGGCCTCGTAGCCGCCGACGCTGAACCAGGTATAGAGGTTCTCGTTGAACGGCGGCGCGCCCTTCCCCACCAGCTGCCACAGCACCCAGCACGACAGCACGCAGCTGGTCGCGACGCCGGCGATGGTGACGACGTGCGAGCCGGTGCGGCCGACCTGGTTGCGGAACAGGCCGGCGACGATCGCGCCCAGCAGCGGCGCGAGCGCGATCGCCAGCAGCAGGTTGGCCGGGAGCGCGAGGCCGTTGTAGAGAGTGTCGACGTCCGGCATCGCCTCAGCCCTTCAATGTATCGAGTTCGGCGACGTCGATCGTGCGCCGGTTGCGGAACAGCGTGACCAGGATCGCCAGGCCGATCGCGGCCTCGGCCGCGGCCACCGTGAGGATGAAGAACACGAACACCTGCCCGGCGGCGTCGCCGAGCTGGCGCGAGAACGCGACGAAGTTGATGTTCACCGCGAGCAGCAGCAGCTCGATGCACATCAGCAGCACGATCACGTTCTTGCGGTTGAGGAAGATGCCGGCCACGGCGATGCAGAACAGCGCCGCGCCGAGCGCGAGGAAGTGGCCCACCGACAGGGCGGTGGTGGCGGTGGCGAGCGTGCCGTCCACGAGTGCAGCGTTCATGCCCTGGGCTCCCGCGTTGCGTCGGCGTCGGCGTCGGGCTCGGGGCGCACGGCCTCCATGCGCACCAGGCGCACGCGGTCGGCGGCGCGCACGCGCGCCTGGTCGAGCGGGTCCTGGTGCTTGGCGCCGACCCGACGGCGCAGGGTCAGCATCACCGCCGCGATGACGGCCACGGTCAGGATCACCGCTGCGACCTCGAACGGCAGCAGGAAGTCCGTGAACAGGGCGCGCGCCAGCCAGGTCGTGTTGCCCTCGCCCGCGGCCAGCGACGCGGCATTGCCGGCGAAGGGCTCGACCGCGCGGGCGCGCACGCCGATCAGCGCGAGCATTTCGGCGAGCATCACCACCGCGACCACGAGGCCGACCGGCAGGTAGCGCACGTAGCCCTCGCGCATCCGCGCGACGTCGATGTCCAGCATCATCACCACGAACAGGAACAGCACCATCACCGCGCCGACGTACACCAGCACCAGGACGATGCCGAGGAACTCGGCGCCGACGAGGATCCAGGTGCAGGCCACGGTGAAGAAGGTCAGCACCAGGAACAGCGCCGCCTGCACCATGTTGCGGACGCTGATCACCGCGACCGCGGACATCACGGCCGCTGCGGCAAAGGCGTAGAAAGCAAGCAATGCGTAATCCATTGGGTCCTCAGCGATACGCAGAGTCTGCGGCGCGGCGTTCGGCGATCTCCGCCTCGAAGCGGTCGCCGATCGCGAGCAGCTGCGGCTTGGTCACGATGTTCTCGCCGCGGTTCTCGAAGTGGTACTCGAGGATGTGCGTCTCCACGATCGAGTCCACCGGGCACGACTCCTCGCAGAAACCGCAGAAGATGCACTTGAACAGGTCGATGTCGTAGCGCGTCGTGCGGCGGGTGCCGTCGGCGCGCTGCTCGGAGTCGATGGTGATGGCCAGCGCCGGGCACACCGCCTCGCACAGCTTGCAGGCGATGCAGCGCTCCTCGCCGTTCGGGTAGCGGCGCAGCGCGTGCAGCCCGCGGAAGCGCGGCGACTGCGGCGTCTTCTCCATCGGGTACATCAGCGTGTACTTGGGGCGGAACAGGTACTTGAGCGTCAGCCACATGCCCTGCAGCAGCTCGATGAGCAGCA
>CAMLSB010000161.1 GCA_946482565.1 uncultured Lysobacteraceae bacterium | reverse complement strand
TCCATGTGCAGGTGGTGGCCGCCGGGCATCACCACCAGTTCGCCCTGCGGCAGCAGCGCCGCGCGTTCGCTGCGCAGCGGCTCCGGCAGGTAGGGCTGCGGCGGGTCGGCGTGGATCACGCGCGTCGGGCATTCGATGCCGCGCACGAGGTCGCGCACCTGCGCTTCGGTCAGCCGCATCATCGTCGGCAGCGTCAGGCGCGGATCGCTGCTCCAGGCGTAACCCTGCGCGGCGCCGTCGTGCTGCGCCTGCACGGGCGCGAGGCCGCGCTCGACGAGCAGGCGCGCGGCGCCTTCCGACAAGCTGCTGCCGGTGACGCCCTGCATGCGCGCACGCACCGCGATCGCGATGTCGGGGAACACGCGCAGGCGCTTGCCCGGCAGCGCGCGCGTGGCGGCGACGGCTTCGCGCAGGCGCGCGGCGGTGCGCTCCGGCGCTTCGGCGAGGGCGCCAAGCGCCTCGATCGCGACCAGGCGCTGCACGCGCTCCGGGCAGCTGGCAGCGACGAGGCTGGAAATGCCGGCACCCATCGAGTGCCCGAGCAGCGAGAAGCGTTCCCAGCCGAGCGCATCGGCGATGTCGAGCACGCTGTTGACCGCTGCGGCAAACGAATAATCGGCGCCCGGCGCGAGGTGCGCGCTGCGGCCGTGGCCGGGCAGGTCGGGCGCGACCAGCTCGATGCCGTGCAGGTGCGCCGCCAGCGGCACGAAGCTGGCGGCGTTGTCGAGCCAGCCGTGCAACGCGATCACGCGCGGCGCTTGCGGGCCGCCGTCGACGTCGCCGCCGCGCAGCCCGGCGATGCGGCCCGACGGCAGGTCGAGCGCGAACTCGCGCAGCGCGATGCTCATGACCATGCCGCCAGTTCGCGCGCGGCCAGCGCGGCGATCGCGTCGGCGTGCCCGGGCGACGCATTGAGGCACGGGATCGCGCGGAGCTCGCCGCCGCGCGCGGCGAAGCCTTCCGCCAGCATCATCGCGATTTCCTCCAGCGTCTCGAGGCAATCGGCGGCGAATCCGGGGCAGGTGACGTCCACGCGACGCACGCCGCGCGCGGCGAGCGCATCGAGCGTGTCGGCCGTCGCGGGTTGCAGCCACTTCTCCGCGCCGAAGCGCGACTGGTAAGCGAGCGTCCATTCGCCCGGCGCAAGCCCCAGCGCGGCTGCGATCGCGCGTGCGCTGGCCTCGCACTGGCGCGCGTACGGGTCGCCCTGGTCGACGACGCGCTGCGGCAGGCCATGGAGCGACAGCAACAGGTGTTCGCCGCGCCCGTGCTGCGCCCAGTGCGCGCGGATCGAATCGGCGACCGCCGCGACCCACTGCGCATCGAGGTGGTAATCGCGCAGCATGCGGACGTCGGCGCCGGGCGCCGTGGCCAGCACGTCCGCGACGCTTTCGGTCGTCGTCGTCGAATACTGCGGATACAGCGGCAGCACCAGCACGCGCGCGTGCCCGGCGTCGCGCAGCTTCGCGAGCGCATCGGCCAGCACCGGCCCGCCGTAGCGCATCGCATGCACGACGCGGACACCGGGCATCCGCTCCGATACGGCTTCGGCCAGCCCGCGCGTATGCACGGCCAGCGGCGAGCCGCCGGGCAACCAGATCGCGGCGTACTTTTGCGCCACGCGCGCCGCGCGCCGCGGGAGGATCACGCAGTTCAGCAGCGGCAGCCACAGCCAGCGCGGCAGCGCGACCACGCGCGGATCGGACAGGAATTCGGACAGGTAGCGGCGCACGGCGGGCGCGGTCGGCGCGTCGGGCGTCCCCAGGTTCACCAGCAGCACGGCATCGCTCATCGCGCATAGGATGACAGACCCGGCCCACGGCCCGTGCCGCGATCCGGTTTCCCCCGCGTTCATCGCCGCGACCCTAGCCTGAATGCCGAATGCCCCGCCGGGGCACGCCATCGCCTTCGACGGAGCCTGCCATGCCGCTGCGCCACGCCTCCCTTTCCCCTGCTTCCCGGTTCCCGACGAGCCGCCTGCTGCGCCAGGCCGCCGCGGTGCTGCTGCTCGCGGCCGCCTCCGCCAGCGCGTTCGCCGGCACCAACGAGGACGCCCGCGCGCGCAATGCCGTGCGCGTGGTGACCGACATCCAGGCGATCCCGGAATCGGCGATCCCGGACAAGCTGCTCGACGAAGCGCACGCGATCGTGGTCGTGCCCGACAGCATCAAGGCCGGCCTGGTGATCGGCGGCCGCCGCGGCCACGGCCTGCTGTCGGTGAAGCGCGCCGATGGCACCTGGTCGAACCCCGCGTTCGTGACGCTCACCGGCGGCAGCATCGGCTTCCAGGCCGGCGTGCAGTCGGCCGACATCGTGCTGGTGTTCCGCAGCGAGCGCGGGCTGGACTCGATCGTCAACGGCAAGTTCACCCTCGGCGCCGATGCCGGCGTGGCCGCCGGTCCGGTCGGCCGCAACGCGTCGGCGGCCACGGACGGGCAGCTGAAGGCGGAAATCTGGTCGTGGTCGCGCGCGCGCGGCCTGTTCGCCGGCGTCGCGCTCGACGGCGCGGTCCTGTCGATCGACGACAGTGCGGACGAAGCCGTCTACGGCCAGGACACCACGCCGCGGATGATCTTCGAGGATCGCTATGCACAGCGCCCGTCGGACGCGGTGGTGGGTTTCCGCGATGCGCTCGAGGAAGCGACGGCCGCCGCCCGCGCCGCCCGCGCCGATGACGACGACGCGCCGCCGGCTGCTCCGGCTTCGGCCGCCGCCTCCGGCCAGCCCGCGGCAACCGGCGCGGCAAGCACCGAGCCGGTGCTGCCGGCGACCACGGTCACCGCGCCCGCGAACCCGCAACCGGGCGCCTTCCAGCCCGTCGAGGACGCGCCGGCCACCGCCGAACCGCTGCCCGCGAACCGCTGATGGCGGCCGGCGGGCTGACCGCCGGGTGACGGTCGCCGCGCCGCTTCAGGCTGGCGCGGCGGCGCTGCGGTATCCTTTCGCCTCTCGATTCCGATAGGCGCCGACATGGGTGGTCTAAGCATCTGGCACTGGCTCATCGTGCTCGTCATCGCGGTGCTGATCTTCGGCACCAAGCGCCTGAAGAACGTCGGCGAGGACCTGGGCGAGGCCGTGCGCGGCTTCAAGAAGGGCCTGAACGGCGAAGACGACAAGTCGAGCGAAGCGGCCCGCGCGTCCACGCCGACCGACGCCGCGGCCACGCCGACGGCGACCACGGCCGCCGACACGCCCGCCGACAAGCCCGAACACCGCACCCCGCCCAATCCGCCGGTCGTGCAGTAAGCCCTGCGGTCCGCGCCAGCGCGCGGACGCACGGATCCGACAGGCACAGGACGCACGGGCATGTTCGACGTCGGTTTCTCCGAACTGCTGGTGATCGCGGTAGTCGCGCTGATCGTGCTCGGCCCCGAACGCCTGCCCAAGGCTGCGCGCTTCGCCGGCCTCTGGGTGCGGCGCGCGCGCGCGCAGTGGCATTCGGTGCGCGCCGAACTCGAGCGCGACATCGCCGCCGAGGACCTGCAGCGCAGCCTGCGCGAAACCGGCGCGGCGATGCGCGAGGCGCAGGCCGCGCTGCGCGCCGAGGCCGACGGGCTGATGCGCGGGCCCGATCCGGCGGCGCGCGAGGCCGCCCTGCACGAGGCGGCGCCAAGCGCTGCTGCGAACGACGGCGATGCCGGGAAACCCGATGGACCTGCCTGAAGCCGCCGGCCCGACGCTGTTCGACCACCTGGTCGAATTGCGCGCGCGCCTGCTGCGCGGCGTCGCCGGGCTCGTGCTGCTGTTCATCGCGCTGCTGCCGTTCGCGAACCGGCTGTATGCCTGGCTCGCGCAGCCGCTGCTGGACAAGCTGCCCAAGGGCGGCCAGCTGATCGCGGTGGAAGTGGCGTCGCCGTTCTTCGCGCCGCTCAAGCTCGCGTTCTTCGTTGCGCTGGTCGTGGCGATGCCGTGGCTGCTGTACCAGGCCTGGGCCTTCGTCGCGCCGGGGCTGTACAAGCGCGAGCGTCGCCTCGCGTTCCCGCTGCTGGCCTCGGCGCTGGCGCTGTTCTACGCCGGCTGCGCGTTCGCGTATTTCATCGTGCTGCCCGCGGCATTTACCTTCCTCAACAAGGTGACGCCGCCGGGCGTGGCGATGATGACCGACATCAACGCCTACCTCGACTTCGTGCTGGTGATCTTCCTCGC
>CAMLSB010000160.1 GCA_946482565.1 uncultured Lysobacteraceae bacterium | reverse complement strand
ATGCCTCGTGCTGCAGCAGCTGGTGGCGGTCGTAGTCGCTGAACGCGGCGCCCGCGCGCAGGCGGATGCGGGTGGCGCCGGCGGCGGCCTTGGCGATCAGCTCCGGATCGAGCACCACCTCGATCACGCGGCTGTTGAAGTAGTCGTCGAGGTCGGCCTGCAGCTGCAGGCGCAGCGCCGTCGCGGAAATCGGCACCTGCTCCTCGGGCGCGAGCAGCTCGCGGTCGAGCTGGGCGGCGATGCCGATGAAATGGCGCGCCGCCTCGCGCGTGGACGGGCCGGCGCCCGGCAGCGGCTCGTCCGGGCGGCCGAACAGCTGCTGCGAGAAATCGCCGACGCCAGGCGTACCCAGCGATTCCAGCAGCTGCGCTGCGAGCCCCCACGATTCCGCGGATTCGGCGAGGTAGCGCCCCAACGGATGCGCGCGATCCGATTCCGCGGCGATCGCGTCCATCTCCCGACGCGCTTCGGCGAAATCGTGCTTCGGGTACGCGTACTGCGGCAACTGCGGCTTGCCCGCGCGCCACTGCGCGAGGAACTCCGCCTGCACGCGCGCCGGCCAGCTCACCAGGTTCAGCAGGTTCAGGCCGCGCGCCGAGCGCACCATCCGCGCATCGAGCGCCGCGTACCTCGCGATGTCGCGTTTTTCAGCCACGGATTTCAGTGCTTGCCGTATTTGTCGTCGAGGCGCTTGTTGAGCGCCTTGTTGGCGACCTTCGCGTCGGACTTCTGCGCCAGGCGGGTGGCGAGGCGGTCGGCTGCACCGGCGACCTCGTCGCGCAGCTTGAGGTAGTGGGCGTAGCGGGCCGGATCGAGCGTGCCGGCTTCGATCGCGGCGCGCACCGCGCAGCCGGGCTCGCGCTCGTGGCGGCAATCCCGGAACCTGCACTGCTCGGCCAGCGCTTCGATGTCGGCGAAATTGCGGTCGACATCCTCCTCGCCCGTGGGCTTGAGCTCGCGCATGCCGGGCGTGTCGATCAGGCACGCGCCCGACGGCAGCGGCACCAGCGCGCGATGCGTGGTGGTATGGCGGCCGCGCGCGTCGCTCTCGCGCACTTCGGCGGTCTTCATCTTCTCGATGCCGAGCAGCGTGTTGGCGAGCGTGGACTTGCCCGCGCCCGACGAGCCGACCAACACGACGCTGCAGCCCGGCTGCAGCCAGGGCGCGAGCACATCGACGGTGGCGGGATCCTTGGCGTTCACCGCGAACGCGGACATCTCCTGCGCGAGGCTGCCGGACAATTCTTCCAGCGCCGCCGCGATCGCGCCGGGATCCTCCGACGTCGCCCTGTCGGCCTTGGTGAGCACGACGACGGCGCTGGCGCCGCTGCCCTTCACCAGCAGCAGGTAACGCTCGATGCGGCGCGGGTTGAAGTCGGCGTCCAGCCCGCAGACGACGAACACGGTGTCGATGTTGGCGGCGATCAGCTGCTGCTTGTAATGCTCGCCGGCGGCGCCGCGCTTGATCGCAGAATGCCGCGGCAGCAGCGCCACGATCTTCGCCCCTTCCACGAGCGGCGCCTCGACCAGCACCCAGTCGCCGACCGCGGCACGCTCCTCGGGCGATGCCTGGCCCTTGCGATAGCCAGCCGCGCGCTGCCATTCGGGCAGCGATTCGACCGATACGGCCTGGCCCGGGGCTTCCGCGACCAGGTAGCCGCTGCGGTGCTGCTCGACCACGCGCGCCGGGCGCGCGCCGGGATGCGCGGCCATCAGGTCGGCCCACGCGGGATCGCCGACCGGGGCGTCGCCGTGAAGGGGATAAGGCCAGCCAATGGCGCGCAAATCGCTCATCGGGCGGATTCTGACACGGGGCGCATTCCGGCAAGGCGAACCGGCCGGGCGGCATCTGCCCGGAGATTTCCGCTAGGCTGGCGCTCCCACCCGCAATCCGCATGGAAGCCGTGTCTCCGTCCTCCCCACGTCCCGCAGCCGCCGCCCTGAAAACCCGCGAGCGCCTGTCCGAAGTCCGGTACGAAATCCGCGGCGAACTCGCCCGCCGCGCGCGCGAACTCGAGGCCGGCGGCCGCAGCCTCATCAAGCTGAACATCGGCAATCCCGGCGCCTTCGGCTTCCGCGCCCCCGAGCACCTGCAGCGCGCGATCGCCGACCGCATCGACGCCACCGATCCGTACACGCACCAGCAAGGCCTGCCCGCCGCGCGCGAGGCGATCTCCGCCTTCCATCGCGCGCGCGGGACGCCGAACGCCTCGCCGGAGCGCGTGTTCGTCGGCAATGGCGTGAGCGAACTGATCGACCTGGCGCTGCGCGCGCTGCTGAACCCGGGCGACGAGGTGCTGCTGCCCTCGCCCGACTATCCGCTGTGGAGCGCCGCGACGATCCTCAACGACGGCCGCCCGGTGTATTACGCGTGCAAGCCGGAAAACGGCTTCCTGCCGGATCCGGACGAGATCGCGTCGCTGGTGACGCCGCGCACGCGCGCGATCGTGCTGATCAATCCGAACAACCCCACCGGCGCGAGCTATCCGCGCGGGCTGCTCGAGCGCATCGTCGCGATCGCCGCGCAGCACCGCCTGCTGCTGATGGCCGACGAGATCTACGACGGCATCCTCTACGACGACGCATCGTTCGAGCCGCTCGCGCCGCTGGCCGCCGACCTGCCCTGCCTGTCGTTCGGCGGCCTGTCGAAGGTGCATCGCGCCTGCGGCTGGCGCGTCGGCTGGGCGGTGCTCAGCGGCGACCCGATGGCCAGCGGCGACCTGCACCACGCGATGGACCTGCTCGGCGCGCTGCGCCTGTGCGCGAACGTGCCGGGCCAGTTCGCGATCGAGGCCGCGCTGCACGGCGAGGACACGATCGGCGCGCTCACCGCGCCGGGCGGGCGCCTGCACGAGACGCGCGCCGCGCTGGTCGAGGCCTGCGCCGCGAGCCCGCACCTGGAGCTGGTCGCGCCGCAGGGCGCGCTGTACGGCTTCCCGGCGGTGGTCGGCGACGCGGCGCGCGGCTTCGACGACCACGCGTTCGCGCTGCAGCTGATGGAAGAGGAAGGCGTGCTGGTGGTGCCGGGCTCGAGCTTCAACGTGCCGTACCGCAACCACTTCCGCGTCACGCTGCTGCCGGAAGCGCCGGTGCTGCGCGAGGTCTTCGCGCGCATCGACCGCGTGCTGTCGCGGCGCGCGGCGACGGCATCGACTGCTCCGGCGGCCGGCGCGCCTGCGCCCGCTGCGACTGCTGCCGCCTGACATGAAGTACCTCGCGCTCGGTGACAGCTACACGATCGGCGAAGGCGTCGCGGCCGACGCGCGCTGGCCGGTGTTGCTTGCGCGCGCGCTGCGCGACGGCGGCGTGGAGATCGAGGACCCGCGCATCATCGCGACGACCGGCTGGACGACCGACGAACTGTCGGCCGCCATGGACGCGGCCGAACCGCTGGGCGAGTGGGATTTCGTGACCCTGCTGGTCGGCGTCAACAACCAGTATCGCGGCCGCGGAGTCGACGAGTACGGCGCGCAGTTCGAGGCGCTGCTGCATCGCGCGATCGTGCTCGCCGGCGGCCGCTGCGAGCGCGTGCTGGTCCTGTCGATCCCGGACTGGGGCGTCACCCGGTTCGGCGCGGACTCCGGCCGCGATCTCGCGCAGGTGTCGCGCGAACTCGATGCGTTCAATGATGCTGCGCGCGAGCTGAGCGCGCGGCACGGCGTCGCGTTCGTGGACATCGCGCCGGTGTCGCGCGCCCGCGGCGGCGAGCCGGCGATGCAGGCCGATGACGGATTGCATCCCTCCGCCGGAATGCATGCGCTGTGGCTGCAGGCGGCACTGCCGGTCGCGCAGCGCCTGCTGTCCGACACGGAACCCGACTGATGGCGGCACCGGGCCACGCACCGCCCGAGCCCGCCGCCGGCACGGCGCCTGCGGACGCAGGCCATGCCTTCGATGCCGCGACCGCGGCGCGGATCGCCGCCGCCTTCCGCGCCGGACGCGGGCACGGGAGTCGCGCCATCTGGTGCTACGCGCGCGTCAAGCTGGGCAGCGATCCGCTGTATCCGGGCGTGATCGCCGCGCTGCGCGGCTGCGATGCACCGCTGCTCGACCTGGGCTGCGGCATCGGCCTGCTCGCGCACGCGTTGCGCGATGCGGGCCTCGGCATGCCCTACCGCGGCGTGGACATCGACGCGCCGAAGATCGCGCGCGCGGTGCGTGCCGCCGCCAGCGCCGGCTTGCGCGATGTCGCGTTCG
>CAMLSB010000159.1 GCA_946482565.1 uncultured Lysobacteraceae bacterium | reverse complement strand
GACAGCAGGCCGGTCTTGGCGCCCTTGATGTCGAAGTAGCGGATCTCGCGGAAGTTGAACAGCTTCTCGTAGTACTCCGACCACTGCTGCATGTTCCCGAGGAACACGTTGTGCGTCAGGTGGTCGAGGAAGGTCAGGCCGAAGCCGCGCGGGTTCTGGTCCGCGCCCTGCAGCGGCAGGAAGTCCGCGTACAGGTCCTTGCGGCCGTCGTCGACGAGATACAGCATGCAGCCGCCGATGCCCTTGATCGCGGGCGTGTCGACGGCGCCGGTCTGCGGCTTGTGGGAGATCTTCTCGCCGCCGTTGGCGAGCACGTGCGCGAGCACCTCGTCCGTCGGCTTCGTGAAGCGGATCGCGAAGCCGCAGGCCGAAGGCCCGTGTTCGCGCGCGAAATCCGCCGCGAAAGAATCCGGATCCTCGTTGAGCAGGAAGTTGATCGTGCCCTGCCGGTACAGCGTGATGTTGCGCGACCTGTGTTGCGCGACCGCCGCGAAACCGAGGTTCTGCAGGTAGGTGCGCATCCTGTCGGCCTGCGCAGCCGGCGCGGCGAACTCGACGAACTCGAAACCGTTGATCCCCATCGGGTTCTCGAACGTAGTGACGGTCATTCCGAGGTTGGGCTGTGCGCTCATGGGGGACTCCGGGATCGCGGTGGGGCTGGAAGGCATGAATGATGCGCCGCCGCTTGCGCGGGGCCGGTGGACGTTATAGTTTCAGATGAAACCATTTGCAAGCCGCAGCGCCGCATGCCCGCTCCCGCCCGCCGCCACCCGTCTGCTCCCGCCGCCAAGCGCGCACGCCCCGGCACGGCTGCGCCCGCCGACGCGCTGGAACTGGAGCGTTTCCTGCCGTACCGGCTCAGCGTGCTGTCGAACCGGCTCAGCGACGCCATCGCCCGCGAGTACTCGCAGCGCTTCGCGCTGGGCGTCACCGAGTGGCGGGTGATGGCGGTACTGGGGCGCTGGCCCGGCCTCACCGCCAGCCAGGTCGCGCAGCGCACCGCGATGGACAAGGTCGCGGTGAGCCGCGCCGTCGCGCGCCTGCTCGAGGCCGGCCGGGTTTCGCGCGTCGCCGACGCCGGCGACCGGCGGCGAGCGCTGCTGCATCTTTCGCCCGCGGGCCAGGCGATCCACGACCAGGTGGTGCCGCAGGCGCGCGCGTTCGAGCACCGCGTGTTCGACGGCGTCTCGCGGGCGGAACGCGAATCGCTGTTCCGCCTGCTCGACCGCCTCGACGAACTGGAACTTCGCGCCGAATCCGTTTCGTAACGACGGCACGAAAGGAAACGGCGGCCGAAGCCGCCGTTCCGTGTGTTCGGCCGACCATGGGTCGGCTCTACGGGGTCCGTGCTACTTGACGCCGTGCATCAGGCGCTGGATCAGCGGCGCGACCAGGAACAGCACGACGCCGCCGACCAGCAGGATCCAGAAGCCCTGCGTGTAGCCCGCGTGCGCCGAGGCGACGGTCATGCCGGTCTCGCCGCTGACGTGGCTGGCGAAGATGCCCGACAGGTTGTTGCCGATGCCGGTCGACAGGAACCAGCCGCCCATCGCGAACCCGACCAGCTTGGTCGGCGCCAGCTTGGTGGTCATCGACAGGCCGATCGGCGACAGGCACAGCTCGCCCACCGACTGGATCACGTAGACCATGAACAGCGTCCAGAACGGGATCAGGCCGGCGCTGCTCACCAGGCTCGAGAGCGAGAACATCAGCAGCAGGAACGCGAGGCCGTTGAAGATCAGGCCCAGGCCGAACTTGCGCGGGATCGACGGATTGCGCTTGCCCATCCGCAGCCACAGCCACGCCAGCACCGGGGCGATGGTGATGATCGCCAGCGAGTTCACCGACTGGAACCAGCCGACCGGGAAGATCCAGCCGCCGAAATCGCGGTCCACGATCTTGTCGGCGAGGAAGTTGAACGAGCTGCCGGCCTGTTCGAAGAAGCACCAGAACAGCACGTTGAACACGAAGATGATCAGCATCGCGATGGCGCGGTCGCGCGCCACCGGACCGTCGCGGAAGCCTTCGACCAGGATCATCACGCAGAGCACGACGAACATCGCCGACAGCACCCACTGCAGCATCGCCGCGTCGATGGAGAGCAGGAAGTAGTAGAGCGGGATGGACGCGAGCACCGCGAGCAGCACCCACAGCACGCGCGACTTGCTTTCCGTGCCCTCGAGCGGCCGGCCGATCGGACCCAGCTGGCGGCGACCGAACCAGAACCACACCAGGCTCAGCAGCATGCCGATGCCGGCGGCGAAGAAGACCACCTTGTAGGTCGGCATCGCGTCGGTGCCGAACACCTTGGCCGCCAGCCAGCCGGTGAGGATCGGCGCGACGAACGCGCCGGAGTTGATGCCCATGTAGAACAGGGTGAAGCCCGAGTCGCGGCGCTCGTCGGTCGGCGAATAAAGCTTGCCCACCATCGTCGAGATGTTCGGCTTGAACAGGCCGTTGCCCGCGATCACCGTAGCCAGGCCGAGGTGGAACACGGTCTGGTCGGGGTACATGATCATGAACAGGCCGGCCGACATCACCACCGCGCCGAGCAGGATCGATCGCTGGTAGCCGATGACGCGGTCGGCGATGTAGCCACCGACGATCGCCGCGGCATACACCAGCGCGAGGTACGCGCCGTAGACGCGGCTGGCAGGCGCTTCGCCCTCGCCCGAACCGGCGTAGAACGCCTGCACGATGTACAGCGTCAGCGCCCAGCGCATGCCGTAGAACGCGAAGCGCTCCCAGAACTCGGTCATGAACAGCATCCACAACGGACGCGGATGGCCGAGTTTCTGCGGGAAGTCCGGGATGCCGTCGGCCGAAGCCGGCCGGTTCATCGGCGGACCCATCGGTTCCGCGGCATTGGGCGCGTTCGTATTCATCTATCCCCCGAGGACGCGCAACAGGCGCGAATCGCCCGAGGATCGCCCAGCAGGCGCGGAAACGTCAACGCACGCGATGATGCTGCAACGCAACAACAGGGGCGCGCGCGGTGCCGCGCGTCAGTCGCCGTAGGTGGGCGACTTGCCGCCACCCGGCCCGATCGTCGTGCGCACCTCGAACAGCTCCGGGAAGAACGTCAGCTCCAGCGCCTGCTTCAGGAAACCGACGCCGCTCGAACCGCCCGTGCCGCGGCGGAAGCCGATGATCCGCATCACCGTGCGCATGTGGCGGAAGCGCCACAGCTGGAATTGCGTCTCCAGGTCGACGAGGTCCTCGCACAGGTGGTAGGCCTCCCAGAAATGCTGGGTGTCCTCGTAGATGCGCTCGAACACCGGCAGCAGCGCGGGGTCGGACACGTGCGGCTGCGACCAGTCGCGCTCGACGTGCGCCGCGGGCACGGCATGGCCGTGGCGCGCGAGGTAACGCAGCGCCTCGTCGTAAAGGCTCGGCGACTCGAGCGCGGCGCGCAGCGAGGCCTGGCCCTGTGCGTCGTGCGCGAACACCTTGAGCATCGCGGCGTTCTTGTTGCCGAGCAGGAACTCGACGGTGCGGTACTGCAGCGACTGGAACCCCGACGAAGGCCCCAGCACTTCGCGGAATTCCAGGTATTCGGCCGGCGTCAGCGTCTCCAGCACCGACCACATCTCGGTCAGCTGGCGCAGCACCACCTTGCAGCGCGCGAAGATCTTCTGGCACGGGCCGAGCTCGTCGCGCTGCAGGTGCGCGATCGCCGCCGACAGCTCGTGGATCAGCAGCTTCAGCCACAGCTCCGACACCTGGTGCTGGACGATGAACAGCAGCTCGTCGTGGTGCGGCGGCTTCGACAGCGGCTCCTGCGCGGACAGCAGGCGGTCCAGGCGCAGGTAGCCGCCGTAGGTCATGCGGCCGGACAGGTCCGTATGGATGCCGGCCTCGAGCGGCCGCTCGTTGCGATCGATGCTCATGGGCGCAGTTTCGCATGGCCGGCCGGGTGGCGGACCTGACCCGCATCAAGCCGGAGGCCGCCCGGACGCCCACCCGGGGCGGCCGCCGGGGCCGATTCGCTACAATTCGCGTTCTGCCGCAACCGGGCCCCGACTCCATGACCGTCGCCGCGAAATTCGAGATCGAATACCTCCAGTACCTCGACCCCGAGGGCAAGCCGGTCGCCGAACTGCCCAAGGCCTTCAAGGACCCGAAGGCGCTGGTGCCCCTGTTCAAGCAGATGCTGTTCGTGCGCACCTTCGACGACAAGGCGATCCGCCTGCAGCGCACCGGCAAGCTCGGCACCTACGCCGC
>CAMLSB010000158.1 GCA_946482565.1 uncultured Lysobacteraceae bacterium | reverse complement strand
CCTGATGAGCCAGGCGCTGCGCAAGCTCACCGGCAACATCAAGCGCAGCAACTGCCTGGTGGTCTTCATCAACCAGCTGCGCCACAAGATCGGGATCATGATGCCGGGCCAGAGCCCGGAGACCACCACCGGCGGCAATGCGCTGAAGTTCTACGCCTCGGTGCGCCTGGACATCCGTCGCATTGGCTCGATCAAGAAGGGCGACGAGATCATCGGCAACCAGACCCGCATCAAGGTGGTCAAGAACAAGATGGCGCCGCCATTCAAGCAGGTCGTCACCGAGATCCTGTACGGCGAGGGCATCTCGCGCGAAGGCGAACTGATCGACATGGGCGTGGAAGCGCGCCTCGTCGAGAAGTCGGGCGCCTGGTACAGCTACAACGACGAGCGCATCGGCCAGGGCAAGGAGAACGCCCGCCAGTTCCTCAAGGAGAACCCGGCGGCGGCAACCATGCTGGAGAACGCGCTGCGCGAGAAGTTCGTGCCGCAGGAAGCGAGCCGCGACGAGAACGACGCGGCGGCCAAGGAAGACTGACGCGGCGATGGCGGGGCGTCGACCCGAACCCACCCCCGCCCAACGGGCGCTCGCGCTGCTGGTCCGGCGCGAGCACTCCCGGCCCGAACTGGCGCGGAAACTGCGCGCCCGGGGCATCCCCGCCGACGAAGCGCGCGGCGCGGTCGAGCGCATGGCCGAGGCGGGCTGGCAGGACGACCTGCGCTTCGCCTGCAGCCTGGTTCGATCGCGGGTGGCGGGCGGGCAGGGCCCGGTACGGATCCGCGCCGAGCTGGCCAGCCACGGCATCGCGGAGGCGCTCGTCGAGGAGGCATTCGCCGCCCTGGCGCAGGCCGGCGAGGACGACTGGCTGGCCCGGGCCCGCGACATGGTCCGGCGCCGCTTCGGCACCGCGCTCGACACCCTGCCGCTGCGGCGCAAGGCCGCCGATTTCCTCCTGCGTCGCGGCTTCGACGGCGATGTCGTCCGTGCCGTGACCCGGGCCGGTCCCGTCGAGATCGACTGACCGCCCCCGCGCGCGCCGACAGGGAAGGGTCGCTGGCGCCCGTCTGCTAACCTAGGCCATCCGGTTTCCCGCCTGCCCGGACCGCACAAGCCGGTTCCGGGCCGGGCGTCGTGACCGCCTGCTGTAAAACAGCCCGCTCCCGCCTATCGCAGTGTCCATGAAGACCACCTCCGAAATCCGCAGCGATTTCCTCGAATTCTTTGCCGCCCGCGGCCACACCATCGTGCCGTCGGCGCCGCTCGTTCCGGCCAACGACCCGACCTTGCTGTTCACGAACTCGGGCATGGTCCAGTTCAAGGACGTGTTCCTCGGCGCCGAGAAGCGCGGCTACGTGCGCGCGGCCGACGTGCAGCGCTGCCTGCGCGCCGGCGGCAAGCACAACGACCTCGACCAGGTCGGCTACACCGCGCGCCATCACACCTTCTTCGAGATGCTGGGCAACTGGTCGTTCGGCGACTACTTCAAGCGCGACGCGATCGCCTGGGCCTGGGAGTTGCTCACGCAGGTGTGGAAGCTGCCGCCGGAGCGCCTGCTCGTCACCGTCTACCAGACCGACGACGAGGCCTACGACCTCTGGCACAAGGAGATCGGCCTGCCCGCCGACCGCATCGTGCGCATCGGCGACAACAAGGGCGCGCCGTTCGCCAGCGACAATTTCTGGCAGATGGCCGACACCGGTCCGTGCGGGCCGTGCACCGAGATCTTCTTCGACCATGGCGCGCACATCGCCGGCGGCCCGCCGGGTTCGCCCGACGAGGATGGCGACCGCTTCATCGAGATCTGGAACCTGGTGTTCATGCAGTTCGACCGCCAGCCCGACGGCACGCTCCTGCCGCTGCCGGCGCCGTGCGTGGACACCGGCATGGGCCTGGAGCGCCTGACCGCGGTGCTGCAAGGCGTGCACGGCAACTACGAGATCGACCTGTTCCGCGATCTGATTTCGGCCGCTTCGCGACTCACCGGCACCTCGGACCTCGGCAACAAGTCGTTGCGCGTGATCGCCGACCACATCCGCGCCTGCAGCTTCCTGATCGTCGACGGCGTGCTGCCGTCGAACGAGGGGCGCGGCTACGTGCTGCGCCGGATCATCCGCCGCGCGCTGCGCCATGGCTGGATGCTTGGCGTGCGCGGCGACTTCTTCTGGAAGATGGTCGCGCCGCTCGTCGCGACCATGGGCGAGGCCTATCCGGAGCTCGCGCGCAACCAGGCGTTCGTCGAGTCCGCGCTGCGCGCCGAGGAGGAACGCTTCGGCGAGACCCTCGAGCACGGCATGCGCATCTTCGACGAGGTCGCCGGCCGCGACGCGGTGGAGGCCAGCGGGACCATCCCCGGCGCCGACGCGTTCCGCCTGTACGACACCTACGGCTTCCCGGTGGACCTGACTGCCGACATCGCGCGCGAGCGCGGCCTGTCGGTGGACATGGCCGGCTTCGACGTGGCGATGGCGCAGCAGAAGGCGACCGCGCGCGCCGCCGGCAAGTTCGGCGGCGGCACCACGCTGCCGGCCGAACTGGCTTCGCAGCTGCCGCCGACGCGTTTCCTCGGCTACGACGCGCTCGAGGCCGGCGGCCTCGAAGTGCTCGCCATCCTGCGCGATGGCCGTCCGGTCGACGCGCTGGCGGAAGGCGAGGAGGGCATCGTGCTGCTCGACGCGACGCCGTTCTACGCCGAGTCCGGCGGCCAGGTCGGCGATACCGGCGAACTGGCCGGGCAGGGCATGCGCTTCGTCGTTGACGACACGATGAAGCTCGCGGGCCAGTTCCATGCGCATTTCGGCCGCCTCGCGGCCGGCACCCTGCGCCGCGGCGACCGCCTGCTCGGCGCAGTGGATGCCGCGCGCCGCGCCGCGACCGTGCTCAACCACAGCGCCACCCACCTGCTGCACGCGGCGCTGCGCCAGGTGCTCGGCACGCATGTCGCGCAGAAGGGCTCGCTGGTCGCGCCCGAGCGGCTGCGCTTCGACTTCTCGCACATCCAGCCGATGACCGCGGCCGAGGTCGCCGAGGTCGAGCGCCGCGTCAACGCGGAAGTCCGCGCCAACCACGCGGCGGAAGTGCGCCACATGAACATGCAGGAGGCGCTCGACTTCGGCGCGCTCGCGCTGTTCGGCGAGAAGTACGGCGACCAGGTGCGCGTGCTGCGCATGGGCGAGGCGTCGACCGAACTGTGCGGCGGCACCCATGTCGGCCGCACCGGCGACATCGGCCTGTTCAAGATCGTGTCCGAAGGCGGCGTGTCCGCCGGCGTGCGCCGCATCGAGGCGCTGACCGGGCAGGGCGCGCTGGACCACGTGGCCAGCGAAGAGCAGCGCCTGCGCGAGGCCGCGCAGCTGCTGGGCGGCAATGCATCCGACGTGGCCGAGAAGCTGCGCGGCCTGCTCGACCGCCAGAAGAAGCTCGAGCGAGAACTCGAAGCGATGCGCGCGAAGGCCGCGAGCGGCGCGACCGCCGATCTCGCCGCGAATGCCGTCGACGTCGCCGGCGTGCGCGTGCTCGCCGCGCGACTGGAGGGTTTCGATGCGAAGGCGCTGCGCGACGCGGTCGACAGGTTCAAGCAGCAGCTCGGCGACGCGGTCGTCGTGCTTGCGGGCACGGCGGACGGCAAGGCGGCGCTGGTCGCCGGTGTCAGCGGCACGGCGCTCGGCAAGGTCAAGGCCGGTGACCTGCTGTCACACGTGGCGCGCGCGATCAACGGCAAGGGCGGCGGGCGCCCCGACCTGGCGCAGGGTGGCGGCGACGATGGCCCGGCGCTCGTCGCCGCGCTCGGCGCCATACCCGATTGGGTCCGCGAAAGGATGAACTGATCCCGACCGGATTCACTGGTTCGTGACTTTCGTCCTGCCTACATGGCGCGCGTGATGGGTAGTATCCTTGCGTGTTCACGGAACCGGTTGCAGCCGGCATGAAGCCGGCCATGGAGAAGTTCAGATGCTGATTCTCACCCGTCGCGTCGGAGAGACGCTGATGATCGGCGATTCGGTCACGGTCACCGTGCTCGGCGTCAAGGGGAACCAGGTGCGCGTCGGGATCACGGCACCCAAGGACGTCGCGGTCCATCGCGAGGAGATCTACCAGCGCATCCAGCGCGGGGAACCGGGGCAGGACGCCGGCGATTTGCCGCAAGTGGGCTGAGCCGCTATCCTTTCGCGCTCGCGGCGCCGGCATCGGCCGCCACGGAGACTTGCCCGAGAGGCCGAAGGGGCTCCCCTGCTAAGGGAGTATGGGGTCA
>CAMLSB010000157.1 GCA_946482565.1 uncultured Lysobacteraceae bacterium | reverse complement strand
GTCTGGGGGGGTGGCGTGGCCCCGGGCGGGGCCGCGCGGGGCACGTTGCGGATGCCGGCGCCGGCGCCGGCGCCGATGCCCGCCACTCGCGCCGAACCCGCACCGCCCGCCGCGCCCGCCGCGCCCGAAGCCAGCCAGGTGGCGCAGCAGATGAACGCGATCCGCAGCCGCATCGAAGCGCGCCGCGCCCAGCTGCGGCGCGAAGCCCAGCGACCGCAGCCGCAATCGCCGCCAGCCGCAACCCCGCAGAACACGCAGTCGCCGGGCACGCCCGCCCGCAATCCGTAGAGTGCATGCCATGGACTTCCGCCGTTTCCGGCTTTTCACGATGACCCCGCGCACGCAGGGACCCGCCTCCGCGCGCGGCCTCCGCCTGCTGGCGGCGGGCCTGCTCGCCGGCGCGCTCGCCGGCTGCGCCAGCGTTCCGCCGCCGACGGTGCAGCGCAACGGCGTGCCACCCGTCGCGCCGACGCCCGCCGAGCAGGCGGCCGCCGCGGCCGCCGACGCCGCGAACGGCAGCGACGCGCGCCTGCAACCGGTGATCCGCCGTGGCACCGGCCACGTGATCGACACCGACGCCGCCGCGTCCGCGCCGCGGATGCCGCAACCGTCCGGCGCCGGTTCGACCTTCAACTTCGAGGGCACGCCGCTGCCGGTCGTCGTCAAGACCATCCTCGGCGACATGCTCAACCAGAACTACGTCATCGCGCCCGACGTGCAGGGCACGGTGACGCTGTCCACGCCGCATCCGGTCAGTGCCGCCGGCGCGCGCGACCTGCTGGAGATGGTGCTGGGCTGGAACAACGCGCGCATGGTGTACAGCGGCGGCCGCTACAACATCGTCCGCGCCGACCAGCCGCTGGACGGCAGCCTGTCCGCGCGCAGCGGTTCGGCGTCGGTCGCCAACGGCTACGAAACACGCGTGGTGCCGCTGCACTACATCTCCGCCACGGAGATGGCGAAGGTGCTCAAGCCCTACGCGCGCTCGAACGCGATCATCGACGCCGACAGCGGCCGCAACACGATCACCGTCGCCGGCTCGCGCGCCGAGCTCGAGAACTACCTGCGCACGATCCAGGTGTTCGATGTCGACTGGATGGCGTCGATGTCGGTCGGCGTGTTCCCGCTGCAATCCGGGCGCGCGTCCGACGTCGTCGAGGACCTGGAGAAGGTGTTCGGCGAGCAGGCCAAGTCGCCGGTCGCCGGCATGTTCCGCTTCATGCCGCTGGAAGCGGCGAACGCGGTGCTGGTGATCACGCCGCAGCCCGCGTACCTCGACAGCATCCGCGACTGGCTCGACCGCATCGACGGGGCGGGCGCGGGTCCGCAGCTGTTCTCGTACGAGCTGAAATTCGTGAAGGCGAAGGACCTCGCCGACCGCCTCGCCGAAGTGTTCGGCAGCGCCGGCGCGACGCGCGGTTCGCGTTCGAGCGCGCCGAGCCTGATGCCGGGCCTGCAGTCCACCGAGATCAAGGACAGCGGCGTCGGCGGGGATGCCACCAGCAGCGCGTCGGTCGGCGGCAGCGCGGACAACGCGGGCGGCGGGCTGGGCGAAGGCACGCTGTCGCTCGACCCGCGCCAGTCCGGCAACGGCGCGGTCACGCTCGAGGTCGACGGCGATCGCGTCGGCGTGTCCGCGGTGGACGAAACCAACACGCTGCTCGTGCGCTCCAGCCCGCAGGCCTGGCGTTCGATCCGCGACGTGATCGAGCGCCTCGACGTGATGCCGATGCAGGTGCACATCGAGGCGCAGGTGGTCGAGGTCAAGCTCGGCGGCGACCTGAAGTACGGCGTGAGCTGGTACTTCGAGCAGGCCGTGAACCGGCCGACGACCGAAGGTGGCGCCGGCCTGCCGAGCGCGCTCGGCCGCAGCATCTGGGGTGACATCGCCGGCAGCATCCGCCCGGCGGGCGGCGCGAATCCGGGGCTCGCGTGGACGTTCCTCGGCCGCAACGCCGCCGCGGTGATCAACGCGCTCGACGAAGTCACCGACGTGCGCCTGCTGCAGACGCCGTCGGTGCTCGTGCGCAACAACTACGAGGCCACGCTCAACGTCGGCACCCGCATCCCGATCCAGTCGGTCTCGTTCAACCCGGGCGGCGTCGCCGACACCGGCACCTTCAGCCAGGTGCAGTACCTCGACACCGGCGTGATCCTCAAGGTGCGCCCGCGCGTGACCAAGGACGGCATCGTGTTCCTCGACATCGTGCAGGAAGTCAGCTCGCCGGGCGCGGTGCCGAGCAGCTGCGCGTCGAACGCCGCCAACTGCAACGTGCCGATCGACACGCGCCGGCTCAAGACCGAGGCCGCGATCCGCAGCGGCGACACGGTGATGCTGGCCGGCCTGATCAGCGACAGCGCGGAGAATGGTTCCTCCGGCGTACCGTACCTGAGCCGGATCCCGGTGATCGGCTCGCTGTTCGGCACGCGCTCGACGAGCAGCGGCCGCAACGAGGTGATCGTGCTGCTGACGCCGACGATCGTGCGCGATCCGGAAGAAGCGCGCGCGCTGACCGACGAGTACGGTCGCCGTTTCCGCGCGATGGAGCCGCTGCAGCCGAAGCCGAAGGCGCGGTGACGGCGCGCAGGCCGGCAGCGCCCGCGCTGCCCGTCGTGCTGGTGCCGCTGGGCACCGACGACGCGGCGCTCGACGCCTGCCTCGCCGCGCTCGATGCGTGCACGCCGGCCGGCACCCGCGTCTGGCTCGCCGACGACGCGCAGGCCGGGCCGCGCGGCCTGGCGATCGTCGAACGCTGGCTCGCCGCCACGCCGCTGGACGCAAGCTGCACGCGGCGCCAGCGCAGCGTCGGCGAGGCCGCGCATCTCGCCGAGGCACTCGCGGCTTGCGGCGATGCCGACGTGGCCGTGCTCGCGCCCGATGCGGTGCCCGCGCCGGGCTGGCTCGTGCAGCTGGCGGCGTGCCTGCAGCGCGACCCCTCCATCGCCACCGCGACACCATGGTGCAACGCCGGCGAAGCCGCGTCCTGGCCGCGCGTCGGCGAGATCGCGCCGATGCCCGCGGACCTGCCGCGCCTCGCGGCGGCCTGCGCGGCGATGCCGCCGCATCACCCCGAACTCCCGTCCGCCGTTGCGCACGCCGTGCTGCTGCGCGGCAGCGCGCGGGCGCGGGCCGGCGGCGTGGATGCCGCGAGCTGCGCGTCGTGGTACGCCGTGCTCACCGACCTGTCGCTGCGGCTGGCCGGCATGGGCTGGCGGAATGCGTTGTGCGAAACCGCGTTCGTCGCGCGCGGCGGCGAGGGCACGCCCGCGGACGGCGACCTCGACCTGATCGCGGCGCGCTGGCCGGCGTGGCACGCGCGGCTCGCGGAATTCCTGATGCAGGATCCGCTGCGCGCCGTGCGCGAGGACCTGGCCCGGCGCGAGCGCCTCGTCGACCCGCCGCTGCCGCAGGCCGAGTTCGCGTTCCCCGGCTAGGCGGCGGCTACAATCCCGGCATGGCGGGGACGGGCCACGACGGATTGCTGGACGGGAGCGCTGACGCCGGAGACGGCGGCAACGACGGCGGCATCGCCGCGGTCGTGGTCACGCACCACAGCTCGACGACGATCGACGATTGCCTCGCGCGCCTGCGCGCCGCGGCGAGCCTTGTCGCGATCCGCGTCGTGGACAACGCCTCCGGCGACGACACCGTCGCCATCGTGCAACGGCACGCCGCCGCGGATCCGCGCGTGCACTTCATCGCCAACCCCGACAACCCCGGCTTCGCCACGGCCTGCAACCAGGGCGCGGCCGATGCGGGCGACGCGGCCGCGTGGCTCGCGTTCGTGAATCCGGATTGCCTGGTGGAAGCCGACACGCTCGTGCGCCTGCGCGACCACGCGCGCGCACTCGGTGGCGCGGACGGCGGCGGGCTGGTGGGCGCGGACCTCGTCGGCGAAGACGGCGTGCATGACGCCGCAGCGCGCCGCCGCGATCCCGATTTCGCCGCGATGCTGCGGGCGCCCCGCGGAACGCGGCTCGACGTGCCCGCCGATCCGTCGCAACCGCTGCAGCGGGTCGACGCCGTTTCCGGCGCGCTGATGCTGCTGCCGCGCGCGCTGTTCGCGCGCATCGGCGGCTTCGACGCGGGCTATCGCCTGCATGCCGAAGACCTGGACCTGTGCCGTCGCGCGCGCGCCGCGGGCGCCGTCGTCGCGGTTGCCAACGACGTCGTCGTGCTGCACGTTCGCGGCGTCTCGAGCCGCGCGCGCCCGATGTTCGTCGAGTGGCACAAGCACCGCGGCCTGTGGCGCTACTTCCGCAAGTTCGA
>CAMLSB010000156.1 GCA_946482565.1 uncultured Lysobacteraceae bacterium | reverse complement strand
GCCTGCTCGACCGCGGCATGGTCTACGCCATCGCCCACATCCGCGGCGGCCAGGAAATGGGTCGTCGCTGGTACGACGACGGCAAGCTGCTGCACAAGAAGAACACGTTCACCGACTTCATCGACGTCACCGATTTCCTGGTGCAGCAGGGTTACGCGGCGAAGGATCGCGTGGCCGCGCATGGCGGCAGCGCCGGCGGCCTGCTGATGGGCGCGATCGCGAACATGGCGCCGGAGAAGTACCGCGTGATCCTCGCGCAGGTGCCGTTCGTGGACGTGGTGACGACGATGCTCGACGCGTCGATCCCGCTCACCACCAACGAATACGACGAATGGGGCAACCCGGCGAAGAAGAAGGCCTACGACTACATGCTGTCGTATTCGCCGTACGACAACCTTGCGGCGAAGGCCTATCCCGCGATGTTCGTCGGCACCGGCCTGTGGGATTCGCAGGTGCAGTACTGGGAGCCGGCCAAGTACGTGGCGCGGCTGCGCGACCTGGACACCGGCAAGCAGCCGGTGGTGTTCCGCATCAACATGGACGCGGGCCACGGTGGCAAGTCGGGGCGCTTCCGTCGCTATCGGGAACTGTCGGAGATGTACGCGTTCATGCTCGACCAGCTCGGCGTCGCGCCGGGCGCGGTGGCGCGCTAGACTGCCGGCATGAAGACGATCTCCGCGAAAACGACCGGTGCGCTCGCTGTTTGCGGGGGCCTCCTGGCCCTGTCGCTGCTCGCGGGCTGCGGCAACAAGGGGCCGCTGGTGAAGCCGTCCGACATCCCGCCGCCGGACACGATGCCCGCGCCCGCGATGCCGGCAACGGATGCGACGCCGACACCCGCGGTGCCGACGCCTGCCGCGTCCGCCGACGGCACGGGCTGAGCCATGGCGACCGCGCCGCGCCCCGCGTTGCGCTTCAGCAAGATGCACGGCGCCGGCAACGACTTCGTCGTGCTGGATCTGCGGCGCCGCGACGGCCACGCCGCGTTGCCGCCGCCGACGCCCGCGCTCGCGAAGGCCTTGGGCGATCGCCACTTCGGCGTCGGCTGCGACCAGATCCTCACCATCGAACCACCGCGCAGCCCTGAAGCGGTCGCTGCCTACGGCATCTGGAATTCCGATGGCAGCGCCGCGATCCAGTGCGGCAACGGCGCGCGTGCGGTCGCGGCCTGGCTGGTGCGCGACGGCACCGCGCACGGCGCACGGTTCGTCGTCGACAGTCCATCGGGTACGCATGGCGTCGATGTCCTCGGCGACGGGCGCTATCGCATCGAAATGGGCGTGCCGCGCTTCGCGCCGGCGCAGGTGCCGCTGGCCGGTTTCGACGAGGCGCAAGACCTCTATGCGCTCGACGTGGATGGCCAGGCGATCCGTTTCGGTGCGGTCGCGGTCGGCAATCCGCACGCGGTGATCCAGGTCGACGATGTCGCGACGGCGGCCGTCGGCGTGCTCGGCCCGGCGCTGCAGCGCAGCGGCACGTTCCCGGAATCGGTGAACGTCGGCTTCGCCCAGGTCGAATCGCGCGGCAGCATCCGCCTGCGCGTCTACGAGCGCGGCGCGGGCGAGACGCTCGCCTGCGGCAGCGGCGCCTGCGCGGCGGCGGCGGTGATGATGCGCCGCGGCCTGGTCGATCGCGAGGTCGACGTGGCGTTACCCGGCGGCACGCTGCGCATCGGCTGGCGCGACGACGCGTCGCCGATCACAATGGCCGGGCCCGCGGCGTTCGTGTTCGAGGGCGAATTCGACCTGGGGAATGTCGCATGACCGAAAAACTGGGCGCGCACGAAGTCGCCGCTTTCCTGCGCCGGCACCCGAAGTTCCTGCAGCAGTTCCCGGACCTCGCGATGAGCATGGTCGTCCCGCGCGAGGACGGCCCGGCCGCGTCGCTGGCGAGCTACCAGCTCGAGGTGCTGCGCGACAAGAACCGCGAGCTCACCCGCCGCCTGCACGAACTCTTCGCGAATGCGCAGGAGAACGAGCGCCTGGCCGTGCGCACGCACCAGCTCACGCTGGCGCTGCTGCGGCAGGACAGCGCGGCCGCGACCTTGCGCGCGATGGTCGCGTCGCTGCGCGAGGACTTCCAGGGCGACCTGGTGCAGGTCGTGCTGTTCGACGCGGTCGGCGGCCTGGACGACGTGGACTGGCTGCAGGTCGTCGCGCGCGGCGATGCGCGGCTGGCGCCGTTCAAGGATTGCCTTGGCGATGGCGAGCCGATCTGCGGCCGTCTGCAGCCGGAGAAGAACGCGGTGCTGTACGGCGATCGCGTCGAGGAAGTGCAGTCGAGCGCGCTGCTGCCGCTGGTCGGCGCGGGTGGGGCGCCGGCGCTGGGCGTGATCGCGGTCGGCAGCCGCGACCCGAACCGATTCTATCCGGGCATGGGCACGCTGTTCCTGCGCATGATGGGCGAAGCGCTCACCGTGGCCCTGCAGCGCTTCGAAGCGGAGTCGTAGGAGCGCGCGCGTGCCCTCGCGCGACATCACGCACTACCTCGAGCACCTGCGCGTCGAGCGCAACGTCTCCCCGCACACGCTCGACGGTTACCAGCGCGATCTCGCTGCGCTTTCCGCGTGGTGCGAAGCGCAGTCGCGCGATGTCCTGGCGCTGGGTGCGGAGGACATCCGTGCCTTCGTCGCCGCGGAGCATCGCCGCGGCCTGGCACAGGATCCGCAGCGCCACCCGTCGCCAAAGAGCCTGCAGCGTCGCCTGTCCGCCGTGCGCAGCTTCTACGCGTGGCTGCTGAAGCACCGCCGCATCGCCGCGAGCCCGGCCGCCGCCATCCGTGCGCCCAAGGCGCCGCGCAAGCTGCCGCAGGTGCTCGATCCCGACGAAGCGCAGGCGCTGGTCGAAGTCCCCACCGATGTGCCGCTGGGCCTGCGCGATCGCGCGCTGCTCGAACTCTTCTACTCGTCGGGCCTGCGTTTGTCAGAACTGTGCGCGCTGCGCTGGCGCGACCTGGATCTCGCCGAAGGCCTGGTGACGGTGCTCGGCAAGGGCAGCAAGCAGCGCACCGTGCCGGTCGGCTCGCACGCGCGCAATGCGCTCGCGGCCTGGCGTGCCGATACCGGCGCCAGGGACGACGCCCCGGTCTTCCCCGGCCGCAACGGGCCGATCACGCCGCGCGCGGTGCAGCTGCGCCTGCGCCAGCTCGCGCAGCGCCAGGGCCTGTTCAAGCGCGTGCATCCGCACTTGCTGCGGCACAGTTTCGCGAGCCACGTGCTCGAATCCTCCGGCGACCTGCGCGGGGTGCAGGAGCTGCTCGGGCATGCCGACATCTCGACGACGCAGATCTACACGCACCTCGACTACCAGCACCTGGCGAAGGTCTACGACGCCGCCCATCCCCGCGCCAAGCGCCAAAAAGGGGACGGAGGCAGTTAATTTCGGGACAGGACAATCCGGCAATCCCTACAAGGAACGCCGGCGTCTTCCCATCCCCACGATGAAGCGCTTGCGGCGAAGCTGGCCACCCGCCGCGGCTTGCGGCATGTCGTCGGCGGCATTCCCATGGCACCACGCGCCGCGCGCCTCGAACTCCCGGGCGTTCCCCTGCACGTCACCCAGCGCGGTGTGAACCGTTGCGCCATCTTCCACGACGACCATGACTGTCGCAGCTACAGAAAGCTGCTCTGGCAGGCTTGCAGCCGGCATCGGGTTTCCACCCATGCCTTCGTGCTCATGGGGAACCACGTGCACCTGTTGCTCGCCGCATCGGAGCCGGGCGCGATTTCACTTGCGATGCGCCAAGTCGGGCAATCCTATGCGCAAACGTTCAATCGCCGCCATGGGCGCAGCGGTACGTTGTGGCAAGGCAGGTTCAAGTCCTGTCTTGTGGGAGATGACCGCTACCTGCTGACCGTGATGCGCTATATCGAGCTCAATCCGGTGCGTGCGGCGATGGTGGCGGATCCGGCTGATCATCGATGGTCGAGCGTGCACATGCACCTGGGCGCATGCCGGGACCCCTGGCTGACCCCACACCCCCTGTTCCTGTCGCTCGGGAGCAATGCCGATGCGCGCGGCGAGCTTTGGAAACGGTGGCTTCAGGAAGGGATCGCCGCCGACGACATCGCCGCCATCCGACGGAATCTCGCCCAGGAGCGTGCGCTGGGCGACGCGCGATTTCAGACGGAAGCAGAACAGCGCCTTGGCCGCCCCGTCGCTTACCGGCGGCCGGGGCGACCTGCCCTGTCCCCGAATTAACTGCCTCCGTCCCCTTTTTTTGCGCGGCGGGCGGCCCCAAGTCGGAGGTTCGGACCCCGGGAGCACTCATGGACCCCAGCCAGAATCCCAATGTGTTCCACGCCACCACGATCGTCTCGGTGCGCCGCAACGGCCGCGTCGTCGTCGCCGGCGACGGGCAGGTGACCCTCGGCA
>CAMLSB010000155.1 GCA_946482565.1 uncultured Lysobacteraceae bacterium | reverse complement strand
AAGGTGCTCAAGGACCTGGCCGACGACGGCTTCGACTACATCGTGTGCGATTCGCCGGCCGGCATCGAGAAGGGTGCGTTCCTGGCGATGTACTTCGCCGACCAGGCCGTGGTGGTGGTGAACCCGGAAGTGTCGAGCGTGCGCGACTCCGACCGCATCCTCGGCCTGCTGGCCTCGAAGACGAAGCGCGCCGAGAACGGCGAGCGCGTCGCCGAGCACCTGCTGCTCACCCGCTACAGCCCGTCGCGCGTGGAAACCGGCGAGATGCTGTCCATCGGCGACGTCGAGGAAGTGCTCGGCCTCAAGACCGTGGGCGTGATCCCCGAATCCGGCGACGTGCTCAATGCCTCCAACAAGGGAGAACCCGTCATCCTCGACCTCGAATCCCCGGCCGGCCAGGCCTACGACGACGCGGTCGCGCGCCTGATGGGCGAAACGCGGCCGATGCGCTTCACACAGGCGGAAAAGAAGGGCTTCTTCACGAAGCTCTTCGGGGGTTGAGGCATGGGAATGTTCGATTTCCTGAAGGTCAAGAAGAACACCGCCTCGATCGCCAAGGATCGCCTGCGCATCATCATCGCGCAGGAGCGCAGTTCGCATGGCGGGCCGGATTACCTGCCGCTGCTGCGCCGCGAGCTGCTCGAGGTGATCCGCAAGTACGTCAGCGTGGACGTGGACGCGATCAAGGTCGACGTGGTCAAGGAAGGCGAGCACGACGTGCTCGACATCTCGGTGTCGCTGCCCGACGGGCGCGCGGCGACGGCCTAGCGTTCCGGCCGGATCGCGGCTTGCGCGGGGCCTGACGTGAGCGGAGTCTTGCTGTTGCGCGACGTGGCCGACGACGACGTCGCCGCGCTGCTCGCGCGCTACGGGCTGCGGCTGGAACGCGTCGCCGACGGCGCGCCGATCCCGGGCAGCTACTGGGGCGAACCGGAGGCCGGCATCGTCGGCGCGACGGTGCACGCGCGCGGCGACACGCCGCTGCACTCGCTGCTGCACGAAGCCGCGCACCTGATCGTGCTGCCGCCCGGACGGCGCGACGCCGTGCATACCGACGCCACCGATTCCATCGAGGAGGAGGACGCGGTGTGCGTGCTGCAGTCGTTGCTCGGCGACGCGTTGCCCGGTGTCGGCGCGGACCGCATCCTCGCCGACATGGATGCGTGGGGCTACACGTTCCGGCTCGGTTCGGCGCGCGCCTACGTGCATGGCGACGCCGCCGAAGCCTGGGCCTGGCTGCGGCGCGCGGGACTCGTCGACGATGATGCGCGGCTTGCACCGCCGCGACAGGGCCACTAGCCTGCATTTTTCGGCACCGGATCCCGACATGACGCGGCCGCGCCCGTCCCCGCTCCGCCTGCGCGCCGCCAGGCTGCTCGCCGCCGCCACCGTGGCCGCATTGCTGGTGCTGGCGCCTTCGGCCTGCAAGCGCGCGACCGCACCCGCGACCGGCGCCGCGGGCGCGATCCCCGCCGACGAGGACGCCGACGCCTTCATCGCCCGCGTCAACCGCGAGATGCAGGCAGGCCATTCGGAACTGAGTGCGGCGCAGTGGGTGTCGTCCACCTACATCAACGTCGACAGCGAATTGCTCGCGGCCAGGGCCAACGAGCGCTGGCTGGCGAAGCTCGACGGCTGGATCGGGCAGTCGCGCCGCTTCGAAGGCAAGCCGATGCGGCCGGAAACGGCGCGCGCGCTGGCGCTGCTCACGCGGATGTCGCCGATGCCGCCGCCGCGGGATCCGGTGAAGCGCGCCGAGCTCACGCGCATCGCCACGCGCATGGAGGGCGACTATGGCGCCGGGCGCTATTGCACGGGTAGCGACGGCAACGACGCCACCACCGGCAACGACGCCGCGCGCCGCTGCCGCCAGCTCGGCGAACTCGAGGCGGTGCTGCGCACCAGCCGCGATTACGACGCGCAACTGGACGCATGGAACGGCTGGCACTCCGTCGCCGCGCCGATGCGCAAGGACTACACGCGCTTCGTCGAACTGGTGGACGAAGGTGCGCGCGACATGGGCTTCGCCGACGCCGGCGAAGCCTGGCGCGCCGGCTACGACATGCCGCCTGCGCAACTGGCCGCGGACACCGACCGGCTGTGGGGCGAGGTCAAGCCGCTGTATACCCAGCTGCACTGCTACGCGCGGGCGCGTCTGCAGGCGCGCTACGGCGCCGATCGCGGCGCATTGCCGGGCGGACTGCTGCCGGCGCACCTGATGGGGAACATGTGGCAGCAGGACTGGAGCAACCTGCACGACCTGCTCGAACCCTATCCCGATGCCGGCGACCTGGACGTCACCGCCGCGCTGCAGGCGCGTTTCCGCGAGGATCGCGACGCGGCGCTCGCCGACGCCGGCGAGCAGCCGACACCCGAGGCCACGGTCGAAGCGCTGCGCACCGCGCGCCTGGACAGCGCGCTGCGGATGGCGAAGCGCGCCGAGTCGTTCTACGTCTCGCTCGGCATGCCCGCCCTGCCCGACAGCTACTGGCGGCGCTCGCAGTTCATCAAGCCGCGCGACCGCGACGTGGTCTGCCACGCCAGCGCGTGGGACATGGACATGCAGGGCGACGTGCGCACCAAGACCTGCACCAGCCCGACCGAGGAAGACTTCACCACGCTCTACCACGAGCTCGGCCACGTCTATTACTCGCTGGCGTACGCGAAGCAGCCGCCGATCTTCCAGGACGGCGCGAACGACGGTTTCCACGAGGCCATCGGCGACACGATCGTGCTGTCGATGACGCCGGCGTACCTGCATTCGATCGGGCTGGCAGGCGAACCGCAGCGCTCCCACGAGGCCCTGGTCGATGCGCAGATGCGGATGGCGCTGGCGAAGGTCGCGTTCCTGCCGTTCGGGCTGGCGGTGGACCGCTGGCGCTGGGGCGTGTTCGACGGCTCGATCCCGCCGTCGCGCTACAACCAGGCGTGGTGGGCGCTGAAGGCGCGCTACCAGGGCGTGGCGCCGGTGCAGGCGCGCGGCGAGGACCTGTTCGACCCGGGCGCGAAATACCACGTGGCCGCCAACACGCCGTACGTGCGCTATTTCCTCGCCGACGTCCTGCAATTCCAGTTCTACAAGGCACTGTGCGACGCCTCCGGCTTCAAGGGTCCGCTGTACGAGTGCGATTTCCACGGCAACGCCGCCGCAGGCCGCAAGTACCGCGAGATGCTCGCCGCCGGCGCGAGCCGCCCATGGCAGGACACCTTGCGCCGCTTCGCCGGCACCGACCGCGTCGACGCGGCGGCGATGCTGGAATACTTCGCGCCGCTGCGCGAATGGCTTGCGCGGGAGAACGCGGGCCGCGCCTGCGGATGGAGCGAACCATCGGCACTTGCCTCCGGCGGCACCCAAGGTTAGGTTCGGGGCGGGATCACCACGGGGATAATCAGTGAAGCAACGCAATATCGCGTCCAAGTCCATCTACCTGGCCATCGCGATGGGGGTCGCCAGCCTCGGCTTCGCCGGGCTCGCTTCCGCGCAGGCCACCGACGGCAGCATCACCGGCACCGCGATCGAAGGCGAGACGATCGTGCTGCGCGGCGACATGGGCGTCACGCGCGAAATCCACATCGAAAAAACCGGCAAGTTCAGCGTCCGCCACCTGCCCGTCGGCACCTACGACGTGATCAGGACCGACGCCAGCGGCAAGACCACGGCACAGGTCGCGGTGGTGCTGGTCGGCAAGAGCACGCGCGTCCAGTAGCAGGACCGATGCGCACGGAAGCCGCCATGGACCTTCCGGCGCAGCAGGCAGGCATGGCCACCGCGCTGCCGGCGCGCTGGTACTGCGATCCCGGAACGGTGGCGCTCGAGCGCGGCGCGATCTTCGACCGCGCCTGGCACCTGCTCGGCCACGCGAGCCGGTTGCGCAATGCCGGCGACCACGTCGTGGCCGACTGCGGTGGCCTGCCGGCGATCGCGGTGCGCGGCGCCGATGGCGTCGTGCGCGCCTTCCACAACGTCTGCCGGCATCGCGCCGGCCCGATCGCGCAATGCGACGGCCTGGCGGCGAAATCGCTGCGCTGCCGCTACCACGGCTGGACCTACGCGCTGGACGGGCAGCTGAAATCCGCGCCCGAGATGCAGTCGGCGGAAGGCTTCGACGCCGCGTCCGTGCGCCTGCCGGAACTGGCCGTGCGCGAATGGCAGGGCCTGGTGTTCGGCACGGCCGACCCGGCGCGCGCGATCCCGTTCGAGGACCTCGTGGCCGGCATCGATGCGCGCATCGGCCTGCATGCCGGCGAAGGCGGGCGCGGCCTCGCCGGCTACGGCCACCACCGCCACGCGGCCTACGAGATCGCGTGCAACTGGAAGGCCTACGTCGACAACTACCTCGAGGGCTACCACGTCCCGCACGTGCACCCGGCGCTCAACCG
>CAMLSB010000154.1 GCA_946482565.1 uncultured Lysobacteraceae bacterium | reverse complement strand
CAGCAGCTTGCGGTGGGTGCGATTGTTCATGCGTGCCAGGTTGTACCAGTGCAGCGGACGGTAGCGCTCGACGTGCACGCCCGCGTCCTCCATCTCCTGCAGCTGCGCGTGGTCCATGCTCGCGCTGCCGACCCAGTCGATCGTCACGTCGACCGCGACGCCGGCCCGGGCGCGTTCGCTCAGCGCGTCGGCGAACTCCTTGCCGATGACGCCTTCCCAGTAGATGTAGGTCTCGAAGGTGATCGTCTTTTGCGCGCCGCGGATCGCGCCCAGCATCGCCGGGAAGATCTCGTCGCCGTTGTTCAGGGCGACGACCGAGTTGCCGGGCAGGATCGAGGGGCCGAGCATCACCCCCATTTCGCGCCGGAACTGCGGGTCCGACACCGCGTAGCGATGTTCGATGCGGCGCTCGAGTTGCTTGCTCGGCGTGACGAAGTTGAGGCCCAGCACGACGGCGAGCGCCGTGAGCGCCGCGGTGACGACGATGGTCCAGATCATGCGCTTTCGACTCCACATTGCGCCCATGATCCCGGCCTCGCATTCATCGAGGCGTGAACGTCACCTCCACCAGGCCCACGCGAACAGCGCCAGCATCGCCAGCGCGAGGGTGAGTTTCAGCGCGATGCCGAGCACGATGCCCAGCCAGGTGCCGACGCCGACCTTCGTGGCCTGGCTCATCGCGGCCGGATCGAGGCGGCGCCCGTGCACCAGTTCGCCCAGCAACGCGCCGCAGAACGGGCCGATGAAGATGCCGACGATGCCGAAGAACAGGCCCGCGACGGTGCCGATGATCGCGCCGGCGATGGCGAGCCGGCTCGCGCCGACGCGTTTCGCGCCGAGCGCCGCGGCCCAGAAGTCCACGGCCAGCGACAGCAGCGTCAGCACGCCGAGCGCGACGAGCGTGGCGATGCCGATGCGGGTGAAGTGCTCGGCCCAGGCCGCCAGCACCATGCCCGCGAACACCAGCGGCAGCCCGGGCAGGGCGGGGAGCACGATGCCGGCCAGTCCGACGAGGACCAGGAGGGCCCCCAGCACGTACATCACGGTCATGAAGGTCATGCGCGTCTCCCCGTGGCGCAAGAAAAAGGGCGGCCCGCCGGAACGGACCGCCCCATCCTAACCATGTCGGCCGTGCTCAGCGAACCCAGGCGCGACCGTTGTAGACCCGCACGTACGAGCCTTCGCGGATGCCGCCCAGGTCGGACTGGGTGACCGTCTGGGTGCTGCCGTTGGCCATGCGCACGTAGATGGTGTAGCCACCGTTGTTGGCCTGCGAACGGTTCTGGATCGCGTTGCCCGCGATCGCGCCGGCCACCGCGCCGGCCGCCGTGGCGGTGTTCTGGCGGCCCTTGCTGTCGGTGCTGTTCTTGGCGATTTCACGGCCGGCGACGGCGCCGACGATGCCGCCGAGCACTGCACCCGTTGCGTTCGGCACGTTGCTGGTGCCGGCGCCGTAGGCCTCGATGCGGGTCACGGTGCCGCAGTCGTAACAGGTGCCGCTGACCGGGGGCGGTGCGCTGGAATAGCCGTTGTTGTAGCCGGGCGACGTGGTCGCACAGCCGGCCGCGGCCAGGCAAGCGGCGAGGGCGGTCGCGCCGGCAACGCGGAGGGAGGTGGAAGCATTCATGGCGTGTCTCCGTGGATGACCGGGCCATCCTCGGGAGCACGCCGTGAACAAGTGGTCAATCGCGACGCTGCGGGCCGGCATCGTTCGCCGGCGGTTCACCTGCGGGGAGCGGTGGGCAGAGCGCCGCCGTCTTGCGGGACGCGGCAAATCAGTTCCTGAAGTCGCGGTGGCAGGCCTTGCACGCCGCGCCGATGTCCTTCATCGCCGCTTGCACGCCGGCGCAGGCGATCGGCGGGCTGGCCAGCGACCGGTCGAGCGCGGCACGCAGGTCGCTGGCGTGGCCGGCGAAGCGGCTGTCCTCGCGCAGGTCGCCGAAGGCCGGCTCGATGTCGTTGGCGAGCGTCCGCAACGCCTGCAGCTGCGGCAGCGTGTCCGTCGCCGCGCAGCGGTTGCCGGTGACGTTGGCGTCGAGCATGTCCATGTGCGCCGAGAACAGGTGCATCACGCTCTCGGGGAAATGGTCCTTGCGCGCATCGAGCGCGCGCACCGCCATCACCGTGCCGACGACGCCGACCACGAGGCCGAGCACGAACAGGAAGAGGTAGCGCATCGCGGCATTGCCGGAGGGCGGGTTGGCTGGCTTGCCGTCGGTGGGCATGCGGTCGGCAGGTGCGTTCATCGGCGGTCCCCGGCTTGGTTGGCTGGGCGCAAGTTAACATGCCCCCATGCGACAGGAATCCATTCCAGGCGAGTTGCGCGAGCGCTTCGCGGGCATCGACCGGCTGTACGGGGCCGGGACGATCGAACGCCTCGCCGGCGCGCGGGTCGCGGTGGTCGGCCTGGGCGGCGTCGGGTCGTGGGCGGTCGAAGCCCTCGCGCGCAGCGCGGTGGGCCATCTCGCCCTGATCGACGCCGACGACCTGTGCCTGTCCAATACCAGCCGCCAGCTGCCGGCGCTCGCAGGGCAATACGGCCGCAACAAGGCGCAGGCGATGGCCGGGCGCTGCCGCGCGATCAATCCGGTGGTCGAGGCCGTGGCGGTCGAATCGTTCCTGACGCCGTCGAACCTCGAGTCGCTGCTGGGCGGCGGCTACGACCTGGTGCTCGACGCCTGCGACAGCTTCCGCACCAAGGTCGAGGCCATCGCCTGGTGCCGGCGGCGCAAGCTGCCGGTCGTCACCGTCGGTTCGGCCGGCGGGCGCACCGACCCGACCCAGGTGCGCGTGCGCGACCTCTCGCGCACCGAGCACGACGCGATGCTCTCGCTCGTCCGCAAGAAGCTGCGCGGCGAGTTCAACTTCCCGAAGAACCACGACCGCTACTTCGGCGTGTCGGCGGTGTATTCGCTGGAAAACGTGCGCTATCCGCAGGCCGACGGCAGCGTCTGTGGCACCCGCCCGCAACTGGATCGCGACGCCGCGCTCAAGCTCGATTGCGGCGCCGGCCTCGGCGCGGCCACGCACGTTACCGGCGCCTTCGCCTTCGCCGCCGTCGCGCGCGCCCTCGAACTCCTGCTGAAGCCGAAGAAGGGCTAGGCGCCGGGGAAGCGGAACAGGCGCGCGGCGTTGGCGGTGGTGGCGGCGGCGATGGTGTCCGGGGATTCGTTGCGCAGGGCAGCGATGCAGTCGAGGACGGCGGCGATGCGCGCGGGTTCGTTGCGCTGGCCGCGGATCGCGGCGTCGGGCTGGTCGGGCGCGTCGGTCTCCAGCAGCAGGTATTCCAGCGGCATCGTGGCCGCGAGCCGGCGCAGGCGTTGCGCGCGCTCGTAGGTGACCGGCCCGCCCAGGCCGAGCAGGAAGTCCAGTTTCCAGAGCTGCGCGGCCTGTTCGTCGCTGCCGGAAAAACTGTGGATCACGCCGCGCAATCCACCGACTCGGCGCAGCGCGGCGATCACCGCGTCCACCGCGCGGCGCGCATGCACCACCACCGGCAGGTCGAACTCGCGCGCGAGCCGCAACTGGCCTTCGAAATACCTCGACTGCGCATCGCGATCCAGCCCTTCGACGAAGTAGTCGAGCCCGCACTCGCCGACCGCGACCGGGCGCTCGCGTTCGATCCATTCGCGCAGCAGTTCAAGATGCTCCGGCCGGTGCCCGGCAAGCAGCATCGGATGCAGGCCGTATGCCGGCAACAAGCCGGGCGACGAGGTACAAACGTCGCGCAGCTTCGGCCAGCCCGCGGCGTCGACCGCCGGGACCACTTGCCAGGCCACGCCCGCGTCGCGCGCGCGCGCGAGCACCTCGGCGCGATCGTCGTCGAACCCCGCATCGTCCAGATGGCAATGCGTGTCGACGAGGCACCGCCCACCATCATCGCCGTCGGGCGCCATCGCGTTCATCCCTTGCGCCGCTGCTTCCAGGAGGCGAACAGCAGCGTGCCGATGCCCAGCAGCAACTCATCGAGCAAAAAGATCGGATCCGGCGTCACCATGTCCAGCACGAACAGGCCGGCGAACAGGAGGAAGAGTTTCGGGAAGCCCAGTCGCCCGAGCCAGCGCATGAACGGGGCGAGCAGCGGATTGGCCATGGCGATCTCCGTGAAATCGTGCCGACGCTAGCAGAAATCGATGCTGCGGGCGCCGTGTTCACCTCGCGGTCATTCCCGCGGGGCTTCGTGGAGGCGATGTTCAGCTGGTGGGTGTTGCAATCGTCGCCGACGCAGGAAACGTGCCTCGTGCACGAACGAAGGAGTCGGCAATGAACAACAATACGATCGCAATCGCACTGGCTGCGCTGCTCGTCGGCGGCGTCGCCGCCGCGGCCTTCCAGAACAACCGCGGCACGGGCGAGGGCGCGCGCGGCCTCGAATACGCCACCGTGCTCGACGTCAAGCCCATCAACGAACGCCAGCAGCAGTACGCGCAGGT
>CAMLSB010000153.1 GCA_946482565.1 uncultured Lysobacteraceae bacterium | reverse complement strand
GCCTGGGTGGCGAAACTGGTAAACGCAGCGGACTTAAAATCCGCCGGCCGGCAACGGCCATGTCGGTTCGATCCCGACCCCAGGCACCAATCCTGATCGGCGACACCTGCCGATCTCGCGCGCCGACCCGGAGAGCGATGAGCATGCGTCACCTGCGCTACGTAACTTATCTCCTCGCCTGCGTCCTGGTGGCCGCCTCGGGCTGGCAACTGGCAACACATCCGGCGTCGATCGGCTGGCGCTGGGCGCTGGCGATCTTCGCCGGCCTCGCGCTGCTGGGCACCTGGGACCTCCTGCAGCGTCGCAGCACCCTGCGCCGCAACTACCCGCTGCTCGCGCACTTCCGCTACGGCCTGGAATCCATCGGCCCGGAGATCCGCCAGTACTTCATCCAGTCCGACCTCGAGGAAGTGCCGTTCTCGCGCGAGCAGCGCTCGCTCGTCTACCAGCGCGCCAAGGGCGTGATGGACGTGGTGCCGTTCGGCACCGAACACGACGTGTACGGTGTCGACTACGAATGGATCAACCATTCGATCGTGCCCTCGGCGATCCCGTCGCACGATTTCCGCGTCGCCGTCGGCACGGCGTGCCCGGAGACCACGCAGCCGTATTCGGCGAGCGTCTTCAACATCTCGGCAATGAGCTTCGGCGCGCTCAGCGCCAACGCGATCCGCGCGCTCAACGCGGGCGCGAAGCAGGGCGGCTTCTACCACGACACCGGCGAAGGCTCGATCTCGCCCTACCACCGCGAGCCGGGCGGCGACCTGGTGTGGGAAATCGGCTCGGGCTATTTCGGCTGCCGCGACAGCGACGGCCGTTTCAGCGAGGAGCGCTTCGCGGAAAACGCCAACACGCCGCAGGTGAAGATGGTCGAGGTCAAGCTGTCGCAGGGCGCCAAGCCCGGCCACGGCGGCATGCTGCCCGGCGCGAAGGTGAGCGCGGAAATCGCGCGCACCCGCGGCGTCCTCGAAGGCGTCGACTGCATCTCGCCGGCGCGCCACGCGGAATTCGACACGCCCGTCGGCCTGCTCGAATTCGTCGCGCGCCTGCGTCGCCTGTCCGGTGGCAAGCCCGCGGGCTTCAAGCTCGCGATCGGCCATCCCTGGGAATGGTTCGCCATCGCCAAGGCGATGCACGAGACCGGCCTGCTGCCCGATTTCATCGTCGTCGACGGCGCGGAAGGCGGCACCGGCGCCGCGCCCGCGGAATTCGTGGCGCACGTCGGCGTGCCGATGCACGAAGGGCTGCGGCTGGTCCACAACACGCTGGTCGGCCTGGGCCTGCGCGACAAGGTGCGCGTGGCGGCCGCCGGCAAGATCACCAGCGCCTTCGACATCGCGCGCACGCTCGCGCTCGGTGCCGACTGGTGCAACGCCGGCCGCGGCTTCATGTTCGCGCTGGGCTGCATCCAGTCGCTGAGCTGCCACACCGATCGCTGCCCGACAGGCATCGCGACGCAGGACATGCAGCGCTGGAAGCACCTGGACGTGGCCGACAAGTCCAACCGCGTGTTCATGTTCCACCAGAACACGCTGCACGCACTGCGCGACCTGCTGTGCGCCTCCGGCCTGGATGGCCCGGAGCAGCTCGGGCCCGAACACATCCTGCGCCGCGTCTCGCCGGTGGAGGTGCGCTCGCTCGCGGCGCTGTACCGCTTCCTGGAGCCGGGCGAACTGTTGCGCGGCATCCCGGAACACGCGGTATTCAAGGCGTTCTGGGCCGATGCCCGCTCCGACACGTTCGCGCCGCCGCAAGCCGCCAGGGCGATGCGCGCCACGAAATAGACGCGTTTGCGACGTCCGTGTGTTTTCGTTCAGCCTGTTCATGAAGTGAATGGGGAGCAGGCGTTTTTTCGCACATCGAATTCACATGGGGTTGGCATCGGCGGGCGTAGGTTCGCCTCTGCTGCTCCCCCCGAAAAGGATTCGAAGACCATGAATGCAATGATTCGCACCCTGTTTGCCGCGGCGCTGTTCGCGACGGCCGCGTTCGCCCCGGCCATGGCGCAAGACCCCGCGACCGATACGGTAGGTACCCTGCACGTCAATTCCGGGCAGATCATGGTCAGCACGAATGGTGGCGACTTCGTCACCGTGAGCGCGGACACCGCGATCCATGTGGGCGACCGGATCCAGGTCGGGGCGTCCAGCGATGCCAACCTGACCTACAACAACGGCTACGTGCTCCATTACGTGAGCCCTGGCGTGTACGAGGTGCAGGTAGCGCCGGCCGGGACGGCGGTGGCGGGCAGCGCAGCCACCGGCGGCTCCGTCGTGACGACCTCCGCAATCGTGCTCGGTGCGGCGGCCCTGGCGGCCGCTGGCCTGGACCAGGAAGACAATGTCCCGCCGGACCACCCCGTCAGCAAGTAACTCCGTTCCTTACAAGAAGAAGGGCCGCACCTGCGGCCCTTCTTCTTTTCCGTGCCGCGGCCTGGAAGGCTAGAGCAGCTCGAGTACGCGCTCGGGTGGACGGCCGATCACGGCCCGCCCACCATGGACGAACACGGGTCGCTCGATCAGCTTCGGATGCGCGGCCATTGCGGTGATGAGCGCTTCCTCGCCGATGGAGGGATCGTCGAGTCCGAGTGCCGCGTATTCCGGCTCACCCGTGCGCAGCAGCCCGCGTGCGCCGATGCCCAGCATGCGCAGCAGTTCGCGCAGTTCGGCGGGCGAGGGGGGCGTTTCGAGGTAATACACGACTTCGGGCTCGATGCCGCGTTCGTTGAGCAACTCGAGCGCACCGCGCGATTTCGAGCAGCGGGTGTTGTGGTATAGCCTGGTCGTCATGGCCGGTTTTTCCCTCGCATGGCGTAAAGGATGCGCATGTTCGACCTGCATTGCCACCTTTTGCCCGGGATCGACGACGGCGCGCCCGACCTCGCGACGTCGCTCGAGATGGCGCGTATCGCCCATGCCGACGGCATCCGAACGATCGCGTGCACGCCGCACATCTATCCGGGCATGTACGACAACGATGCGCCCGGCATCCGCAAGGCGATCGCCGCGCTGCAGGCCGAACTCGATGCCGCCGGCATCGGCCTGCGCCTGGTCGAGGGCGCCGACGTCCACCTCGATACCGACCTGGCCGGCGCGATCCGCGGCGGCCGCGTGCCGACCCTGGCCGGCTCGCGCTACCTGCTGCTGGAGCCGCCGCACCACGTGGCCCCGCCGGGCTTCGAGCAGCAGGTCTTCGGCCTGATGACCGCCGGCATCACCCCGGTCATCACCCATCCCGAGCGCCTGACCTGGGTCGAGGACCACTACGACCTGTTCATGCGCCTGGTCGACCGCGGCGTCTGGATGCAGATCACCGCGGGGGCGCTGACGGGACGTCACGGGCGCCGTCCCAAGTACTGGGGCGACCGGTTCGTCGGCGAGGGCAAGGCCCACCTGCTGGCGACCGATGCCCACGACGCCCGCAGGCGCCCGCCGCTGCTCGCCGAGGCCCGGGAGGCCGCCGTCGCCCTCGTGGGCGCGGAGGAGGCCGATCACCTGGTCGTGACGAGGCCAGCCGGTATCGTCGCCAACCAGGCGCCCCTCGACCTGCCGCCCCTTCCGGCGCGGCCGGCGCCGGTGCGGAAGACGGGTTTTTGGCAACGGCTGCGAGGGGCCGCATAATCACCGGCTGCCTGAATGCGCTTCGTTGCCCCGAACCCAGGATTCGAATGATCGACACCCCCCGCCGCACGACCGTCCGATTCGCCGCCTTCGCGCTGGCGCTGGTGGCGTGCGTCCTGTTGTCGGCCTGTGGCGGAGCGCCGGTACGCAACCCGAACCTGCTCCACAACGAGATCATGCGCGCGCCCGACACCACGTCGGCCTCCGGCGTCTACAAGGGCGGCACCGACTACCGCATCGGCGCGCAGGACCTCCTCGAGGTCACCGTGTTCGGCCTGAAGGACTTCGACCGCGAGGTCCGCGTCAATTCGAACGGCCAGATCTCGCTGCCGCTGGTGGGCGTGGTGAAGGCCGGCGGCGTCACGATTCCCGACCTCGAGAAGGACATCGCGGACAAGCTCAAGCAGGGCTTCCTCCAGGACCCGCAGGTCAGCGTGTTCGTGAAGGAATTCACGAGCCAGCAGGTCACGCTCGAGGGTTCGCTCACGAAGCCCGGCATCTATCCCATCAAGGGCAGGACCAGCCTTCTTCAGGCGATCGCGCTGGCCGAGGGCGTGACCGACCTCGCCGACCTGCATGGCGTGGTCATCTTCCGCACCGTCAAGGGCAAGCGCATGGGCGCGGTGTTCGACCTCGCCAAAGTCCGCGCGGGCATGGCGCCCGATCCGCAGATCTATGGCGACGACCTGATCGTCGTGGAGAAGTCGGGCAGCAAGAGCGCGTACCGCGAGTTCATCCAGTCCGCGCCTGCCTTCAACATCTTCCGGTGGTATTGAGGCGATGGTCCTGAACCGATCCTTCCACGCGCGCATGCGCGGCCTGCTGCTCGCGCTGTGCACCCTGGT
>CAMLSB010000152.1 GCA_946482565.1 uncultured Lysobacteraceae bacterium | reverse complement strand
ACACGCCGAACGTCATCCTGCGCAACATCCTCGAGAACCCGGCCTGGTACACCGCGTACACGCCCTACCAGGCGGAGATCTCGCAGGGCCGCATGGAAGCGCTGATCAACTTCCAGACGATGTGCGCCGAGCTGACCGGCATGGAGATCGCCAACGCCTCGCTGCTCGACGAGGCCACCGCGGCCGCCGAGGCGATGACGCTGGCCAAGCGCTCGGCGAAGGCGAAAGGCAACACCATCGTCGTGTTCGGCGACGCGCACCCGCAGACCATCGAGGTGATGCGCACGCGCGGCGAGCCGCTGGGGCTGACGATCGCCCTGGCCGATTCCGAGGAAGCCTGGGATGCCGCGATCGCCGCGGACGACTACTTCGCCGCGCTGATCCAGTACCCGGCCAGCAGCGGCTGGCTGCTGGACTGGAGCGAGGAAGTCGAAAAGATCCACGCCAAGGGCGCGCTCGCCATCTTCGCCACCGACCTGCTCGCGCTCACGCTGCTCAAGCCGCCGGGCGAGATGGGCGCCGACATCGTCGTCGGCAACACCCAGCGCTTCGGCGTGCCGTTCGGCTTCGGCGGCCCGCACGCAGCGTTCATGGCCTGCCGCGACGCCTACAAGCGCTCGATGCCGGGCCGCCTGATCGGCGTGTCGATCGACACCGAAGGCAACCAGGCCTACCGGCTCACGCTGCAGACGCGCGAGCAGCACATCCGCCGCGAGAAGGCCACCAGCAACATCTGCACCGCGCAGGTGCTGCTGGCGGTGATGGCGTCGATGTACGCCGTCTACCACGGCCCCGACGGCCTGGTCCGCATCGCCTCGCGCGTGGCGCGGCTCGCCGCGATCCTGAAGGCCGGCCTGCAGCAGCTCGGCTTCACCGCGTCGCACCACGACAGCGCGTTCGACACGATCAGCATCAAGGCAGGCGACCGCACCGACGCCATCGCCGCGCGCGCCGTGGCGATGGGCGCCAACCTGCGCAAGGCCTGGGGCGAGTACCTGTGCATCTCGCTGGACGAAACCAGCACGCGCGCCGACATCGAGCTGCTGTGGCGCATCTTCGGCGGCGACGATGCGGCGCTGCCCGACGTCGAGGCGCTGGACGCCAGCGCGCCGTCGCTGATCCCGGAAGGACTGCGCCGCACCTCGAAGTTCCTGACCCACCCGGTGTTCAACAGCCACCACAGCGAGCACGAGATGCTGCGCTACATGCGCTCGCTCGCCGACAAGGACCTGGCGATGGATCGCACCATGATCCCGCTGGGCTCGTGCACGATGAAGCTCAACGCCACGGCCGAGATGATCCCGGTGACCTGGCCGGAATTCGCGAACATCCATCCGCTGGCGCCGGCGTCGCAGGCGCAGGGCTACCAGGAACTGATCGCCGGGCTCGAGGCGATGCTCGCCGAGTGCACCGGCTACGACGCGGTCAGCCTGCAGCCGAATTCCGGCGCGCAGGGCGAATACGCGGGCCTGCTCGCGATCCGCGCGTACCACCGCTCGCGCGGCGACGACCAGCGTGATGTCTGCCTGATCCCGGAATCCGCGCACGGCACCAACCCCGCGTCCGCGCAGCTGTGCGGCATGAGCGTGGTGGTGACGAAGTGCGACGCCAACGGCAACGTCGACGTCGCCGACATCCGCGCCAAGGCCGAGAAGTATTCCGACCGCCTCGCCGCGATCATGATGACCTACCCCTCCACGCACGGCGTGTTCGAGGAGGACGTCGTCGAGATCTGCGAGATCGTCCACCGCCACGGCGGCCAGGTGTACACCGACGGCGCCAACATGAACGCGCTCGTCGGCGTCGCCAGGCCCGGCAAGTGGGGCTCGGACGTCTCGCACCTCAACCTGCACAAGACCTTCTGCATCCCGCACGGCGGCGGCGGCCCGGGCGTCGGCCCGTGCGCGGTGAAGTCGCACCTCGCCCCGTTCCTGCCGAAGGCGGGCAGCGAAGGCGGCGTGCGCACCGACGGCCTGGGCGATGGCGCGATGGTGTCCGCGGCGCCGTTCGGCTCGGCCAGCATCCTGCCGATCAGCTGGATGTACATCGTGATGATGGGCGCCGAGGGCCTGCGCCGCGCGACCCAGGTCGCGATGCTCAACGCGAACTACCTGGCGAAGCGGCTGGCGCCGCACTTCCCGACGCTGTACACCGGCCGCAACGGCCTGGTCGCGCACGAGTGCATCCTCGACCTGCGCCCGATCAAGGACGCCACCGGCATCAGCGCCGAGGACGTGGCCAAGCGCCTCATCGACTTCGGCTTCCACGCGCCGACGCTGAGCTTCCCGGTCGCGGGCACGCTGATGGTCGAGCCGACCGAGTCGGAATCGCTGCATGAGCTCGACCGCTTCATCGACGCGATGATCCAGATCCGCGACGAGATCCGCGCGGTCGAGGACGGCCGCCTGGACCGCGAGGACAATCCGCTCAAGCACGCACCGCACACGGCCGCGCAGGTGTCGGCGAGCGAGTGGACGCACGCGTACCCGCGCGAGCTGGCCGCGTTCCCGCTGGCGACGCTGAAGCAGCAGAAGTACTGGCCGCCGGTCGCGCGCGTGGACAACGTGTACGGCGACAAGAACGTGTTCTGCAGCTGCGTGCCGATCAACGCGTTCGCCGGCGAACCGGAAGCGTTCAGCGAGCCGAACGTCAGCTGACGCAACGCCGGCTGAATGCGTGGTTTCACGGCGCGATGAATGCGCCGCGGCGATCCTCGTCCCCATGGACGAAGACCGCCGCATGGACCCAACCCGCCGCACCGGGCCGGACTACTACAGATCCGACGCCCCGCAGAGCACCGCCGTCGCCGCGCTGCGTGGACCCGCGGTGCTCGAGTTCGGCACCAACTGGTGCGGGCATTGCCTCCTGGCGCGCCCATTCGTGGAGCGGGCGCTGGCCGGCGCGCCGGGCATCCGCCACCTGAAGATCGAGGACGGTCCCGGCCGCGCGCTCGGCCGCGCGTACCGGGTGAAGTTGTGGCCGACGCTGGTGTTCCTGCGCGACGGCGTCGAACTCGCGCGCGTCGTGCGCCCGCTCGGCGCCGGTGCGATCGCGGCCGCGCTCGACCGGATCCATGCGACGGATGCCGCTGCGGAAACGGATGCCGCCGCGGAAGTCGCATCGCCACGCGATAGCTGAACGCGTTCAGAGAATGCCTAGCCATCCCGCCCGCTTCCGCGGATAACGTGCGCCCGCAATGTGCGCTTTCGCACATACGCCCATTCATCCGCGACCCAGAATCCGGGACGGGGAGACACCACGATCGACGGAGCGACGCAACGCATGAGGATGGAGCGGGAACCGGGCGCTTTCGGCTGCCTGCTGGATTGCCTGCCGGACACCACGCGCCTGCGACTGTCGCCGGAACTGCAGCGCGTCGAATTGCCGGCCGGGCGCGTCCTGCAGGAAAACGGCGTCGTCCCCGGCCATCTCCATTTCCCGTGCAGCGGATTCGCCTCGATGACCTATGTCACCGCGAACGGCGAAACCGGCGAGATCGCGAGCATCGGCAACGAAGGCATGGTCGGCGTCGCGCTGCTGGTCGGCGACGGCATGGCCACCAGCACGCACGCGGTGATGCAGGCGCCCGGCTCGGCGTATGCGCTGCGCGCGGAAGTCGCGCAACGCGAGTTCCGCGGCGACCAGGCGTTCCAGGCGATGGTGATGCGGCACGTGAAGTGGCTCGTCAGCCAGGCCACGCAGGCCGCGATCTGCAGCCGCCACCATCCGATCGAGCGCCAGCTCGCGCGCTGGCTGCTGCTCGGCTTCGACCGGACCGGCAACGCGCCGCTGCTCGTGACCCACGAGACGCTGGCCAGCCTGCTCGGCGTGCGACGCGAAGGCGTGACCGAAGCCGCGCGCCGACTGCAGGACGCCGGCGCGATCAGCTACAGCCGCGGCTGCATCCGCCTGGAGCAGCGCGACGCGCTCGAGCAGCGCACCTGCGAGTGCTACGGCCTGCTGCACCGCCAGCGCGCCGCGCTGGTCCGCTGCGCGGCCGCGACCACGACCACGACCATGCCTGCGCCTGCGCCTGCGCTCGCCGCGGAAGCGCGCTGAACCACGCGATGGAACGCAACGTACCCCTGCCGTCGATGCTGCACTCGATCATCGAGGCGGCCCGCGTCATGTTCCCGGGCCGGGACTGGGCGGACATCGAAGAACACGTCCGCCGCGCCTGGCACAGCGTCGCGCACGACCACGCCTGGGAGCAGGTACGCGACGGCGCGCGCCGAGAGTGGGAACGGCGTCAGTCCAGCGGCGCCGGCTTGCCGTAGAAGAAGCCCTGCCCGAACTGGCATCCGAGTTCGGCCAGGATGTTGCGCTGCTCGAGGGTTTCGATGCCCTCCCCGATCGTGTCGATGCCGAGCGTGCCGGCCAGCGCCAGGATCGCGCGCACCAGCGCCAGGCTCTCGGCCTGCGTGTCGCCGTCGAGCCCGGAAACGAAGCTGCGGTCGATCTTCAGCGACTGGATCGGGAACCGGTGCAGGTAGGACA
>CAMLSB010000151.1 GCA_946482565.1 uncultured Lysobacteraceae bacterium | reverse complement strand
CGCTTCGAGGTCGGCGGCGAAGTCTTCCACGCGCTCGAGGAGCCGACCAGCCTCAACACGCTGGAACTCGTGCCGCGGCTGGCGCGCGCGGGCGTGGCTGCTCTCAAGATCGAAGGTCGCCAGCGGGGCGCGGCCTACGTCGGCCCGGTCACGCGCACCTGGCGCGCGGCGCTCGACCGCTACACGGCCGATCCGGAACGCTGGCGTTCGCAGCCCGAATGGGAAGCCGCGCTGTCGGCGCATGCCGAGGGCCACCAGACCACGCTGGGCGCGTACCACCGCGCATGGCACTGACGATGTCCGCCACGACGATGGACGCTTCGCCGATGCGCCTGAGCCTCGGTCCACCGCAATACTTCTGGCCGCGCGAACGCACGCTCGACTTCTACCGCGACGTCGCGGCGTGGCCGGTCGATGTCGTGTACGTCGGCGAGACGGTGTGCAGCAAGCGTCGCGAACTGCGCACGTCGGACTGGTTCGACGTCGCCGCGCGCCTGGCCGATGCCGGCAAGCAGGTCGTGCTGTCGTCGCTGGCACTGCTCGAGGCCGAATCCGAAGTCTCGGTGGTGCGGCGGCAGGTGGCGCACGGCCGGTACTGGATCGAAGCCAACGACATGAGCGCGGTGCAGCTGTGCCGCGAAGCCGGCGTGCCCTTCGTCGCCGGGCCCTCGCTCAACGTGTACAACCACCGCACGCTGGCGATGCTCGTCGAGGACGGCCTGCAGCGCTGGGTGCCGGGCGTCGAGCAGGGGCACGCGCTGATCGCGGACATCGTCGCGGCGACCGCCGCCGAAGGCCTCGCGATGCCCGAACTCGAGGTGCTCGCGTGGGGCCGCCCGGCGCTCGCGTGGTCGGCGCGCTGCTTCACCGCGCGCGCGCTCGACCTGGCGAAGGACCAGTGCGGTTTCCGCTGCATCGACTATCCCGATGGCCTGCCGCTGGCCACGCGTGAGGGTGCGTCGCTGCTGCGCATCAACGGCATCCAGGTGCAGGGCGACGCGATCGTCGACCTCGCCCCCGAGCTGCCCGCGCTGCGCGGACTCGGTACCACGCTCCTGCGGATCCAGCCGCAGGCCGAAGGCATGGATGCGGTGCTGCAGCGCTTCACCGCGGCGATCGCGGGTGAAGACGTCGCCCCCGTCGAAGGCCCCCGCAGCGGCTACTGGCACGGCCAGCAGGGCATGGGCGCAACGCCGGGCCGGCAGCCGCCGCCGGCTTGATCCAGGTCAGCGCGACGCGGGTTCGCGGCGCCCAGAATTCTCCTCGACGAAACAAAACCATGCTTTGGAGATCCCGATGAAAGCCCCGAATTCCCACACCCTCCTCCTCGCCGCCGCGATCGCGCTCGGCGCCGTCCTCGCGGTCGCCGGTGCGGCCTTCGCCTTCGGGCACCAGGGCAGCACCGCCCCGGCGCCGGCCCAGTCGCCGTACTCGGTTCCGTTCTGAACCGTGCCCGTCGTGACACCGGACCCGCCCTGGAGACGGGCCCCGGTCACGCGCTGCGGCGTATGCTGGCCGCATGAATGCCCCCACCCGCACCGCGCGTCCCTCGACGCGTGGTGAGCACCTTGCCAACGCACTGAGCCACGGCATCGGGCTGTTGCTGGCCGTGTGCGCGCTGCCCTTCCTCGTGATCGACGCCTTGCGTGCCCAGGGCGGCCTGGCCGTCGTCGGCGCGACCGCGTTCGGTGTCAGCGCGATCCTGATGTACTTCACCTCGACGCTGTACCACTCCACGCCGCAGGCACATCGCAACGGGTGGATGCGCCGCCTCGACCACTGCGCGATCTACGTGCTGATCGCCGGCACGTACACGCCGGTGCTGCTGGGCGTGCTGCGCGACGATGGCGGCTGGATCATGCTCGCGGTGATCTGGTCGCTCGCGCTGGCGGGCGTCGTGTTCAAGCTGGTCGGCGGCGCGCGCTACCGCAAGGTGTCGGTCATCCTCTACGTGGCGATGGGATGGGCCGCGCTCGCCCTGATCCGGCCGCTCTGGCTGCACATGCAACCTGCGGGGCTCGCCTGGCTCTTCGCCGGCGGCATCGCGTATACCGCCGGCGTCGCGTTCTACCTGCTGCACGATCGCCTGCGGTACAGCCACCTGCTCTGGCACCTGTTCGTCCTCGCGGGAACGGGGTGCCACTTCGTGATGGTAATGGCCTACGCCACGTAGAGCCGACCCATGGTCGGCTCATGCTGGCTGATCGCTTGGCGTTCAGCCGACCATGGGTCGGCCCTACATTGCGCGGAAGACGAGGGTGCCGTTGGTGCCGCCGAAACCGAAGCTGTTGGACATCACGGTGCGCAGCTTCGCTTCGGTCGCCTCGCGCAGGATCGGGTAGCCCGCCGCGCGCTCGTCGAGATCGAGGATGTTGTACGAGCCGGCCATGAAGCCGTCACGCAGCATCAGCAGCGAATAGATCGCCTCATGCACGCTGGCCGCGCCGAGCGAATGGCCCGAGAGCGCCTTCGTCGACGACAGCGGCGGAATCGCGCCGTCGCCGAACGCGGCGCGGACCGCCTCGAGTTCGACGAGATCGCCCAGCGGCGTCGAGGTGCCGTGGGTGTTGAGGTAATCGACCGGACCATCGATGCCCTGCATCGCCATGCGCATGCAGCGCACCGCGCCCTCGCCCGAGGGCGCGACCATGTCGGCGCCATCGGAAGTCACGCCGTAGCCGACGAGTTCGGCATGGATGCGCGCGCCGCGGGCTTTCGCGTGCTCGTAGTCCTCGAGCACCAGCATGCCGCCGCCGGCCGCGATGACGAAGCCGTCGCGGTCCTTGTCGTACGGTCGCGAGGCGATGCCCGGGGTCTCGTTGAAATGGGTGGAGAGCGCGCCCATCGCGTCGAACTGCGCGGTCATCGCCCAGTGCTCTTCCTCGCCGCCGCCGGCGAAGACCACGTCCTGCACGCCGTGGCGGATCATGTCCGCCGCCGCGCCGATGCAATGCGCCGATGTCGCGCAGGCCGCGGAAATCGAGTAGCTCACGCCCTGGATGCCGAACGAGGTGGCCAGCGCGGCCGACACCGTCGAGCACATCGTGCGCGGCACCATGTACGGCCCGACCTTGCGCACGCCCTTGTTGCGCAGCAGGTCCCCCGTTTCCACCTGCCATTGCGAGGACGCGCCGCCCGAACCCGCGATCACGCCAGTGCGCGGGTTGCGCACCTGCGCCTCGTCCAGGCCGGCATCGGCGATCGCATCGCGCATCGAGACGTACGCATAGGCCGCCGCGTCGCCCATGAAGCGCTTGAGCTTGCGGTCGATCAGCGCTTCGAGGTCGATGTCGGGCACGCCGGCGACCTGGCTGCGCAACCCGAGCTCGGCATACTGCGGCATGAAGCGGATGCCCGGGCGCGTGCGCTGCAGCGCTTCGCTCACGGTCGCCATGTCGTTGCCCAGGCACGAGACGATGCCCATGCCGGTGACGACGACGCGTCGCTGGCCGTTGCCCGCCATCAGAAGTTCTCCACCGAGCCGAACAGGCCCACGCGCAGGTTCTGCGCCACGTAGATCTCGCGGCCGTCGACGGAGGTGCGGCCGTCGGCAATCACCATCTTGAGCTTGCCGCGGACCACGCGCTTGATGTCGATCTCGTAGGACACGACCTTCGCGCCAGGCAGCACCTGGCCGCTGAACTTCACCTCGCCCACGCCGAGCGCGCGGCCGCGGCCGGGTTCGCCGAGCCAGGGCAGGTAGAAGCCGGCCAGCTGCCACATCGCGTCCACGCCCAGGCAGCCCGGCATCACCGGGTCACCCTCGAAATGGCAGGCGAAGAACCAGAGGTCCGGGTGGATGTCGAGTTCGGCCCGGATCACGCCCTTGCCGTGGCTGCCGCCTTCCTCGGAGATTTCGGTGATGCGGTCGAACATCAGCATCGGCGGCGCCGGCAGGCGCGCGTTGCCGGGGCCGAACATCTCGCCACGGGCGCAGGCCAGCAGCTGGTCGCGGTCGAAGGAGGCAGGTCGAGGCATCTAACCGGTTTCAGGGCCGAGAGGGACCGTGGATTATGCCTGCTGGAGCGGATCCCCGCCCGGGCGCCCGCCTTCACGCCGGGCCTGCCGGGCTGCACGCGCCAGCCGCGCGCCGCGGGCCAGGCCGATCCGGAGCCCCAGCGGCACTGCCTCCCAGGACAAGCCCTCGAGCAGGTTGCGGGCGGTCAGCCCGAGCTCCGTATCCCCGGTCAGCACCAGCCTGCGCTGGAAGAACAGCGTATCGGCGTCCTCCACGCGGCCTGCCAGCAGCAGCAGGTCGGTGGCCGTGCCGCGGACGCTGGCCTCGGGCGCATCCGCCACGATGGCCAGGCGCCCGTCGCGCAGGCCGATGGCCCAACGCAGGCCGAGGTCGGTGACTTCGATGCCCAGGCAGCGGCCCTCGAGGAACGCGAGATCGCCCGCCGCGATGGCGGGGCCGAGCACGCGCGCCATCGCGGCCTCCAGCGCCCGCTGCTGCCAGCGCTGCGGTACGCGCCTGGCCAGCGGTGCGAGCCGCGCGG
>CAMLSB010000150.1 GCA_946482565.1 uncultured Lysobacteraceae bacterium | reverse complement strand
ACGCACATCAACGGCGAATGGTTCGGCGCGCCCGAGGCCGGCGTCGACATGCAGTTCGATTTCGCGCAGCTGGTGGCGCACGTGGCGAAGACGCGGCCGCTGTCGGCGGGCACGATCGTCGGCTCCGGCACGATCGCCAACGAGGACACCAGCCTCGGCGCGTCGTGCTTCGCCGAGAAGCGCACGGTCGAGACGCTGGAAACCGGCAAGCCGGTGACGCCCTTCATGTCGTTCGGCGACCTGGTGCGCATCGAGATGCTCGACCGCGACGGGAACAGCCTGTTCGGCGCGATCGAGCAGCGCATCGAGCGGCAGCAAGCCCCTTGAACGCAGGGCCCTTGAACGCACGCGCCCTGGCCAGGGCATAGCGGAGGAGACGCGATGGACAAGTTGTGCCTGTTCTCCTACTGGCGTTCGAGCGCTGCCTATCGCGTGCGCATCGGCCTGAACCTCAAGGGCCTGCCGTACGACATCATGCCGGTGCACTTGCTGCGCGACGGCGGCGAGCAACATGCCGAGGCGTTCCGCGAGGCGAACCCGCAGGGCCTGGTGCCGGTGCTGCAGCACGGACAGCGGATGCTGCGGCAGTCGATGTCGATCCTCGAGTACCTGGACGAGATGTGGCCGGAGCCGTCGCTGCTGCCGGCCACGGCGCGCGACCGCCAGCGCGTTCGCGCGCTGTCGCAGGTGATCGCCTGCGACATCCATCCGCTCAACAACCTGCGCGTGCTGCAGTATTTCGAGCGCGAGTGGGGCGTGCCGCAGGCCGAGCGCGACGGATGGACGCGGCACTGGATCGAGGACGGCTTCGCCGCGCTCGAGGCGATGCTGCACCAGCATCCGTCGACCGGCCGTTACTGCGACGGCGACACGCCGACCATGGCCGATTGCTGCCTCGTGCCGCAGATCTACAACGCGCGCCGCTTCGGCATCGACATCGCCGCGTACCCGACCATCGCGCGCGTCGAGCAGGCCTGCCTCGCGTTACCCGAGTTCGAGGCCGCCCGCCCCGAAAACCAGCCCGACGCGCCGCAACCGTAGCCGTCAGCCGGCGAAGGCATCCGCGTAGGGGTCGTGCTCGCCGGTCGTTCCCTCGGACAGGCGGAACTTCAGCGCGAGCCCCTCGCGCGAATCGGCGGCGCGCAGCGCCTCCTCCATTTCGACCTTGCCTTCCTTGTACAGGCGGAACAGGCACTGGTCGAAGCTCTCCATGCCCGGCTCCAGCGATTCCTCCATCGCCTGCTTGATCTCGTGGACCTGGCCGCGGCGCAGCATGTCGCGGATCACCGGCGTGTTGATCAGCACCTCGGAGGCCGGCACGCGGCGGCCGTCGGTGCCGACCACCAGGCGCTGCGAGACGACCGCCTTCAGGTTCAGCGCCAGGTTCATCAGCACGTTCTTGTGCGCGCCCTCGTCGAAGAAGTTGAGGATGCGCTCGATCGTCTGGTCGGCGTTGTTGGAATGCAGCGTCGCCAGGCACAGGTGGCCGGTCTCGGCGAAGGCGATCGCCGCTTCCATCGTGGTCTGGTCGAGGATCTCGCCGATGAGGATGACGTCCGGCGCCTCGCGCATCGCGTTCTTGAGCGCGTTGTGGAAGGTGTGCGTGTCCATGCCCACTTCGCGCTGGTTCACGATCGACTGCTTGTGCTTGTGCAGGTATTCGATCGGGTCCTCGATGGTGAGGATGTGGCCCGGGCTGGTGCTGTTGCGGTAGTCGATCATCGACGCGAGCGTCGTGGACTTGCCCGAGCCGGTCGAGCCGACCAGCAGCACCAGGCCGCGCGGCGCCATGATGATCTGCTTGAGCACCTGCGGCAGTTGCAGCTCCTCGATCGAGGGGATCGCGCTGCGGATCGCGCGGATCACCATGCCGACCTCGCCGCGCTGCTTGAACACGTTCACGCGGAACCGGCTCTTGTCCGGCAGCGCGATCGCCATGTTCATCTCCAGCTCGCGCTCGAACTGCGGCACCTGGCCCTCGTCCATCAGCGAATAGGCGATCTTCTTGACCATGCCCGGCGGCAGGCCGGCGTTGCCGAGGGGGTACATGCGGCCCTCGACCTTGATGTAGACGGGCGCTTCCGCGGTCAGGAACATGTCCGACGCGTTCTTTTCCACCATCAGCTTCAGGAAATAGCTGATATCCATCGATTCGCCTCCTTTCCGGCCCCTGTATGTCCCCCCGGGGCGCGCGATCGTTGCGGAAGGCGCGCCGGCTGGCGAGAATCGACCGTGCATCCCCACCGGGCACGGACATGAACCGAAGCTTCGCACACTCACGGGAACGGCGTCATCGCCGCCATGCACCTGCGCTGCCGGTGCGACCGCGGGTCACCGTGCTGCTCCGCGCGGCCGCGGCTGCGGCCGCACTCGCGCTCGCGCTCGCGCTCGCTGCGTGCGCGACCCTGCCGCCGCCCACCGCCGAACTCGCTGCGGCCGCCCAGGCCGTCGCCACGGCGGGCGACGCCGATGCCGCGCAATATGCGCCGCAGGACTACGAGAGCGCGCGCAACGAACTGCTCCAGGCGCAGGCCGCGATGGCCGCGGGCGACGATGCCGCCGCGCGCACGGGGGCGCTGGTCGCCGCGGCGGGTGGAGACCTGGCGCGGGAACGCAGCCGCGCCGCGGTGCTCGACAACGATTACGCGCAGCGTCGCGACGAAATCGCGCGCCTGCGCGCGCAGTTGCAGGTGGACGACACCGACACCGGGCCCGTGCCCCCCGCGCTGCAGGACGGCGACGCGATGGCGCCGCAGATGCGGTTGCAGGCGCTGGAAACCGACCCGCGCTATGCCGGCGTCGCCGCCTACGAGCGCCTGCGCGCCGAGCAGGCGGTGCAGGCCGTGGCCACGGCCAAGTCGCGTGATCGTCAGTCGGCCATGGTGCTGGCCTCGCGCCGCGTGGCCATCGCCGAACTGGCCGCGCATGCCGAACTGGTGCAGGCCGCGGTCCGCCGCCTCGAGCAGGTGCGCGGCGACCTGCTGCTGGAGGCCAGCCGGCGCGAAGCCGACCGCGCCCGCCAGGAGGCGGAGCGCCTGCGGCTGCAGGCGCAGATCCAGGCCGAGGAGGCCGATCGCCTCCGTGCCGCCGCCGAGGCCGAGGCGACTGCCCGCCAGCAGGCCGAGGACGTGATCCTCGACGTGGGCGGCGAACAGGCCGAAAAGCTCAAGGCGGCGCGGGACCGCGACGCCGAGCTGGCCCGCCAGGAAGCCGAGCTGCTGCAGGCCCAGCAGGCCGCCGGCGGGGCGCCTGCGCCAGCAAAGGCCGCGCCCAGGCCCGCGCCCAAGCCTGCCTCCAAGCCCGTAAAGAAAAAGAAATAAAATCAATGTGTTGCAGGGATGGCCGCGCAAAACGCCGCACGCGCCAAACCGGATTCGACGCCGAATCAGTAGCTTGCGTCAGGTGGCTTGCCGGACCCGGAGGGCAGGAGTAGGGTCGAGTCACCGGGTGGGCAAAAACGGTTCCGCCCGGGCCATCGAGCCAAGCCCATGATCCACGCCTTCGATGATCGGGAAAACGTCGCCGCGAGCCAGGTGCCCGCGGACGGTCCCGAGGGAAAGAAGGACATGGGCCTGGTGGCCGCAAGGACGAACGCCCCGTACCGCAAGGTCGGGGCGTTTCTGTTTCTACCGAACGTTCCAGCGAACGCGTCCTCGCGGAATGCGCCCCCCAGAGGTCTGTGACTGCAGGAGGATTCCATGTTCGAAGGGCAACCCCAGGCGGAAGTCGAAGCACTGATGCACAACCCCGAGTTCAAGCAGCTCTACCAGCGCCACAAGCAGCTGGACAAGCAGGTGCTGGATGCGGAACTCGGGGTCCTCGCCGTGGACGACACCACCCTGGCCCAGATGAAGCGCGAGAAACTCGCGGCCAAGGACCGGCTGACCCGTATCTTCGACCAGAGACACTGAGCCTCGACACGGGCGGCGGCGGCCGCCTCGTCGGCCGCCGCCGCCCGTCGTTGTTTTGCCCCTCGCGGCTTCCGCGGCCAGGCGGTGCGCATGCCCCCCGTATAATCCGGTTTTCCCGGGGGTTCGCATGACGATCCATCAATCGGTGCTGGAACTGGTCGGCGACACGCCGATCGTGCAGGCGCAACGCCTCGACACCGGTCCCTGCACGCTCTTCCTCAAGCTCGAAAGCCAGAATCCCGGCGGCTCGATCAAGGACCGCATCGGCCTGTCGATGATCGAGGCCGCGGAGAAGCGCGGCGACATCCGGCCGGGCGACACGCTCGTCGAAGGCACCGCCGGCAACACCGGCATCGGCCTGGCGCTGGTCGCGCAGCAGAAGGGCTACAAGCTCGTCCTCGTGGTCCCGGACAAGATGAGCCGGGAGAAGATCTTCAACCTCAAGGCGATGGGCGCGCAGGTCGTGCTGACCCGCAGCGACGTCGCCAAGGGCCATCCCGACTACTACCAGGACATGGCGGAGCGCATCGCGCGCGAAACGCCGGGCGCGTACTTCATCAACCAGTTCGGCAATCCCGACAACCCCGC
>CAMLSB010000149.1 GCA_946482565.1 uncultured Lysobacteraceae bacterium | reverse complement strand
TGCGGATGTCGAAGTTGTGGGCCTCGACCTTGCGCTGCGCGTTGGCGATCTGCTTCGACACCAATGGCGACTCGATGATGTCGTCTTCCTTCAGGCCCATGCGCTGCATCACCTTCTGCACCCAGTCGGCGGCGAAGATGCGCATCAGGTTGTCCTCGAGGGACAGGTAGAAGCGCGAGGAACCCGGGTCGCCCTGGCGGCCGGAGCGGCCGCGCAGCTGGTTGTCGATGCGCCGCGACTCGTGGCGCTCGGTGCCGACGATGTGCAGGCCGCCGGCTTCCTTGACCGCGTCGTGGCGCTGCTGCCACGCGGCCTTCAGCTTCGCGCGCGTGGCCTCGTCCACCGGCGCGCCGGTTTCCGCCTCGAGCGCCGCGAGTTCGGCATCGAGCGAGCCGCCGAGCACGATGTCGGTGCCGCGGCCCGCCATGTTGGTGGCGATGGTGACCGCGCCCGGGCGGCCGGCCTGGGCGATGATGTGCGCCTCGCGCTCGTGCTGCTTGGCGTTGAGCACCTCGTGCGGGACGCCCATCGCCTTCAGCTGCTCGCCCAGCATCTCCGAGACCTCGATCGAGGTCGTGCCGACCAGCACCGGCTGGCCCTTCTCGTGCGCCGCCTTGATCTCGTTCACCACCGCGCGGAACTTGCCGGCGCGGTTGAGGAACACCGCGTCGCTGTGGTCCTTGCGGATCATCGGCTGGTTGGTCGGGATCACCACCACTTCCAGCCCGTAGATGCTCTGGAACTCGTAGGCCTCGGTATCGGCCGTGCCGGTCATGCCGGCCAGCTTGGCGTACATGCGGAACAGGTTCTGGAACGTGATCGAGGCGAGCGTCTGGTTCTCGCGCTGCACGTTGACGCCTTCCTTGGCCTCGACCGCCTGGTGCAGGCCGTCGGACCAACGGCGGCCCTGCAGGGTGCGGCCGGTGAATTCGTCGACGATGATGACTTCGCCGTCGCGCACGATGTAGTCCACGTCGCGCTGGTACAGCGCGTGCGCGCGCATGCCGGCGTTGAGGTGGTGGACCACGTGGATGTTGTTCGACGCGTACAGGCTGTCGTCGCCCTCGAGGATGCCCGCCTCGCGCAGCAGCGCTTCGGCGTGCTCCTGGCCCTCCTCGGACAGGTGCACCTGCTTCTGCTTCTCGTCGACCCAGTAGTCGCCCTCGCCTTCCTCTTCCTTCTGGCGGGTGAGGTGCGGGACGATGCGGTCGACCTTGAGGTACAGGTCGGGCGTGTCGTCGGTCGGGCCGGAGATGATCAGCGGCGTGCGCGCCTCGTCGATCAGGATCGAGTCGACTTCGTCGACGATCGCGAAATTGAGGCCGCGCTGGAAGCGGTCCGACTTCGACAGCGCCATGTTGTCGCGCAGGTAGTCGAAGCCGATCTCGTTGTTGGTCGCGTAGGTGATGTCGGCGGCGTACGCGGCGTGCTTGTCCTGGTGCGGCATGCCCGGGAACACGACGCCGGTGGTCAGGCCCAGCCAGCCGTACAGCTTGCCCATCTGCGCGGCGTCGCGGCGCGCGAGGTAGTCGTTGACGGTGACCACGTGCACGCCCTTGCCGGAGAGCGCGTTGAGGTAGACCGCCAGGGTCGCGGTGAGGGTCTTGCCCTCGCCGGTGCGCATCTCGGCGATCTTGCCCATGTGCAGGACCATGCCGCCGATCAGCTGCACGTCGAAGTGGCGCATGCCGAACACGCGGACCGAAGCCTCGCGGCAGACGGCGAACGCCTCCGGCAGGATCTTGTCCAGCGACTCGCCCTTGGCGACGCGCTCCTTGAACTCGGCCGTCTTCGCCTGGAGATCGGCGTCGGACAGCGCCTGCATCTGCGGTTCGAGGGCGTTGATCTTGCGGACGACGCCGCCGAGTTGCTTGAGCAGGCGCTCGTTGCGGCTGCCGAAGATGCTGGTGAGCAAACGATTGAACATGGAGGGTCCGTCAGGAGCGGAGGGGGTACGTGACTCGCGGGCGGAGCCCGGAGTTCCCCCGGAAACGAAAAGGGGCGCCGGGCGCCCCAGTTTCACGGCAACTGCGGATTGTAACTTGGGGTGCCCCGGCGAGGTATCAATCCCCTTGTAGAGCCGACCCATGGTCGGCTTGTGCGGCCCAGCCGACCATGGGTCGGCTCTACAGGAACTTCCGCGGGTTCACGACCTTGCCGTCGTCCCAGACCTCGAAATGGACGTGCGCGCCGGTCGAGCGGCCGGTCGAGCCTGCCCGGGCCACCACCTGCCCGGCGCGAACCAGGTCGCCGACGTGGACGACCAGCCGCGAATTGTGGGCATAGCGGGTCACGTAACCGTTGCCATGGTCGATCTCGACCACGTTGCCGTAGCCCGAGCGCACGCCCGCGTAGCTGACGACGCCGTCGGCCACCGCCGTCACCGGGTCGCCCACCTGGGCGTGGAAGTCGAGCCCCTTGTGGTACTCGCCGCCGCGGCCGAACGGATCGGCGCGGCGGCCGAAACCGGAGGTGATGTAGCTGTTGGCGATCGGGCTGCGCGAGGGCGTGGCTGCCTGCTCGAGCCTGCGGTTGAACAGCAGCGTCTCCAGCACCGACAGCTGCGCGCCGGAGGCCTTGAACCGGGCGTCCACCTGGTCGATGCCGGCACGCAGCTCGGCGACCGGCATGTCGCTGGCCGCGCCCGCGCCACCGACGCCGACCGGCGCGTTGAAGTCGAACTCGCCGTCGTCGAATTTGCCGGCCTGGGCCAGGCGCTCGCCCAGCGCATTGAGGCGGTTGGCCTGCGCCTGCAGCTCGCCCAGGCGCGCGGCCAGCGCGTTGACCTCGCGCTGCGCCTGGTCGCGGGTTTCGGCCAGCTGCGCCTGCTGCGACGCAGTCTTGCCTTCCAGCCAGGCCAGGCGCGCGCCGGCGGCGCCGGTGCGCAAGCCGGCGCCGAGGGCGACCCCGGCCGCCAGCACCAGCACCAGGGCCAGCGCGGGCCGCTGCATCGCGGCTTCGCGGGCATGGCGGGCGGCGGCATTGCAGCGCGTCCGCAGGTGACTGGCGACTTTGTTGTGTAGAGTCATTCGATGCCTCGTTCTTCCGTTCCGCCCCCATCCCGCCAGGGCAAGCCGCGCGAAGCGCTCGATGCGCTGTTCGTCGCGGGAAACGCCGACCCCCTGCACCGGGCCCTCTGGCTCGATGCGCTGGAACGGCAGTTGCGTCCCCACCTGCCCCCCACGCTGGCCGCGCATGCGCGGTTCGCGAACGTCGACGGTGGCAGGCTGGTGTTCCTCGTCGACTCCCCGGTGTGGAAGGCGCGGTTGCGCCTGTCCTCGGCCGAGCTTCTCGACGCTGCCCGTTCCATCGGGCTGCAATGCAGCGAGGTGGTGGTGAAGGTCGCCACCTCGCCGCGGGAGCCGGTGCCTCCGGCCGCGCGCCGTCCGGTTCCGCTGTCGGCGGCCACGCGCGAAGCGCTGGAGGCGGCCCTGGCGTCGCTGAAGGACGGGTCCTGATGGCCGCTTCGCCGGGGATTTGACGTTCCCGGCGCGACGACCGGGGGCATCGTACCGGTCGAGGCCATGTGAAAAGTTAAGGCGCGGGGTCGTTTCGTTCGTTTTTTGTTAAGAAAATGAACGGCTTGGCCATGCCTGCAGGGCCGACCCATGGTCGGCTACGAGGCGCTGGGAAAGGAAAAGCCGACCATGGGTCGGCTCTACGGGGTCAGGCGGGGACCGGCCTCAGGCCGTAGGCCGCGGGGGCCGACTCGGCGTCCGGGAAGGTGACTTCTTCCCATGCGGACTGTTCGGCAAGCAGGGCGCGGACCAGCTTGTTGTTCAGGGCATGGCCGGACTTGCGCGCCTCGTAGGCACCGATGATCGGGTGGCCGGCCAGGTACAGGTCGCCCACCGCATCGAGGATCTTGTGGCGCACGAATTCGTCGGCGTAGCGCAGGCCGTCGTCGTTCAGCACGCGGAACTCGTCCAGCACGATCGCGTTGTCCATCGAGCCGCCGAGGCCGAGGTTGCGCTCGCGCATGAACTCCAGGTCGCGCATGAAGCCGAAGGTGCGGGCGCGGCTGACTTCGCGGATGTAGGCGTCGGTGGAGAACTCCACGACGGCGCGCGACTGCTGCGCCGGGATCGCCGGATGGTTGAAATCCACGGTGAAATCGAGGCGGAAGCCATCGTGCGGGACGAAGCGCGCGACCTTGTCGCCGTCGGTGACTTCCACCGGGCGGACGATGCGGATGAAGCGCTTGGGCGCGTTCTGCTCGACCAGCCCGGCCGATTGCAGCAGGAACACGAACGGGCCGGCGGAGCCGTCCATGATCGGCACTTCGGGCGCCGACAGTTCGATCCATGCGTTGTCGATGCCCAGGCCCGCGAGCGCCGACATCAGGTGCTCGACCGTGAGCACCTTGCCCGCGCCCTGCGACAGGCCGGTGCAGAGCATGGTTTCGGTGACGAGGCCGGCGCTGGCCGGGATCTCGACCACCGGCTCCAGGTCGGTGCGGCGGAACACGATGCCGGTGTCGACCGGCGCCGGGCGCAGGGTCAGGTAGACCTTCTCGCCGCT
>CAMLSB010000148.1 GCA_946482565.1 uncultured Lysobacteraceae bacterium | reverse complement strand
TGCCGCGGCACCTGTTCGTCGACGAGGCGCTGGCCACGCGCGCCTACGAGGACACTGCGCTGCCGATCGGCCACGGCCAGACCATCTCGCAGCCGTGGGTCGTGGCGCGCATGACCGAAACCCTGTTCCTCGACGGCGCGCAGCCGTCGAAGGTGCTCGAGATCGGGACCGGCTCCGGTTACCAGGGCGCCATCCTCGCCGCGCTGGGCCTGCAGGTGTACACGGTCGAGCGCATCGGCGAGCTGCTGCGCACCGCGCGCAAGCGCTTCCGCACCCTCGGCCTGAACGTGCGCAGCAAGCACGACGACGGCCGTATCGGCTGGCCCGAGGAGGCGCCGTTCGACGCGATCGTCGTGACCGCCGCGGCGCCGGCGCTGGTCGACGCGCTCACCGCGCAGCTCGGCAACGGCGGAACGCTCGTCGCGCCGGTGGGCCCATCCGGCGGACAGGCGCTGATGCGCCTGCGCAAGGACGCCGACGGCAACATTTCGCGCGAAGACCTCGGTTCGGTGGTCTTCGTGCCGCTGCTCTCCGGTATGGTCGATTGAAGCTCTTCGCGCCGCTCTACGAACGCGCCCTGCGCTGGGCGCGCCATCGCAATGCGCCGGCGATGCTCGGCGTGCTGAGCTTCGTCGAGGCGGTGTTCTTCCCGGTGATGCCGGAAGTGATGCTGGCGCCGATGGCGTTGTCGCAGCCGCAGCGCGCGTTCCGCTACGCCACCATCAGCCTGGCGTGCTCGCTCGCCGGCGCGCTGGTCGGCTATGGGCTCGGCCACTACGCGTATGAGCTGGTGAAGCCGGCGTTCGCCTCGCTCGGCTGGGCGCAGCACGTCGACGAGCAGGTCACGTACCTGCGGGGCATCGCCATCGAGTCGCCGTGGAAGGCGTTCTGGATCCTGGTGCTCGCCGGGTTTGCGCCGATCCCGTTGAAGTTCTTCACCTGGGCGTCGGGCATCGTCGGCGTGCCCTTGCTGCCGTTCATGGCCAGCATGTTCATCGGCCGCGGCAAGCGCGTGTATCTCCTCGCGCTGGCGATCCGGATCGGCGGCCCTCGCGCGGAAGCGGCGTTGCGCCGCTGGATCGAGCCGTTGGGCTGGATCGCGTTGCTGCTGCTGGTGGCGGTCTTCGGCTGGCTGGCGTGGAGGGCTTACGCGTGATGTCCGGATCCGGGATCGGCATGCGCGCAATCGGCATGCATGGCAAGGCCGCCGCGCCGCGCTGGTGTCGCTTCGGCGCATTCGTGCTGGCGACCACGCTGCTCGCCGCCTGCGCGAGCACCCACGTCGTGCGCCGCGCAGGCGGAGACGACCTGCGGCCGGTGCGCGTCTCCGTTCCGAAGCCCGGCAAGGCGGTGAGCGTGCGCGCGGGACAGACGCTGTACCGCATCGCCACCGAGAACGGCATCACCGCGCGCGACCTCGCCGACTGGAACGACGTCGACCCGCCGTACACGATCTTCCCCGGGCAGACGCTGCGCCTGTATCCGCCGGCACGCGGTGGCGCCGCCGCTGGAACGCGCACGACGGCCACCGCGCCTGCTCGCGCACCCGGCACCGCGGCGGCGACGCCTTCGCGCCCGCCCGCGCCACGCGCCGCCGCGCCGGCCGCGAGCCCGTTCGCCTGGCGCTGGCCGGTCGACGGCACGCTGCTTTCCGGCTACGTCGCCGGCGACGTCACCCGCCAGGGCATCGACATCGGCAACAGCGAAGGCACGCCGGTGCGCGCCGCCGCCGACGGCGTCGTGGTGTATTCGGGCTCCGGCCTGGTCGGCTACGGCGAACTCGTCATCGTCAAGCACGACGACAACTGGCTGTCGGCCTACGGCCACAACCGCGCGCGCAAGGTCAACGAGGGCCAGGTGGTGAAGGCCGGCCAGCAGATTGCGGAGATGGGCCATACCGGCGCGCCGCGCGACATGTTGCACTTCGAGATCCGCTACAACGGCAAGCCGGTCGATCCGCAGGCCTACCTGCCGAAACGCTGAACGCTTTCATCCACGACTTCGAGGGAACGAAGCAATGAAGACCACGATCGCACTCGCCCTGGCCGCCTGCCTTGTGGCCGGAAGCGCAAGCGGACAAGAAGCGCCGTCGATTCCGGACGCATCTTTCCGCGCCAGCATGGCGCTCGATGGTTATGCCCGGGTCGAATACCGCGATGCCGACGGCAAGCCGATCGCCTTCGCCGACTTCATGAAGGCGGTCGCGGCCGGCGGATCGTTCTCGATGACGAAGGAATCCGACCACAGCCTGGCGGTGGTCAAGGTCAGCGGTGCGACTGCGGAGAAGCCCCCGGTGGCGCATGGCCCCGGTGTCGGCACGTCGCTGCCTGCGCCGGATGCCGGAATGAAGACCCTGGACGGGCAAGTCTTCTCCGACGCCGGCTTGCGCGGCCACCGCACGTTGCTGAGCCTGTTCTTCTCCGAGTGCGTGCCGTGCATCGCCGAAGTGCCCGCGCTCAATGCATTCGCGAAGGCGCATCCGGAAGTACCTGTGTACTCGATCACCTTCGACGATGCGGCGACCGCGCGCGAATTCGTCGGCAAGCGCGGACTCGAGGTCCCGGTGGTCGCGGACGCGCAGGACTACCTCGACCGGATGCACGTGGATACGTATCCGATGCTGCTGCTCGTCGACGCCCAGGGGAAAATCGCGGCGGTCAGGAGCGGCGGGGGGACCGGCGAATCCGTCTTGACCGCAGATGCCCTGGCCAGCTGGATCGGCGGCGTCGACTAGCAAGGCCCCGCCCACTGGCGGGCCGGCCGCGGCTCACTCCCGCAGCAGGAACGCCGCGACGACGCGGCGGCCTTCGCCGGCCAGCACGGTGTACGTGCGCGCGGCCGCGGCATTCGTCATCGCTTCCAGGCCGACGCCGCGACGCAGCGCCGCGGCGAGCGTCGCCGGCGGCGGGAAGGCCTGCGCGGCACCGGTGCCGAGCACGATCAGTTCGGGCTGCAGGGCGAGCAGCGGATCGAGCGCTTCGGGCGGAAGCGTCGAAGCGTCGTGCCAGGGCCAGTCCTCGAGCAGCGTGTCCGGGGAGACGCAGAAGCTGCGCCGCAGGGTACGGTCGTTGACCAGCGCCGAGGCGCCGTCGGCGCCGCGGAGGAAATACGCGTAATCGGGGCGCTCGAGGTGCAGCTGCATCGGAACGGAAGGTCGCGGTCGGCCCGTCAGGCGCGCGGCAGCACGATGCGCCGGTGGTCCTTCGAGGGCCGGTACAGCACCGCGGTATGGCCGATGCGCTGGACCAGGGCGGCGCCGGCACGCTGCGCCAGTTCGTCGACCATCGCGTCCCGAACCTCGCGGTCCGTGGCGGCGACCTTCACCTTGATCAGCTCGTGGTGTTCCAGTGCGCCGTCGACCTCGGCCACCAGCGCGTCGCTGATGCCCTTGCCGCCGACCTGGAGCATGGCCTTGAGACCGTGCGCCTGGCCGCGCAGGAAGCGGGTCTGGGCATTGGTCAGGGCGGTCGACATCAGGGGGCCAAAAGGGGAGCAGGGAAGGCCGTCAGGGTATCATGGCGCCGACCATGGCCACCCGCAGCAAGTCCAGCCAACGCTGGCTGAAGGAGCACTTTTCCGACCCCTACGTGAAGAAGGCGCAGGCGGAAGGGATGCGCTCGCGCGCGGCCTACAAGCTCGAGGAGCTGGTGGAACGCGACCGGCTGCTGAAGCCGGGCATGGTGGTGGTGGACCTGGGCGCGGCGCCGGGCGGCTGGTCGCAGTGGGTCCGGCAGTCGCTGGACGACATGGCGAAGGGGGGCGGGTCGAAGAACGGCGCAGGCCGCGTCGTCGCGCTGGACATCCTCGAGATGCCCACGCTGGCCGGGGTCGAGTTCCTTCATGGCGACTTCAGGGAGGATGCGGTCCTATCGGACCTGCAGTCCACGCTGGCGGGGTCGGCGGTGGACCTTGTCCTTTCCGACATGGCCCCCAATAAAAGTGGTGTGGACGCGGTGGACCAGCCGCGGATGATGCACCTGGCCGAACTGGCGATGGATTTCGCCGACCACCACCTGCGCCCCGGCGGCACGTTCCTGATCAAGCTGTTCCAGGGCACGGGGTTCGACCAGTACGTTCGCGAGCTGCGGCGGCGGTATGCGAAAGTGTCGATCCGCAAGCCCGCCGCCTCGCGCAAGCGTTCGCCCGAGGTCTACGCCCTGGCCCAGGACAAGCTGGCCCAGGCCAAGCCCTAACCCCTTTACCGGATAGTCGCACCCCCCAATGAACGACCTCGTCAAGAATCTGCTGCTCTGGGTCGTCGTCGCCATCGTGCTGATGGTGGTGTTCCAGAGCTTCGGCCCGAAGTCCGCGGCGACGCAGCCGCTGACCTACGACCAGTTCGTCCAGGAAGTGCAGGGCGACCGCGTCTCGCAGGTGAAGATCGCCGAGGATCGCACCACGATCAGCGGCGAGCGCAAGGACGGCACCAAGTTCACCACCTACGCGCCGGCCGACAAGGACCTGGTCAACGACCTGCTGCGCCATGGCGTCACCACCGTGCAGGCGCCGCCGTCGAGCGGGCTGTCGCTGGGCGTGATCCTGGTGAACGTGCTGCCCTGGCTGCTGTTCATCGGCATCTGGGTGTATTTCATGCGGCAGATGCAGCAGGGCGGC
>CAMLSB010000147.1 GCA_946482565.1 uncultured Lysobacteraceae bacterium | reverse complement strand
TGGCTGCCGGCCTCGGCGCGGAAGCACATCGAATGCGCGGTCATGCGCAGCGGCAGCGCCGCGGCGTCGACGATCTCGTCGCGCACGATGTTGGTCAACGGCACTTCCGACGTCGGGATCAGGTAGCGCTTATCAAGAGCAGGCTTCGACGCGTTCTCGCCCTCGCCCACCACCGTCGAGAACAAATCGTCCTCGAACTTCGGCAGCTGGCCGGTGCCGCGCATCGACTCGGCGTTCACCAGCAGCGGCACGTTGGTCTCGAGGTAAGCGTGCTCGCCGGTGTGCAGGTCGAGCATGAACTGCGCCAGCGCGCGGTGCAGTCGCGCCAGGCCGCCGCGCAGCACGGTGAAGCGCGCGCCGGAGAGCTTGGCCGCGGTCTCGCCGTCGAGCCAGCCGTTGCGCTCGCCGAGCGCGACGTGGTCGCGTACTTCGAAATCGAACGCGCGCGGCGTGCCCCAGCGATGTTGCTCGACGTTGCCGTTTTCGTCGGCGCCTGCGGGCACCGATGCATCGGGCAGGTTCGGGATGCCGAGCGCGATCGCCTCCAGCCGCGCGCGCACTTCCTCGAGTCGCGCCTCCGACGCCTTCAGCTCGTCGCCGAAACCCGCGACCTCGGCCAGCAGCGCCGACGCGTCCTCGCCCTTCGCCTTCGCCTGCCCGATCGCCTTGCTGCGCGTGTTGCGCAGGTTCTGCAATTCCTGGGTACGCACCTGGATCGCCTTGCGCTCGGATTCCAGCGCCTCGAGCGCGGGCACGTCGAGCGCGAAGCCACGGCTGGCGCGCAGGCGTTCGGCGGTGTCGGAGGCATGGTTGCGGAGCAGGACGGGGTCGAGCATGGCTTCGGCGGTTCGGGCAAGGCGGGATTGACGGGATTATCGCGTGTTTGTGACAGAATCGCCCGTACACGCCAAGCCAGCCCCGCGACCACGCCGAATGCCGTCGAATACCCCGCCTCCCGCGCACCCCTGGCTGCCCTCGCGCAGGGCGTTGCTGGCGATGGCCATCGCGTTCGTCATGGGCCTGCTGCTGTTCGTGGCGCTGTGGCTCGACAAGCGCGACAGCAACAATTTCTACCGCACCGTCGAGGCGCCGCGCAGCTCCGAGGGCCAAGTGTTCGCGCCGCTGCCCGTGCCTGCGCCCGCCGGCGAGGACGGCCATCTCGGCGACGGCGGCGACGACAGCGGCGGGCCACTGCCCGCGCCGGGCCCGGCGCCGCGACCGGTGGCGGCCGCGCCGCTGCCTTCGAACCTGCCCGCACCCGCGCCTGCCGCCCCGGTCGCCTCCGCGGACACCGCCGCACGCCCGCTCAGCATGCCGGCGCCGCGCTACCCGCGCGAAGCGCAACGCCGCGGTGTCTCCGGCACGGTGCTGCTGCGCGTCCACGTCGGCGCCGATGGCGACGCGGGCGACATCGACCTCGTGCAGGGCAGCGGTTCGCGCGACCTCGATCGCGCCGCCGTCGAAGCCGTGCGGCGCTGGCGGTTCGCGCCCGCAACGCGCAACGGCCAGCCAGTTGAATCGTCGGTTCAGGTTCCCATCGCCTTCAACCTGGAATAGACATCGCCGGTGCCACCGTGAACGCGCCCCCACGTGAAGGAGCGTTCACATGACCGATGCGATCCAACCCTCGACCAACGCCCAGCTGCAGGACGACGCACCGCGACGCGGTGCCACGCCGCTGCTCTGGATCCTGCTCGCCGTCGCCCTGCTGGCGCTGGCCTGGTGGCTGATGACGCAGCGCAACCTCGGCGCGGCAAGCGTCGACACGACTGCTGCCACGGCCGCAACGGCAGCGGCGGAAAGCACGGCACCCGCCGCGGCACCGGCGCGTAACGCGGCGAAACGGTCCAGCGCGTCCGCACGCGCGAGCGCGCGCGGCAGCGCCAGCGCCAGCGCTGCGGCGGCGAGCTCGCTCAGTGCGGCGCTGCTCGCGCACGACACGCCGCGCTATCCGACGGCGGCCCTGCGCAATGGCACCGAAGGCACCGTGATGCTCCGCATCGCCGTCGACGCGAACGGCGTCCCGACCGACATCGGTTACGCGCAGCGTTCGGGCGACCGCGACCTGGATCGCGCCGCCCTGCAGGCTGCACAGGACTGGCGTTTCCGCCCGGCGCGTCGCGACGGCCACGCGGTCGCCAGCACGGTGAACGTGCCGGTGCGCTTCACGCTGCCGGCGTCCGCACGCGGTTGATCCGCGGCCGGAGGCCGACCGGGCGCGGGCCGATCAGGAGCGGCTCGCGCGCGCCAGGCCGAAGCCTGCGTCGCGCGCGAGCGTGTCGAAGCCGGGAAACGACGTGGCGACATTGGCCACGTCGCGGATGCGGACCGGCCCGTCCGCGCGTTGCGCGGCGACCGCGAACGCCATGGCGATGCGATGGTCGCCGTGGCTTTCGATCGCCGCGGCTCCCGCGTGGAAGCGTCCACCGTGGACCACGGCGCCATCGGACGCCTCGTCCACCACGATGCCTAGCTGGCGCAATCCCGTCGCCATTGCGGCGATTCGGTCGGATTCCTTGACCCGCAGCTCGGCCGCGCCCCGGATCGTCGTCGCACCCTGCGCGCAGGCCGCGGCAACGCAGAACGCGGGGAACTCGTCGATCATGTCGGCCACCCACTCGCGCGGCAGGTCGATGCCGCGCAGCGGCGCGTGCCGCACCACGAGATCGGCGACCGGCTCGCCGCCGGATTCGCCTGCGTTGCCCGCAACGCCGATGTCGCCGCCGATCGGCCGCACCTCGATCTCCGCGCCCATCGCCGCGAGCGCGCGCAGCAGCCCGGTCCTGCGCGGATGCACGCCGACCCGGCGCAGCGTCACTTCCGAACCCGGCACCAGGCTCGCGGCGACGATGAAGAACGCCGCCGACGAGAAATCCGCCGGCACCGCGACATCGGTCGCGCGCAGGCGGCCGCCGCCGCGCAGCGACACCGCACCGTCGGCGATGCCGACGGCATAACCGAAGGCGCGGAGCATGCGCTCGGTGTAATCGCGGGTCGGGTGCGGCTCGCGCACGGTCGTGGTGCCGTCCGCGTACAGCCCGGCGAGCAGGATCGCCGACTTGACCTGCGCGCTCGCCACCGGCGTTGCGTAGTCGATGCCGTGCAACGCGGCGCCGCCATGGATGCGCAGCGGCGCGCAGCCCGCGTCGCTGTCGATGCGCGCGCCCATTGCCGCCAGCGGGTCGATCACGCGACCCATCGGCCGGCGCGACAAGGACTCGTCGCCGACCAGCACGCTGTCGAAGCGCTGCCCCGCCAGCAGGCCGGCCAGCAGCCGCATCGCGGTGCCGGCGTTGCCGCAATCGAGCGTTGCGTCGGCGGCGCGCAGTCCATCGATGCCCACGCCATGCACGATGCGTTCGCCTGGTGCGGGCGTTTCGATCCGCACGCCCAGCTGCGCGAACACCGCCGCGGTCGCGCGCGTGTCCTCGCCCTCGAGGAAGCCGGTGATGCGCGACACCCCATCGGCCAGCGACGCGAACATCACCGCCCGATGCGACACCGACTTGTCGCCGGGCACGTCGAGCGTGCCGCGCAGCGGCGCGCCCGGGCGCGCGGTCCAGTCCTCAGGCGCCGGCATCGGCATCGCCCCCGGGCGCGAGCGCGAGCGCATCGAGCGCCGCGAGGAACCGGCGGTTGCCCACGGCGTCGCCGACGCTGATGCGCAGGCAATGCGGCAGCCCGTAGCCGCCCATCGGACGCGGCACGACGCCCTGCCGCAGCAGGCCGGCCTCGACCGCCGCGGTATGCGCGCCGAATTCCACCAGCAGGAAATTCGCCTGCGACGGCCCCACGCGCCAGCCGCGCTCGCGCAACGCAGCCGCCAGCCGCTCGCGCTGGCGCGCATTCTCGGCGCTGGTCGTGCGCAGGTGCTCGTCGTCGGCCAGCGCGGCTTCGGCCGCCGCCAGCGCCACGGCATTGACGTTGAAGCTTTCGCGCACGCGCTCGAGCACGCCGGCAACCCCGGCGCTCGCGATCGCGTACCCCACGCGCAAGCCGGCGAGCGCATAGGCCTTGCTGAAGGTGCGGGTCACGACCAGGTTGGGATGCCGCGGCAACAGCGACAGCGCGCTCGCGTAATCCGGCGCATCCGCGATCTCGGCATAAGCCTCGTCGACCACCACGACCACGTCGCCGGGGATCGCATCGAGGAAATGCGCGAGCTCGGCGGCGCCGGCCCAGGTCCCGGTCGGATTGTTCGGATTGGCGATGAACAGCAGCCGCGTCGCCGGCGTGACCGCCGCGCGCAGCGCATCGAGATCGTGCCCGCGCGGCATCGGCGCATCGGCCGGCAGCGCAGGCACCACGATCGCATTCGCACCCACGGCCGCGGTGGCGATCGCGAACACGGCAAATCCGTATTGCGGGAACACGACATCCACGCCCGGCCCGGCGAACACCTGCCCCAGCTGCATCAATAACTCGTGCGACCCGTTGCCCAGCACGATCTGCGCGACGTCCACGCCGTGGCGCGCGGCGAGCGCGCGCTTCAGGTCGCCGCCGTAGGGATCGGGATAGACATGCGCCGTCGCGAGCGCGCGCTCGGCCGCGGCGCGCACGCCGGGCGCGGGGCCGTAGGGATTTTCGTTCGAACCGAGTTCGACCAGGCCGTCAGATCGGAAGAGCACACGTCTGAACTCCAGTCACTCAACTGGATCTC
>CAMLSB010000146.1 GCA_946482565.1 uncultured Lysobacteraceae bacterium | reverse complement strand
GCCACTGGTGGGGCTACCGCAACTTCGAGACCGACGACACCGCGACCAACCTCACGCCCTGGGGCGTGTGGATCGGCGGCGAGGAACTGCACAACAACCACCACGCGTTCCCCTCGTCGGCGAAGTTCGCGCTGCGCAAGTGGGAACTCGACATCGGCTGGCTCGCGATCCGCGGGCTCGAGCGCCTCGGCCTGGCGAAGGTGCTGCGCACCGCGCCGACCCTCGACGTGCGCCCGAACATCCCGGCGCCCGATGCCGACACGCTGAAGGCGCTGCTGGCGGTGCGCTTCCAGGCGATGACCGACTTCCAGCGCGACGTGCTCAAGCCCGCGTTGCGCGAGGAAGCCAGCGCCGCGGGGGCGAAGCTGCGCGCACTGCTGCCGCGCAAGCTGCGCCGCGGCCTCGCCGACGACGGCCGCTGGCTCAAGCCCGATGCGCGCGCGAAGCTGCAGGCCTTCGTTGCGCAGCGCCCGCGCATCGGCACGCTGGTCGAGCATCGCCGCCGCCTGGCGGCCGTGCTGGAAGCGCGCAGCCACGACGCGACCGAGCGCCTGCACGCGCTGCAGGCCTGGTGCCACGAGGCCGAAGCGAGCGGCATCCGCGCGCTGCAGGACTTCTCGATGCGGCTGAAGGGTTATTCGCTGCGCGGCGCCGCCGCGTAGCACGCCCGTGCGGATCGCGCGCCGCCGCAGGAGCCTCGTGCTGGCGGCGGCATTGGCGGCCACGCCCCTGGCCGCCGTCTTCGCGCCCGTCCGCGCACAGGCCGTGCAGGGCACGGCCGGCTACCTCGCCCGCATGGACGCCGACGGCGACGGCCGCGTCTCGCTGCCCGAATACCAGGCCTGGATGGGCTACGGCTTCGACGCCATGGACCGCGACCACGACGGCGTGCTGTCCGCGGGCGAATTGCCGGGCGGCCGCGGCGCGCCGCTCACCCGCGATGCGCACCGCGCGCGGCTGGCCGCGGCCTTCGCCCGACAGGACCACGACCGCGACGGATTCCTGAACGCCCTGGAACTTGCCGCGCCGCCCTGACCGGGCCGGCGTCAACTCGAGCGCTTGCCGCCGCGTTGAAGCGGGCATCCACCCGGGCAGGAGCACGATGATGGGCATGCGGAGCGGAATCGCGATGATGGGACTGGCTGCCTGCATGGCGGCTGCGGCTGCGGCATCGGCGTGGGCGGCGCCGGCCCAGGGCTGGCAGGCGCGGCCATGGCGCGAAGCCGCCCAGCGGCGCGCGCAGGCAAGTGCGCAGCGCAATGTGCGCGGGGGCGACGCCAAGCGCGGTGATCGCGACGACAGCTTGCCCGCCGGCGTCCGCCGCATCGCCGACATCGCGTACGGCAGCGATCCCGCGCAGCGCCTCGATGCCTACGTTCCCGCGCACCCGACCGGCGATGCCGTGCTGCTGGTGCATGGCGGCGGCTGGCGGCGCGGCGACAAGGACAGCCGCAAGGTCGTCGACAACAAGCTCGCCGACTGGAGCGCCCTCGGCATGGTGGTCGTATCGGTCGATTACCGGTTGCTGCCCGAAGCCGATCCGGTGACGCAGGCGGGCGACGTCGCGGCTGCGCTCGCGTACGCGCAGCGACACGCACGCGAGTGGGGCGCGGATCCGTTTCGCTTCGTGCTGGCCGGCCATTCCGCGGGCGCGCACCTCGTCGCGCTGCTCGACGCCGACCCGGCGCTCGCGCGTGCGCATGGAGCCGGCGCGTGGCGCGGCACGATCGCGCTCGACAGCGCCGCGCTGGATGTCACGAAGATCATGCAATCGCGCCATCCGTCACTCTACGACGACGCCTTCGGCACCGACCCGGCGTACTGGCGCGCCGCCTCGCCGACCCTGCAACTCACGCGCGAAGCCAGGCCGATCCTGCTGGTGTGCTCGACGGAACGCGCGAGCTCCTGCGACCAGGCACGCGGCTTCGCCACTGCCGCCCGCCGCGTCGGCGTGCGCGCCGAAGTACTGCCCGAAGCCCTGTCGCACGGCGAGATCAACGACAAGCTCGGCCTGCCCGGCGCCTACACTAACGCGGTCGACCGCTTCATCGCCTCGTTGCCCGCGGTCGCGCGCTGACCGCCACGAACGACGACGGCCCGCGAACGGGCCGTCGTTTCCAGCATTGCCGCCGGACGAGCCGGCGTTCCGCTTACCAGATGCGCACGCGCGCGTCCGGCGCCAGGTACAGCTTCTGGCCTTCCTTCGCGCCGAACGCGTCGTACCACGCATCGATGTTGCGCACGGTCTGCGCGCGGAAGGCCCCCGGCGCATGGCCGTCGCCGACCACCTGCGCGCGCAGCGCGGCATCGCGCGTCTTCGTGCGCCAGCTCTGGGCGAACGCGAGGAAGAAGCGCTGGTCGCCGCTGAGTCCCTCGAGCACGGGCGCCGGCTTGCCGCCGAGCGACTTCACGTAGGCCTCGTGCGCGACCTCCAGGCCGGCGAGGTCGGCGATGTTCTCGCCCAGCGTCTGCTCGCCGTTGATGTGCAGGCCCGGCAGCGGCTCGTACGCGTCGTACTGCGCCACGAGCTTCTTGCCCGCCGCCTTGAAGTGCTCCGAGTCGCCCGGCGTCCACCAGTTCTGCAGCCTGCCCTCGGCGTCGAACTCGGAACCCAGGTTGTCGAAGCTGTGGCTGATCTCGTGGCCGATGATCGCGCCGATCGAACCATAGTTGGCGGCGTCGTCGGCCTTCGGGTCGAAGAACGGCGGCTCGAGGATCGCGGCGGGGAAGTTCAGCGCGTTCTGCAGCGGCAGGTTCACCGCGTTCACGGTCTGCGGCGTCATCCACCATTCGCCGCGGTCCGGCGCCTGGCCGAGCTTGGCGAGCTGGTGGTGGTATTCGGCCAGCTCGGCCCGCTGCGAATTGCCCAGTGCGTCGTCGGGCTTCACTTCGAGCGAGGTGTAGTCGCGCCAGGTGTCCGGGTAGCCCACGCCGACCTTCATCGACGCGACCTTCGCCTTCGCCTTCGCCTTGGTCGCGTCGTCCATCCAGTCGAGCTTGTCGATGCGATCCGGGAACACCGCGAGCAGGTTCGACACGAGCTGCTGGATCTTCTCGCGCGAGGAGGCCGGGAAGTACTTCTGCACGTAGATCTTGCCGACCGCGTCGCCGAGCGCCCCGTTGACCGCCGACAGCGCGCGCTTGTCGCGCGGGCGCTGCTGCGGCGTGCCGCTCAGCGTGGTGCCGTAGAAGCCGAACGACAGGTCGGCGTAGGCCTTCGGCAGCAGGCCGGCGGCGCGGTTGATCGCATGGAACGTCGCCCAGTCCTTCCAGTCCTGCAGCGGCACGCTGGCGGTAAGCGCCGACAGCTTGGCGATCGCGCCCGGCTGCCACGCCGTGATCGTTTGCTGGCCGTCGAGGCCGGCAGCCTTGAAGTACGCGGCCCAGTCGAGGCCCGGCGCCTTCTTCGCGAAGTCGGCCATCGCCCACGGCTGCGCGTTGTGCACGTTCTCGGTGTCGACGATCGAGGCCTGCGCCTTCGCGATCTTCTCCTCGAGCGCGTAGATGGTCTTCGCCTTCGCATCGGCGTCGGCAATGCCCGCCTGCTTCATCAGCGCGGCCATGTAGGTCTTGTACGCGTCGCGCACCGAGGCCATTTCCTTGTCGGACGACAGGTAGTAGTCGCGGTTCGGCATGCCCAGGCCGCCCTGCAGCAGGTAGGCCATGTTGTGCGCGGGATCCTGCAGGCCCTGCGTCACGAACAGGCCGAACAGGCGGTCGGTGTAGTAGTTGGTCGCGTTCAGCGGGTCGACGTCGGCGCGCAGGTTCTGGCCGAGGTAGGTGGCGAACGCGGCCTTGTCGTTCACGGCGGTAATCGCGTCGAGTTCGGGCTGCAGCGGCGCGAGGCCGCGCTGCTCGATCGTCGCGGTGTCCAGGAAGGCGGTGTAGTAGTCGGCGATGCGGCGCTCGTCCGTGCCGGCGGCGGGCTTGGCGTCGAGGATGCCCTTCACCAGGTCGGCCTGGCGCTGTTCGGCCTTCTGGAACACCTGCAGGAAGATGCCGGTGCTGGAGCGGTCGGCCGGGATCTCGGCGGTCTTCAGCCAGCCGCCGTTCGCGTATTCGTTGAAGTCGTCGCCCGGCTGCACCGCCTTGTCCATGCCGGCGATGTCGATGCCGATGACGGGCTGCGCCGGCGCGGTGGCGGCGGGCGGCGCGGCGGTCTTCGCGGCGTCGTCGGCGGTCGGGGTGCGGCTGCAGGCGACGCAGGCGCAGATGGCCATCGCCAGCAGGGTCGGACGGGAAAGGCGCATGGGCATCTACCGGTTCGGGAGGGACCCGCAACATAAACCCCCCGCGTGATGGCGGCATAGGCCTGAAGTCACCGGCCGGCATGGACCACGATCGCCGGCGTGAAGCCGCCGGGCCGATTGCGGCAAACTGGGGTCCTGTCCTGCCTGGAGGAGCCGGCCATGCCGCTCGATGCCGCCGAATATGCGCGCCTGTACGAAGACTCCCTGCGCGATCCGGACGGCTTCTGGGGCCGCGCCGCCGGCCGCCTCGACTGGATGCGGCGCCCGACCCGGGTGAAGGACACCTCCTTCGACGCCGACGACTTCCACGTGCACTGGTACGCGGACGGCGAGCTGAATGCGAGCGTGGAGTGCCTGGACCGGCACCTGGCGACACGCGGCGACAAGGTCGCGATCGTGTTCGAACCCGACGA